>DATGXY010000201.1:0-9144 GCA_035298525.1 Holophaga sp.
CCCGGCGGGAGCCGGCTCCCGCCGGCAGGATCCCCTTCACGCGGAAGGCGGGCTCCAGGATCCAGCGGCCGGCCTTGACCCGGCCCCACACCAGGAGGCCCTCCTGCTGGGGCTGCTCCTGGTCGGAGATGACCATGGCGCCGCTCTGCCGCCAGTTGTAGATGCCCTGATAGGTGTAGTCGCTGATCCACACCGGGGAGCAGTAGGCCATGATGTCCGGGGTGGTGGCGTCCTGGAGCAGGGCGGTGGTGGTGTTGTAGCCCGTCACGCCGATGGACCCGTTCGAGTAGGGGTAGGCGGGGTCGACGGTGGAGGGGCCGCCGCAGGGGGCGTGCCTGCGGCCCAGATTGTGGCCCACCTCGTGGGCGTAGACCTCGGGGAAGTTGCCCCCGTCCTGGTAGCCGATCTTGTCCCAGCCGATGGCGGAGCGGTAGCCGCCGGCGGCGGAGCCGGGCACGTAGCCCAGGCCGGCGGTGCCGGAGCGGTAGGAGACGGAGACGGCCCCGAAGTAGTAGCGGGAGGTGGCGCCTTCGGCCACGCGCTTGGCCTCGATCTCCGACAGGAGGGTGGACCATCCGGTGCCGTCGCTGGCCAGGGTCGTGGTGGTGGTGTAGGTGGCTCCCAGCTGGGCGTCCACGGTCCCCAGGGGCCCCATGAGGGCGAGGCGGCCCGTCCAAAGGGGCAGGTCGTCCGCGGTGAGGGTGGGGCGCAGCCCGCTCTGGGAGACGGGGATGAGGGTCGCCTGGAAGGTGCTGACGGCGGTGACGGTGAGGGGCAGGGGGGTGCCCGACACGGGGAACTGGTTGTTGGTCTTGCTGTTCTCGCCCACGGTCCCGTCCGGGTCCACGTCGGCGAGCACGGAGACGCCGGGGGTGATGAGATTGCCGGGCACGGCCACGTTCCAGGAGGCGGTGAGGGGCGCCGTGGACACCGTGGTGGGCACCGAGGACGCGGGGGCCTGGATCGTCCAGGTCTGGGCCAGGGTCCCGCCGGCGTTGTACCAGCGGACCCGCACCTTGGGCTGCGCGGTGTTGGCCGCGTTGGCCTTCACGAAGACCCGCAGGAGCCCGTCCTTGCCCGCGACCAGGGGCAGGGTCCCGGCGTAGGTCTGGGTGGACTGGATCAGGTGCATCCCGTCGATGGTGAGGTCCAGGCTGGGGGGCGGATTGACGGTGAGGGTGGCCTGGACGCTGTCCACGCTTCCGTGGGTGTTGGTGACCCGCACCGTGTAGGCGCCGGAATCGGTCTGGGCGGCCGGGTTGTAGCTGAGGGAGGCGCCGGTGGCGCCGGTGATGGCGGTGCCGTTCTTGTACCACTGGTAGGCCAGGGGCAGGGAGCCCGCCGCGACGACCGACAGGGTGGCGGAGGAACCCGCGGCGATCTGGAGATCCTGGGGCTGGGTGGTGATGAGGGGGGCCGAGGCCGTGACGGCGAAGGCGGCGCCCTCGCTGGTGGCGGAACCGCCGGCGTTGGTCACCGTGACCGAGTACGTGCCCGCGTCCGTGGTGGCCGCCGTCGCGAAGGACAGGGTGGGGGAGGTGGCGCCGGCGACGGCCGTGCCGTCCTTCTTCCACTGGTAGGCCAGGGGGGCGGTGCCGGTGGCGGCGATGGTGAAGGAGGCGGGGGCCCCCTCGTACACCGAGGCGGCCTGGGGCTGGGTGGTGATGGCGGGGGGAACGGCCTTGACGGTGAGCACCACGGCCTGGCTCGTGGCCTTGCCCCCGGCGTTGGTGGCCACCACGTCGTAGCTGCCCGCGTCCGTCATGGCGGCGGCGGCCAGGGAATAGGTGGTCCATTTGGCCCCGGGGATATTGGTTCCATCCTTGCGCCACTGGTAGCTCATGGGGGTCGCCCCCTTGGCGGACGCCTTGAAGCTGGCGGGATCCCCCGCGTTCACCGTGGCGGCGGCGGGCTGGGTGGTGAAGGTGGGCGCCTCGGGGCCGCTTGAGCTGCCACCCCCTCCGCAGCCCCAGGCCAGGGCCAGCAGGCCGGCGACGGCCACCCGCTGGAGGGTGTATTGAGGCATGACGTTCCTTGCACCAACCATCTGCCGTCTCCCGCAACCCGGTTGTCCGCGGGCGGGCGGGACCTGGGCTATGTTCAGTCTATCAAGGGATTCGTCCGGCAGGCGCTTCGTTGGCGCCCGGGTCCGGCCCCTGCGCCCCCGGGTCCTCCCCCTCGGCGGGAAGGGCATAGAGATGGTAGGCGCAATCCGGGCCCACGAGGCGCCTGGCCGCCTCCAGGGGGATCCTCCCCCGGCCCCGGAGCACCAGGCGCCGGTACAGATAGCGCAATCTGATCTCCTCGGGCCCTGCGGCCATGCGACCTCCCACCTCCCCAGTGTAGGGGCCCCGAGGGGCCGCGCTATCCTGGAGCCACCCCAATCATTCATGGCCCTTGCCTGGCGGATCCCACCCATGAAATGCGAACCTCAGCCTGACCGTCTGACCATTGAGCCGCTACCCAACGGCATCCAGGTCTCCGTTCCCGCCCGCCGGAACGGGGCGGTGCTCCTGTTCATCTGTCTTTGGCTCTGCGGCTGGGTGATGGGCGAAGCCTCGGCCCTGGGGCAGGTGCTCGGCCACTCCCACAAGCCGGGGCCCCCCCTTCCCTTCATGGCCGTCTGGCTCACGGCCTGGACCTTGGGAGGCGCCTATGCCCTCCTGACGGTGGCCTGGCAGCTGGTGGGACGGGAGACCCTGGGGGTGGAGAGCGGCCACCTGGTCCATCGGGTCCGCGTCCTCTTCATCTCCCGGACCCGGGAGTACCGGGGCGACCAGGTCCGGCGTCTCCGGGCCCTGGACGCCGAGCCCGCCTCCAGCCGTTTCGCCCTGGCCCCGCCCCCCCTGTGGGGACCGGGCACCGGGCTTGTCGCCTTCGATCACGGCTCCCGGTCGGTGCGGGTGGGCGCAGCCTTGGACGAGGCGGAGGCCCCCCGGGTGGTGGAATTGCTGCGCTCCCGCCTGCCCCAGGCCGGATAGGCCCCCAGGGCGTCCACCAGGTTATGGATGACGTCCGTGTGGGCGTCCTCCTGCCATCCCCCCGGCACGGCGGAGGAGGGCAGATCCCGGGGCCGGCCCTGGCCGTCCACGGCGTAGAGGGCGAAGGTGAGGGCCTCCCGGGCCTCCCGGGCCAGGGCCTCCGACCCCGAGGCCTTGGCGTACAGGGCCA
Organism: Holophaga sp.; assembly: GCA_035298525.1. Classification (GTDB taxonomy): domain Bacteria; phylum Acidobacteriota; class Holophagae; order Holophagales; family Holophagaceae; genus Mesoterricola. The sequence goes on from DATGXY010000201.1 coordinate 3,172, forward strand.
GCACGGCGCCGTACGTGGTGTTGACGCCCCCCCAGGCCTGGGCGTCCTCGTCCTGCTCGTGGCAGACCCGGACCCCGGCCTCCACGTGGGTGAAGGTCCGGCGCACGAAACCGATGAGCGCCGCCGCGTCCGCGAGCCAGTCCGGATCCAGGGCCTCCCGGCGCTCCAGGAGGAGGCGGGCCAGGTTCAGGGGGGCCCAGGCGGTGCGGTTGGTGGGCGTGTCGTGGTCCTCGAAGAACTGGGCGAAGAGGACGCCGTCGCCCCCGGCGCTGGGGATCTGCCAGGCCTTGATCCACCGCCACAGCTGCCCCCGGGGGGCCTCGAACTCCCGGTGTCCCCGCGCCAGCAGCGCGTCGTACAGCCTCAACACGTAGGTCATGTTGCCGGACACGGGCCCCCGGCCCTCCCCGGTGCGGTAATCGGCCCGGAAGGGGAAGGGGGACCGGGTCCCGTCCCCCGGCCCCTGGTTCCGGGCCAGGACCCGGGCCAGGTGGAGGGCCCCCTCCAGGTAGCGGGCATCGCCCGTGGCCCCGGCCAGTTCCGCCAGGGCGAAGCCGGCGATGCCCCCCTTGTCGGGCTGGATCTCGAAGGGGCGGTCGCTCTGGGTCCCGCAGTCCGGGGGCTGGGGGAACCGGTCATGGCGCCCCGTGGAGCGCACGAAACCCGGCCAGGCCCCCTCCATGGGCGTCCGGGCCTCCCGGAGCAGGTAGTCGCCCATGGCCCGGGCCACCGCCAGGGGCCGCGGATCCCGGTCCCCCCGCCAGGCCCGGTACTTGAGGTACGAAAGGATGCCCATGCCGTTCTGGGTGGCGGGGATGGAGTCGGGCCGTTCCGGCATCGGCTTCCAGGCCCCGTCCAGGAAGGTGGCCGTGGCGAACCTGGGATAGCCCCGGTCCGAGGGGCACCGGGCGTAGAAGGCCATCTCCCGTTCCAGGATCTCCGTCCAGGGCGCCCAGGGCAGGAGCTCCCCCCCGGGGCCCCGGCGGAGGGGATGGCCCCCGAGGGTGGCGGGGGCCTGGGCGCCCAGGGTCGCCGAGGCGAGGAGGAGGCAGCAGGGGATGCGGAGGAAGGTCATGGGGCCAGTGTCCGGCAGAAGGGCGCCGATCGGCAACCGAGGCCGGGATTGCGGAAGCTAAACCTACAGCGTATGGGCTGTTTGCGTCACACTTGGACATCATGAAGCTGGATCTGCCGACCATCGTCCTCCTCCTTGGGCTGACCACCCTGGCCCAGGTGGCGGCGCTGACGGTCCAGTTCCGGAGCAACCACGCCTACCGGGGCACCGGTTGGTGGCTGGCGGGTGCCGTCGCCTTCGCCTCGGGCTTCCTCTTCCTGGTGGTGACCGCGATGACCGGCTTCATGGGGCTGGGGATCCTCGCCAATCCGGCGCTGATCTTCGCCCACATGGCCTTCCTGATGGGCACCCGGCGCTTCCTGGACCTGCCCGAACGGCGGCGCTGGTCCTGGTCGGCCCTGGCCCTCATGGTGGGCGCCTACTACGTCTTCCTCTTCCTCCTGCCCTCCCTTTCCGTGCGCACGGCCCTGATCTCCGGGTTCATCGCCCTCTTCGACCTGGCCACGGCCGCGACCCTCCTGGGGGCCCGGTGCCGCCGGTTCCTGAAGCCGGCCCGCTTCACCGCCGCCGTCTTCGCCGCCCACGCCGGCCTCCTCCTGGTCCTGGCCGGGATCACCCTGGCCCAGCCCCCCCTGCGCACCTACGAGGACTACTCCCTGGTCCAGGTGATGGCCTTCCTCCTGCCCACCGTCGCCAGCCCCCTGTGGACCTTCGGTTTCATCCTCCTCCTGAACCAGCGCCTGGACGCGGACCGCCTGGCGTCCCAGGCCGATTGGCGCCGGGCCGAACAGGAGAAGACCGCCCTGGAAGTGAGGAACCGCCAGCTCCAGAAGGCCGAGAGCCTGGCCCGCATGGCCGGGGCCATCGCCCACCACACCAACAACCGCATGCAGACCGTCATGGGCGCCCTGGACCTGGTGGGCGACGCCGCCCCGGGGGAGCCCTTCGACCGGGCCCTGGGCATGGCCAAGGTCGCCTCCGAGCGCGCCGTGGAGATGGCCCGGCTCATGCTCGTGTACCTGGGCCAGGCCTCCACGGACCAGGCCCTCCACGATCTGTCCTCCCTCTGCCGGTCCCACCTCCCCTGGGTCCAATCCACCCTCCCCCCCCAGGTGCGCTTCCAGGCCGAACTGCCCGACCCGGGCCCCGCCGTCCGCGCCAACGCCGACCAGATCCACCTGGCCCTGGCCAACCTGGCCGGCAACGCCCTGGAGGCCATGGGCGAACCGGGCGGCGAAATCCGCATCCGCGTCGGCACCGGCCCCGCGGCGGCGATCCCCGAGGCCCACCGCTTCCCCGTGGGCTGGAAACCCCAGCCCCAGGACCACGCCTGGCTCGAGGTGGCGGACACGGGCGTGGGCATCGACCCCGCCGGCATGGAGCAGCTCTTCGATCCCTTCTACTCCACCAAGTTCACCGGGCGCGGCCTCGGCCTCCCCGTCGTCCTGGGCATCGCCCAGGCCCACGGGGGCGGCGTCACCGTGGAGAGCCGGCCGGGGCAGGGAAGCACCTTCCGGCTCCATATCCCCGTATCGGAGTAGGTCCGGTCACCCCGCCCATTTTCCTGGTGAGCGATGGAGGGCCTTGGCTTAGATTATTCACGTCCCGGGGGTGCCATGGCCGATTCCGCCCAGACGTTGCCGCGAAGGCCCTTCCGGAAGGGCTGGAGGCGGAGGTCCGGCCCCTCCTGGCACGAGCTCCGGGCCCTGGCCGAGATCAGCGACGCGGTGGCCGCCGTGGATCTCCAGAACCGCATCGTCTACTGGAATCACACGGCGGAAAGGAGCTACGGCTGGAGCGCGGCGGAGGCCATGGGCCAGCCCCTCGCGGACCTGATCAGGTACGAATGGATCCACCCGGACGACCACCAGGCCTTCCTGGAAGGCATGGCCCGCGAGGGGCGCTGGGTGGGGGAGGTGATCCACCATACCCGCGACGGGCGGCGCCTCCGGGTGCAGTCCACGAGCATCGTCGTGCGCAACGCCGCCGGGCAGCGGGTGGGAAGCCTGGCCATGATCCGGGACCTCACGGATCTGCGGCGCATCGAGGCCGAGCTCAGGCATTCCGTGGCCGAACTCACCCGCTCCAACCAGCAGCTGGCCGAGTACGCCCACGTGGTCAGCCACGACCTCCAGGAACCGGTGCGCATGATCACGGCCCACCTGGGCCTCCTCCAGTCCCGGTACCAGGACGGCCTGGATACCCGCGCCCATCACTACCTGGATGTCTCCATCCAGGCCGCGCGCCGGATCCAGGAACTGATCCGGGACCTGCTCGCCTACGCCCAACTGGGCGCCAATCCCCGGGAGCGTCAGGCGACGCCCCTGGACCAGCCCCTGGACCAGGCCCTGGCCCATCTCCGGGACAGCGCCGAGGCCCGGTCCGCCCGCATCACCCGGGACCCCATGCCCACGGTGCCGGTGGATCCCTCCGAGATGGTCCAGCTCTTCCAGAACCTCATCGGCAACGCCCTCAAGTTCTGCGGCGACGCCCCGCCCGTGGTGCACATCGGGGCCCGGCGGGAGGCCGGCGGCTGGCGCATCGAGGTGCGCGACCGGGGCATCGGCCTCGAGCCCCGGGACCAGGAGCGGATCTTCGAAGTGTTCAAGCGTCTGCACGCCCGTGAATCCTACCCCGGCAACGGCATCGGCCTGGCCATCTGCAGGCAGATCGTCCAGCGCCACGGCGGCGAACTGGCCGTGGAAAGCCGGCCCGGCCAGGGCGCCACCTTCCATTTCACCCTGCCCGACCCCCCCGCCCAGGACCTGCCTTGACCTCCCTGGAGACCCCCCGGACCGGGGCCCTCCCGTGCCCCGGAGGGCCCGTGACCGGCGTCGGCGCCGCCGTCCTTGAAGTCCGGGCGCTTAAGGATGAAGCTCAAGGGGATGCGCCGGCCACCTTCCCCACCCCATGCGATGCCCCCCCGGACGACGGCCCTGGCCCCCTACAAGGGCGGAGCGGTCCTGGCGGCGGAAACCCGGTTCGAGAGGATCGCCTTCGAAGGGCAGACCTTCCAGGACCAGGCCGCGGACCTGGTGTCCTTCCTGGGGTGCGCGCTGACGCGGGTGGGCTTCGCCAATGCCCGGCTTACCCGGGTGGATTTCACCGATAGCGTCCTGGAGACCTGCGATCTGGCCAACGCCAACTGGGAGAAGGCCCATTTCGCTTCGGTCCGCGCCGCCGGCTGCAGGATGGTGGGGGTCGATCTGGCGGGAGCCTTCTTCAAGGGCTGCGCCTTCGAGGACTGCAACGCGTCCTTCGCCCAGTTCCGGGAGGCCACCTTCAAGGGGACCCGGTTCAGGGAGTGCAACCTGCGGGGCAGCTCCTTCCAGGGCGCCGACCTGCGGGGCGTCTCCTTCGCCGGGTGCGACCTGGGCGAGGCCCAGATGTCCTTCGCCAGCCTCGGGGGGGCCGATTTCCGGGGCGCCGAGATCCAGGGGATCCGGATCCGCATCGAGGACGTGCGGGGCCTGATCGTCGACCCCGTCCAGGCCGCCTATCTTTCCGGGCTCATGGGCCTCAAGGTCCTGCCCTGATCCCGGCGGGGCCCCAAGGGCGAAGGGTGGAACCCTTTCGTTGTGGCTGATGAGAGGCCTGGACGCATGGCAAGCCAGGGGTGTCACACGGAGGGATCATCCCCCATCGGTCCTGCGCCAACGCGGTGCGGTACTGCATCCAGCCCATCCGCAACGCCCAGGCCCCTTCCCAGGTGGACGCGCCGGGCCCCTCCGCCCTTGGCGTGCCGGGGAGCGCCTGACCCACCGGACCCAGGCCGAGGGCTGGGGCCAGAAGGCGATCGAGGCTCTGGCCGCCTGGATCGGGAGCTTCGCGGCGGCGGGACCCGAATGCCGGTCAGGGCGCCGTGCCGATGAAGGTGGCCAGGGCCCCTTCGATGGCCACGCCTCCCCGGATGAACAGGCGGCATGGCGTTTCGCCGGGCATGGCGGTGGGTAGCTTCAGGCTTTCCAGGGCCTTGGCCTGGGCCTCCAGGCCCCCGAGCGGGTCCAGGAGGACCCGGATAAAGTCGTAGAACTATTTCCTGAGGAATGGTGGTCCACGGGCAACGGGATGGGCACAGGTATGCTGGTGTCATGCCCCCCCATCAGAAGCAACCGCGCTCCTGCTTCCAGTCCCTTGTCGGACCCGGAGTCCTGTCCATGCGCTGGCTGTTCATTGCTTGTGCCGCCTTCTTTGTGGGAGGAATCGCACAAGGGTTGAGGGCGGAGGGGATAGATGGAAGCAGAGTAGCCCTCCAGTGGGTCCGGGAGGAGAACCGCAAATGCCCGAAAATGATCCGCCAGTGGTTCGAAATCGCGGACAAGGAGGGGCTTTTCGAAAAGGAGCTACCTGCATCGGCAACGGTGAAGGATGAGAAAGTTGTGGATGGTTCCAAGTCGTTTGGTCGTGAGCAACTACCAAGTCCGCCAGATGGATTCCAGGTGGAGCTACTGAGCCTGATATGCCTAGGGGGGAATGACTGCAGCCTAGTAACCTATGTGAAACATGACGGCAAGTATCCCGAAAGGGTCGCGGCCATATACCTCTGGCAAGGGCATCAGTGGTCGAAGCTGCTGCAGAATGAAGGGACCATGGATGATATCGAAGGGATTGAGTTCCTCCGAATTGGTCCCGGTTATGACTCGCTAGTCGTCGTAACCAATTTCGGCGGCGGGAGTGGTATCGGGCGAATTCTCTATTCCGTTAGTAGGGAGGGGCGGGTCCGGCGTCTGCTGTGCCCCGTTCCCGCCAGACAAGTTGACAGTTTGAGGTGAAGGAAATCCCCCAACAGGAGAGGATTTCCCCATGAGCAAAAACGAGCCCCAGCCCCTTCCGGAGGGTGCCGCCGGAACGGAGCGTAGCAAAGTGGAGGTGGCACCCTCCGGGCGCCGCGGCGCACC
>DATGXY010000202.1:0-3339 GCA_035298525.1 Holophaga sp.
CCCCCACCCCAATGAAAAGGCCCCGCGAGGGGCCTTTTCATTGGAGCGGGCGATCGGGATCGAACCGACGACGTTCAGCTTGGGAAGCTGACATTCTGCCACTGAATTACGCCCGCGGCAGGTAGGGGGAAACCCTATCACGGGGCCCCGCCCGGGGTCAACGGGCCCAGACGCTCCAGGACCCACCCGGCCAGGTCACCGGCCCCGACGACGCGCTGCTCGGCGATCCAGAGGGGCATGGCGGTGCGGTGGCGGGCGGGGTCCAGCTTCACGGCGTCCTTTTCCGTGCATACGAGGCCCACGGCCCCGCAGGCTTCGGCCTCCCGCTCCAGGGCGGGAAGGTGGGGGCCCAGGGGCTGGTGGTCCCGGAAGGCGCGGCTGCCGGTCCAGGGGGCCCCGGCCACCAGCAGGTCCGCGAAGAAGGCTTCGGGGTGGCCCAGGGCGCAGAACGCGAAGAGGGGCCCGGGGGCGCCCAGGGGCAGGGGGATGCGCTCGCCGGTGTCGAAGCGGCGCAGGCCCGTGATGGCGAAGTCCACCCAGAAGACGGGGCCGCCGGAACCGTGGCGGGCCCACCAGGCCAGGATGGCCTCCCGGTCCGCGCGGGATCCGCGGGTGACGACGAGGCAGGTGGCGCGGGCGGCGCCTTCCATGGGCTCCCGCAGGTCCCCCAGGGGCACCATGCGGCCGTTGCCCCAGCGCCGCACCCCGTCGAGGAGGAGCAGGTCCAGGTCCCGGTGCAGGCCCCGGTGCTGGAAGCCGTCGTCCAGGACGAGCACGTCGGGCCTGGGACGGGCCGAGAGGGCCCGCAGGGCGGCGCCGTGGCGGCGGCGGCCCACGACGACGCGGCCGGGGCCCAGGCGCCGGGCCATCATCAGGGGTTCGTCCCCGGTCTGGGCGGGGTCGGAATCGGGGGCCACCTCCATGGGATCGTGCTCCCGGCGGCCGCCGTAGCCCCGGGACACGACCGCGGCGCGGAGCCCGGCCTCCTCCAGGGCCTCAGCCAGGAAGAGGGTCACGGGGGTCTTGCCCGTACCTCCCATGCTGAGGTTGCCCAGGGAGACGACAGGCGCCTCCACCCGTTCCGCCCGTTCCGGATGGCGGTCGAAGGCGCGGTTCCGGAGGCGCACGCCCAGGGCGTACAGGGGCGCGAAGGGCGCGAGGAGCCAGCGGAGGATGACCATGTCCTCCAGCATAAAGGGAAATTTCACACGGCCGCCACGTTCCCAAGGATCGGGCCGGCAGGTTACCCTAGGATCCTGCCCCCGGTCCCCCATGTCCGATTCGAACTTCATTGGCCAGAGCAAGGTCGCCTTCAAGGAAGGGGAGATCGTCTATCGCAAGGGGGACATGGCCCAGAACATGTACGTGATCCTGTCGGGCCGCGTGCGCATGTACCTGGGCACCGAGCCCCAGGGCGACTGGACCGAGGAACTGGGGAAGGGCGATTTCTTCGGGGAGGGGAGCCTCCTGGATCCGGTGCCCCGCCATCACACGGTGGTGGCCCTGGAAGACACCGAGGTGGTGGCCATCGCGAGGGGCACCTTCCTGCGCATGATCCGCCAGAACCCCGAAGTGTCCGTGAAGATGATGCAGCGCCTGGCCCAGCGCAACCGCGAGCTGAGCGGGAGGATGGACGCCGAGGCCTCCAAGAGCGTGCGGGCCCGGCCCCAGGCGGCCACGGTCAGCCTCGTCTCCGTCATCTCCGGGCGCAAGTTCCAGATCCTGGCCCACGGCGCCCTGGTGGGGCGCTACGACCCGAACACGGGCATCCATCCCGATATCGACCTCACGGAAGAGGATCCCCAGCTCAGCGTCAGCCGCCGCCACGCCCGCATCCTCTGCGAGCACAACCGCTACTTCCTGGTGGAGGAGCACGGGGTGGCCAACGGCACCTACATCAAGGGCGAGCGGCTGCCCCCGGGCGACGCCCGGGAACTGAAGCCCGGCGACCGCGTGGGCTTCGGCATGGTGGTGCTCTTCTTCGAGAAGCCCGCCTGATGCGCGTGGAGACCTGGCGCGACGAGCACGGGGTCGTCTGGGAGCTGGTGCAGCTGGGCCTGGACGAGATCGGGGGCGGCTGCATCATCCGTGAGGGCAGCAATGCCCTGGACCGGGCCGACGGCGACGTGCGGGAGGGTGTGGAGGTCATCGCCCGCTTCGGCGACGTGGAGGACGCCCGGGCCTTCCTGGAGGAAGAGGGCTTCGAGCCGGCCTGAAGGGGCCCGGACGCGGGAAGGGGGGGCCCTGGGGCCCCCCCTTCCCGCGTCCGCGCGGGCCTAGGCCTTGAGGGCCCGGGCCGCCTTGGTGAGCTCGGGCACCACCTCGAAGAGGTCGCCCACGATGCCGTAGTTGGCCAGCTTGAAGATGGGGGCCTCGGGATCCTTGTTGATGGCCACGATGACCTTGGAGCCGCTCATGCCGGCCACGTGCTGGATGGCGCCGCTGATGCCGCAGGCGATGTAGAGGGTGGGGCTGACGACCTTGCCGGTCTGGCCCACCTGGATGGCGTGGGGCAGGCCCCAGCCCGCGTCCACCGCGGCGCGGCTGGCGCCCACGACGCCGCCCAGGGCGTCGGCCAGTTCCTGGAGCATGGCGAAGTTGGCGCCGTCCTTCAGGCCGCGGCCGCCGGCCACGATCACGTCGGCCTCGCTGATGTCCACGGCGCCGCCGCCCTTGGCCAGGATCTCCTTGACCACGGCCAGGAAGCCGCCGTCGGGGGCGGGGAGGGCCTCGACCGCGCCGGCCTTGGGGCAGGCCGCGGCGGGGAAGACGTTGGGGCGGGTGGTGGCGACCTGGACGGCGCTGTCGAAGCGGTTCACGCTCACGGCCTTGCCCGCGTAGACGGGGCGGGTGGCCTGGAGCTTCCCGTCCACCATGGCCAGGCCCGTCACGTCGGCGGCGTAGCCGGCCCCGAGGCGCGCGGCGGCCCGGGGGGCCACGTCGCGGCCCGCGGAGGTGGCGGCCAGGAGGAGCACGGTGGCGCCCTTGGCCTGGACGGCGTCGGCGATGGCGCGGGCGAACCCATCGCTGGAGTAGGCGGCCAGGCCGGGGGCCTCGACCTTGAGGATGGCGTCGGCGCCGTACTGGGCGGCCTCATCCGCGCCGGAGCAGTCGGCGCCCACGAAAAGGGCGCCCAGGGACTTGGCGCTCGCGTCGGCGAGGCGCCGGCCCTCGCTCAGGGCCTCCAGGGAGGGCTTGCGGATCTTCCCGTCCTTCGTCTCACAGAAAACCAGAATCATCTCGACCTCGGAAAGATGGCGTTTACAGGACCTTGGCTTCGTCGCGCAGGAGACCCAGGAGGGCGGCGGCCTGGGAGGCGGCATCCCCTTCCAGCTTGCG
>DATGXY010000203.1:0-17200 GCA_035298525.1 Holophaga sp.
CCCACCCCCGCCAAGTAGGCGGAACTGAAGCCATGGAAGGGGTGACCGCGCGCGCACTTCGCCCGCTCACCGTCCCCCTTCCACCCCCACGGGATGGGCTGGCCAAGCCCGCCCATCCCGTCTGCTTGACCGTGATCCTGCCGGCCCCGTGGGGGCCGGCAGGACCCTTGCCGGGCCGGAGAGCCCGAGGATGAAGAAGCCATGAGCAACCTCCCCCTCAGGGATACCCTCGCCTCCATCGTGGGCCAGGACCGGGTCCTGGACCGCCCCATCGAACTGATTGCCTTCGCCTCGGATGCCAGCTTCTACCGGCTCATTCCCAGGGCCGTGGTCTTTCCTGGCAGCGTGCAGGAGATCAAGGGCCTCTTCCGGACCAGCCATGAATTGAAGATGCCCCTTTGCTTCCGCGCCGCGGGCACCAGCCTCTCGGGCCAGGCCGTCACCGACGGCATCCTCGTGGAGGTGGCCCGGAACTGGCGGGAGATCCAGGTGCTGGAGGGCGGGGCCAAGGTGAAGGTCCAGCCCGGCGTCATCGGCGCCCACGTGAACCACGCCCTGCGCCGCCACAAGGCCAAGATGGGCCCCGATCCGGCGAGCATCAACGCCTGCATGATGGGGGGCATCCTCTCCAACAATTCCTCGGGCATGTGCTGCGGCGTCGTCCAGAACGCCTACCACACCCTGGAGTCCCTCACCTTCGTGCTGCCCTCGGGCACCGTCATCGACACCGCGAGCCCGGACGCCGACGAGGCCTTCCGCGCCGCGGAGCCCGCCCTTTGGCAGGGCCTGCTGGACATGAAGGCGGAGCTGGAGGCCAACCTCCCCCTCGCCACCCGCATCCGGGCCAAGTACAAGCAGAAGAACACCACCGGCTACAGCCTCAACGCCTTCCTGGACTTCTCCCGGCCCGTGGACATCTTCCGCAACCTGCTCATCGGCGCCGAGGGCACCCTGGCCTTCATCGCCGAGGCGGTGCTGAAGACCGTTCCCGACCTGCCCGTGAAGGTCACCGGCTTCCTCGTCTTCCCCAGCATCCACGCCGCCTGCGCGGCCATCGTGCCCCTGCGGGAGGCCGGCGCGGCCGCCCTGGAGCTCCTGGACCGGGCCAGCCTGCGCTCCGTTGAGAACCAGCCCGGCACGCCCCCCTCCTTCAAGGGGCTTCCGGACGGGGCCTCGGCCCTCCTGGTGGAGTTCCACGGCGCCGACGAAGGGGCCCGCAAGGAGCTGGAGGCCAAGGCCCTGGAGGCCTGCGCGGGCCTCACCCTCCTGGAACCGGCCCGGTTCACCCACGACGCGGCGGAACAGGCCGCCTTCTGGAAGATCCGTTCGGGCACCTTCCCCTCCGTGGGCGCGGTGCGCAAGCGGGGCACCACGGTGCTCATCGAGGACGTGGCCTTCCCCATCGAGCGCCTGGCCGACGCGGCCGTGGATCTCATCGCCCTCTTCGAGAAGCACGGCTACAAGGAGGCCATCCTCTTCGGCCACGCCAAGGACGGCAACCTGCACTTCGTCATCACCCAGTCCTTCAACGACCAGGCCGAGGTGGACCGGTACGCCCGCTTCATCGACGACGTGGTGGAACTGGTGGTGAAGAAGTACGACGGCGCCCTCAAGGCAGAGCACGGCACGGGCCGCAACATGGCCCCCTTCGTGGAGGCCGAGTGGGGGCCCGAGGCGCGGGAGATCATGGGCCGCCTCAAGGCCCTGGCCGATCCCACGGGGCTGCTGAACCCGGGCGTCATCATCAATGCCGACCCCAAGGGCCACCTCGCTGACCTCAAGCCCATGCCCGGCGTGGAGGAGGAGGTCGACAAGTGCATCGAGTGCGGCTACTGCGAGCCCAAGTGCCCCAGCCGCGAGCTCACCCTCTCGCCCCGCCAGCGCATCGTGGTCCGCCGCGAGATGGCGCGCCTCCAGACCACGGGCGAGAACCCCGAGCGCCTCGCGGCCCTGGGCGTGGACTTCCCCTACATGGCCCTGAAGACCTGCGCCGTGGACGGCCTGTGCGCCACCGCCTGCCCCGTGAGCATCGACACGGGCCAGCTCACCAAGCGATTCCGCCGCGCCAGCCACAGCCCGAGGGCCCAGAAGCTGGCCCTTTCCGCCGCCCGCAACTTCGCCACCCTGGAACCCCTGGTGCGCGTGGGCCTCTGGAGCGGCCACCTGGTGCAGACCCTCTTCGGCAAGAAGGCCATGCCCTTCATCACCCGCACCCTCAAGCTGGCCGGGTGGTCCCACCAGTGGAGCCCCGAGATGCCCAAGCCGGCCCGGGCCCCCCTGCCGGTGACAAGCCCCGAGGGCGCCGACGCCATCTACTTCCCCGCCTGCATCTCCCGCATGATGGGCCACCTCCCGGGCGAGGCCGACGACATGAGCCTCGTGGAGGCGGTGCTGGAGGTCGCCCGCCGCGCCGGGGTGAAGCTGCACATCCCCACCGACGTCGCCGGCACCTGCTGCGGCGTCCCCTTCTCCTCCAAGGGCTTCAGCGACGCCCACGCCTACAGCGTGAACCAGGCCATCGAGAAGTTCTGGACCTGGAGCCGGGAAGGGCAGCTGGCCGTGGTGGTGGACACCTCCCCCTGCACGTACGGCCTCACCACCTGCCGCCCCTACCTCACCAGCGGGAACCAGCAGAAGTTCGACAAGCTGCGGATCCTGGACGGGGTGGCCTTCGCCCACGACGTGCTGCTGCCCAGGCTGAAGATCACGGGCAAGGTGCCCTCCGCGGCCCTGCATCCCGTGTGCTCCGTCACCAAGATGAACCTGGTGGGCAAGCTGGAGGCGGTGGCCAAGGCCTGCGCCGAGGAGGTCCTCATCCCCCGGGACGCCGGCTGCTGCGGCTTCGCGGGCGACCGGGGCTTCATGCACCCGGAGCTGACCGCCTCCGCCACCCGCCGCGAGGCCGCCGAGGTCAAGGCCTCGGGCTCCGGCGAGCACTACTCCAGCAGCCGCACCTGCGAGATCGGCATGACCCGCTCCACGGGGAAGATCTACCGCAGCTTCGTGTACCTCATGGAGGCCGTCACCCGGGGAGGAAACCATGCCTGATGCATCCTTCGAACGCTTCAGGACCAAGGCCGAGGCCGTCAGCGCCGAGGTCCACAGCTTCCCCGGCGACGCGGAGGCCATGGCCTTCATCCGCGCCTTCGTGGAAGGGGCGGGGGGGCCCGCCGTCTATGCGCCCGGGCCCTTCCTGGAGGCCAACGGCGGGCCGGGGCCCGACGTGGAGGTCACCCAGGCCGAGGCCGCCGCGGCCGCGGTGGGGGTGAGCGAATTCGACTGGGCCCTGGCCGATACGGGCACCCTCGTGCAGGACGCTACCGATCCCCGCCAGCGCCTCGTCTCCACCCTGCCGCCCATCCACCTGGCCATCATCCGGGGCGATAGGCTGCTGCCCGGCCTGGGGTCCCTTCTGGACCGGGTGAAGCCCGAAAGGGCCTCGTACCTGGCCTTCGTCACGGGCCCCAGCCGCACCGCGGACATCGAGCGGGTGCTCACCATCGGCGTCCACGGGCCGGCCCGGCTCGTCATCGTCCACGTGGAAGGAGGCCGGGCATGACCGTCGACTTCAAGGACTCCATCCAGGAAGCCCTGGCCAACCCCAACCTGCGGGGGGCCCTGGGCCGCTTTTCCGAGGCCTACCGGGTGAGCCGGGCCAAGGCCTACGAGGGCCTCGATTTCGAGGCCATCCGCGACCAGGTCAAGGCCGTGAAGGCCAACGCCGCGGGCCGGCTGGACGAGATGGCCGCCCGCTTTCAGGCCGCCGCCGAAGCCAAGGGGGCCAAGGTGGTGCGCCTCTCTTCCCCCGCCGAGGTGAAGGCCTACATCCTGGCCCTGGCCAAGGAGCGGGGCGTGCGCTCCATCGTCAAGTCCAAGTCCATGGCCTCCGAGGAGATCCACCTCAACAAGCACCTGGAGGCCGAGGGCATCCAGGTCTTCGAGACGGATCTGGGCGAATGGATCATCCAGCTGGCCCACCAGACCCCCAGCCACATGGTCATGCCCGCCATCCACATGACCAAGGAGGAGGTGGCCGATGTCTTCAGCCAGGAGGTGGAGCCCGGGCAATCCCCGGACATCCCCAGGCTGGTGAAGTTCGCCCGGGAGAAGCTGCGGTCGCGGTTCCTGGAGGCCGACATGGGCATCTCCGGGGCCAACATCGCCGTGGCCGAGACAGGGAGCCTGGTGCTCGTCACCAACGAGGGCAACGCCCGCCTCGTGTCCACCCTGCCGCGCATCCACGTGGCCCTGGTGGGCATCGAGAAGCTGGTGGAGAACTTCCGCGACGTGGAGCCCATCCTCACCGCGCTGCCCCGGAACGCCACGGCACAGCTGCTCACCAGCTACGTCTCCGTCATCACCGGCCTCACCCCGGGGCCCGAGGGGAAGGACAAGGAGCTGCACATCGTCCTCATGGACAACAAGCGCTCCGAGATGGCCGCGGATCCCAGGTTCAAGGAGGCCCTGCAGTGCATCCGCTGCGCCTCCTGCCTCAACGTGTGCCCCGTGTACCGCCTCGTGGGCGGCCACGTGTTCGGCAAGGTGTACACCGGGGGCATCGGCACCATCCTCACGGCCTGGTTCGACGAGCTGAAGAAGTCCGACGAGATCCAGAGCCTCTGCATCCAGTGCGGGGCCTGCAACGACGTGTGCCCGGGCAAGATCCACATCTCCGACCTGATCCTGGAGATCCGGCGGCGGCTCGTGAAGGAGCAGGGGCAGGGGGTGGCCGCCAAGGCCATCTTCAAGGTGGTGAACAACCGCCGGGTCTTCCACTCCATGCTGCGGGCGGCCTCCCTGGCCCAGAAGCCCTTCGCCAAGGGCGGCTTCATCCGCCACCTCCCCTTCTTCCTGGGGGACATGACGAAGTTCCGGAGCCTTCCGGCCATCGCCGAGAAGCCCCTGCGGGACACCATCCGGCGCATCCCCCAGCCTGAATCCGGGGAGAAGGCCGCCTTCTACGCGGGCTGCCTCATCGACTTCGCCTACCCGGAGATGGGCGAGGCGGTGGTGAAGATCCTCAACAAGGCCGGCATCCAGGTCCTCTTCCCCGAGGGCCAGACCTGCTGCGGGGCCCCCGCGCGCTACAGCGGCGCCTACGAGACCGCCGCGGGCAACGCCCGGGACAACATCAAGGCCATGCTGGAGGGCGATCCGAAGTGGGTCGTCTCCGCCTGCCCCACCTGCACCGTGGCCCTGAAGGAGGACTTCGAGTCCACCTTCACGAGCCTCGGGATGGAAGGGGAGATCGGGGGGGCCCGGCGCCTCTCGGAGCGGGTCATCGACTTCTCCACCCTGGTCAAGCGGCTGGTGGACGAAGGCCGCCTCACCTTCCGGGAGGGGGAGGAGCTGGAGAAGGTCACCTACCACGACTCCTGCCACCTCAAGCGCACCCTCCACGCCCAGCAGCCCCCCCGGGAGCTCCTGGGGAAGGCCGGGTTCACCCTGGAGGAGATGTTCGAGGCGGATATCTGCTGCGGCATGGGGGGCAGCTACTCCCTCAAGCTGCCGGAGATCTCCGCCCCCATGCTCGAGCGCAAGCTGGACTGCATCGAGAAGACCGGCGCGGCCTCCGTGGCCATGGACTGCCCGGGCTGCGTCATGCAGATCCGGGGCGGCATGGACAAGCGGGGCGGCAAGGTGAAGGTGGAGCACACGGCCAACAAGCTGCTGGACCGCCTCACGTAGGCGGCGGAGGTCCCCGGCGGGCCCGGCCGTGCTTGCACGGCCGGGGCCCGCCCCTCTAGGGTGGGAGCCTGGAGGAACGCCGGTCTTGCGCATCGCCAATCCCATCTACGACGTCGTGTTCAAGTACCTCCTGGACGACGGGAAGGTGGCCCGCATCCTGCTCGGGGCCCTCCTGGGCCGGGAGATCCTGGACCTCCAGTTCAGGCCCACGGAGGTCCACCACGAGGCGGGGACCTCCCTCCTCGTCCTCCGCATGGACTTCGCGGCCACGCTGCGCCTGGAGGACGGTTCCCGGAAGCTGGTCCTCATCGAGATCCAGAAGGCCCACAACGCCATGGACGTCATGCGCTTCCGCCGCTACCTGGGAAGCCAGTACGCCAACGGGGAGAACGTGTACCCCGGGCCCGGCGGAACGGAACTGCCCCTGCCCATCGTCACCATCTATTTCCTGGGCGAGGGGCTCGACGGGGTCGACGCCCCGGTCCTGAGGATCAACCGGCACTACCGGGACGTGGCCACGGGGGAGGACCTGCCCATCGCCGATCCTTTCGTGGAGGCCCTGACCCACGATTCCATCGTCGTGCAGATGGATCGCCTGGGAGGGCGCAGGCGCACGGACCTGGAGCGCCTGCTCGCGGTCTTCGACCAGGACCGGGCCGCCCGTTCCGATCCGCACCTCCTGGATATCCTCGAGGAGAACTTCCCGGAACGGTACCAGGAGGTGCTGCGGCGGCTGATCCGGGCCGGCGCCGAGCCGAAGGTGAGGGATGGCATGGATGTGGAGGACGACGTGGTGTCCTTCATCCAGTCCAGTGAGCGAAGGACCGCCGATGCCCGGGCCGAGGCGCTGCGGATCCGGGAGGAGCTGGCGGCCAAGGACCGGGCCCTGGAGGACAAGGACCGGGTCCTGGCGGACAAGGACCGGGTCCTGGCGGAGATGGCGCGGGAGATGGAAGCTCTGCGGCGGAGGCTGCCGGGGGGGAGCGGGGCCTGAGGCCCGATCCCCGGCCGGGGGATGCCCTGGGCACCCAAGTTGCTCGTTCGCTGGTACTTGGAACCTTCCGTGGCACCCTTGCCGCATGCGAATCCACCTGCGCCTTTTCCGGAACCACCCCTACCTCGTCATCGGGGTGGTCGGCTTCACCTCCGGCATCCCCCTCTCCCTCACCGTGGGCACCATCCAGGCCTGGCTGGCGGGCCTGGGCGTGGATCTCCGGTACATCGGCCTCTTCACCCTGGCGGGCCTCCCCTACACCCTCAAGTTCCTGTGGTCGCCCCTCCTGGACCGCTACCGGCCCCCCTTCGGCGGGCGCCGGCGGGGCTGGGTCTCCCTCGCCTACGGCCTCCTGGCCCTGGTGGTGGCCTGCCTCGGGCTCACCCACCCACGGAACGGCGTGTGGCCCGCGGCCATCCTCACCTTCATCCTGGCCTTCCTCAGCGCCAGCGCGGATATCGCCGACGACGCCTACCGCACGGAACTCTTCCCGCCCAGGCAGCAGGGCGTGGCCTCGTCCCTGCACATCACGGGCCTGCGCATCGGCATGCTCTTCGCCGGCGCTGCGGCGCTCTGGTTGTCGGACAGGACCTCCTGGCGGGTGGTGTACTGCGTGGTGGCCCTGGGCCTGGTGCCGGGGGCCTGGTGCATCCTCCAGGGCCCCGAGCCCCGGCAGCACCCGCGGCCCGCCACCCTGCGGGAGGCCGCGGTACAGCCCTTCCGGGAATTCATGTCCCGCCCCTCGGCCTGGGAGATGCTCGCCTTCATCCTCCTGTACAAGCTGGGGGACACCCTCTGCACGGTGCTCCTCAACCCGTTCCTCCTTGAGAAGGGCTTCAGCGCCACGGACATCGCCCTGGCCACCCAGCGGGTCGGCATCGCGGCCCTGGTGGGGGGAGGGCTGCTGGGAGGCTGGATCCTGCGCGTCTGGAGCCTGAAGGCCTCCCTCTGGTTCTTCGGCATCCTCCAGGCGGCGTGCATCCTCGTGTCCTTCGCCCTGGCCGTCTCCGGGCGGAGCCATCCCCTCCTCTACGGCGTCATCGGGGTGGAGAACGGGGTCTTCGCCATGGGCAGCGTCGGGTACATGACCATCATCGCGGAGATGTGCAACCTCCGGAACACGGCCACCCAGTTCGCCATGCTCACCAGCATCAGCGCCCTGAGCCGGGTGGTGCTGCCCTCCGTCGCCGGCTTCCTGGTGACGGCCACGGGCTGGCCCGTGTTCTTCCTCATTTGCTGCGCCGTATCCGTGCTGGGCCTGCTGCTCCTGCCCCGGTTCGACCGATGGGACCTGCCGGGCACCAGCGCCGAGGACGGCCCAGGGGCCGAGGCCTAGCCTGACCAGGTATTAGAAGGCCCCGCTAGAGCCGGACCTCGGCCACCACGTGGTTGCCGCAGCCCAGGTACTCCAGGTGATCGAAGCTGTCCATCTTCGCCATGAAGATGCCCCGGCCGTGGTTGTCGAAGAGGCGCTTCACGTCGGGGAGGAGGAAGGCCTGCCAGTCGAAGCCCTTGCCCATGTCCTTGACCTCGAAGCGGATCCGGTCCGGCAGGCGCTCGTAGACCACCTCCACCCGCTTGTCCCGGTTCTCCGGCAGGGCCTGGCGCCGGGCCACCTCGGCCTTCCAGGCGTTGCGCTCCAGGAGCTCGCCCTTCTCCTTGTACGTGATGCCCAGATTGCCGTGCTCCAGGGCATTGATGAGGAGCTCGGAAAGGCCCGTCACGATGCGGGCCGGATCCGGGCAGGACTTGGCCAGGAGGTTCGTCAGCTCGTGCCCCTCGGCCAGGGTGCGGTACGTGAAGGTGCCCCGGGTCATGAGGGCCAGGGGGCTCGCCGCCCGGGTCACCTCCGCGTGGAGGACCCGGAGGGCCGCCACGTCCTGGGCCGCCGCCCTCACGATGGCCAGCAGGACCTTCTGGGTGAAGGGCTTGGTCAGGTAGTAGTAGGCCCCCGCCTCCATACCCCGCTTCATGTCCTCGGGGCTGTCCGAGACGGTCTGGAGCACGACCGGGATCTGCCTCAGGGTGCTGGACGCCTTGACCCGCTTGAGGACCTGCCAACCGTCCATGCGGGGCATGGCCAGGTCCAGGAGGAGGACATCGAAGGATTCCGGGTTCTTCCGCAGGTGGGCCAGGGCCTCCGCCCCGTCCCGGGCGGCCACCGTATCCATGCCCGCACGATTGAGCACCCGCACCAGGAAGGCGAGGGTGGCTGGATCATCATCGGCTGCCAGGACCCGGATCGTGCTCATGGGAACACCCGGGACCGATCATAGCCGTTATTTATTGAAAAGGGGCGCCGAACACTGCTTGCAATTGGTCTGGTGGGACGGGTTGCGGGTGCCGCAATGGGAGCAGATCTTGTCCTTCTTGCGCTTGCGCTTGTAGAGGCGCAGGTAGAGGACGCCCAGGAGTAGGCATAGAAGGATGCCCTTCTCATATCCCGTGAGGATGAAGCCGGTGGGGCTCCGGGAATCACGGCGGCTCGGCTGCTGATTGATCTCCATGGTGGGCTGGGCCATGGCCTGGGAGGGGCTCAGCCAGGCCAAGGCGAGGGGGAGCACGAGGGGGGCCTTGGAGAAGGCAAAGCGAGCGCGCGGTCCCATCCCGTTCATATCAGTTCTCGACCTTGAGGATGGCCAGGAAGGCCTCCTGGGGGATGTCCACGCTGCCGATGGACTTCATCCGCTTCTTGCCTTCCTTCTGCTTGGCGAGGAGCTTCTTCTTGCGGCTGATATCGCCGCCGTAGCACTTGGCCAGCACGTCCTTGCGCCGCGCCTTCACGTTGGTGCGGGCGATGATCTTGCTGCCGATGGCGGCCTGGATGGCCACGTCGAACATCTGCTGGGGGATGACCTCCTTCATGCGCACCGTGAGGCCGTGGCCCATGGTCTGGCTCTTGGAGCGGTGCACGAGGATGGAGAGGGCGTCCACGGGCTCGCCGTTGACGAGGATGTCCATCTTCACCAGGTCGGACTCCCGGTAGCCCTTCATGTGGTAGTCGAAGCTGGCGTAGCCCTTGGAGATGGACTTGAGCTTGTCGTAGAAGTCCAGCACCACCTCGTTGAGGGGCAGCTCGTAGACGAGCATGACCCGGTCCTTGCCCACGTACTCCAGCCGCTGCTGGAGGCCCCGGCGCTCCTCGCAGAGCTTCAGGAGGCCGCCCACGAAGTCGGGGCGGGTGAGGATGGTGGCCTCGATGAGGGGCTCCTCGATTCGGACGATGCGCTGGAGGGGAGGGAGCTTGGAGGGGTTGTCCACGTCAAGCTCGGTCTCGTCGGTGAGGAACACGTGGTAGCGCACGGAGGGGGCGGTGGTGATGAGGTCCAGGTCGAACTCGCGCTCCAGGCGCTCCTGCACGATCTCCATGTGGAGGAGGCCCAGGAAGCCGCAGCGGAAGCCGAAGCCCAGGGCCTGGCTCGTCTCGGGCTCGTAATGGAAGGAGCTGTCGTTGAGCCGGAGCTTGTCCATGGCGTCGCGCAGGTCCTCGAAGTCCTCGCTGTTGGTGGGGAAGATCCCCGCGAAGACCACGGGCTGCATCTCCTTGAAGCCCTTGAGCATGGTCTGGGCGGGCTTCGTGCTGTTGCTGAGGGCGTGGGTGAGGGTGTCGCCCACCTTCACGTCGGCCAGGGTCTTGATGCTGCCGGTGACGTAGCCCACCTCGCCCACGGAGAGCTCGTCCACCTTGGACATCTTGGGGTTGAACACCCCCACCTCGTCCACCCGGTGGTCGCTGCCGGTGGCCATGAAGCGCATGGTCTCGCCGGCCCTGAGGGTGCCGTTCATGACCCGCACCAGGCACACGACGCCCCGGTACTGGTCGTAGTAGCAGTCGAAGACGAGGGCCTGGAGGGGGGCGGAGGGATCCCCCGTCGGCGGCGGCACGCACTTCACCACCTGCTCCAGCACCTGCATGCAGTTCTCGCCGGTCTTGGCGGAGACGTTCACGGCGTGGGCCGTGTCCACCAGGCCGATGACGGTGTTGATCTCCTCAAGCACCCGCTCGGGCTCCGAGCTGGGCAGGTCCGTCTTGTTGAGGACGGGGAAGACCTCCAGGTCGTTCTCCAGGGCCAGGTAGGTGTTGGCCAGGGTCTGGGCCTCCACCCCCTGGGTGGAGTCCACCACCAGGATGGCCCCCTCGCAGGCCGCGAGGCTGCGGCTCACCTCGTAGGTGAAGTCCACGTGGCCGGGGGTGTCGATGAGGTTCAGGGTGTAGGTCTGGCCGTCCTCCGCCCGGTACTTCAGGGTGACGGCGTGGGCCTTGATGGTGATGCCCCGTTCCCGCTCCAGCTCCATGTCGTCCAGGAGCTGGGCCTGCATGTCCCGCTTCGCCACGGTTTCCGTGAGCTCAAGCAGGCGATCGGCAAGGGTGGACTTGCCGTGGTCGATGTGGGCGATGATGGAGAAATTGCGGATGAGATTGGGGTCGGTCACGCCTTTCCTTTTGGAGACGCCGGCGGGGGAGTGCACGGAACCTTCCATTGTACAGTTGGAACCATGATCCGTCTCCTGTGGGCCTTCCTCCTGTGGCTTCCCCTCCTGGGGGGGGTCGCCTCCGGCCGTGTCACGGACGGGTCACGGCCCCTGGCGGGGGTGCGGGTCCACCCGGACCGGGTGCCCCGGGTGCGCCCGGCCCGGCCCCTCCCCCACGTCCTCACCGACGCGGAGGGGCGCTTCACCCTGGAGGTGGAACCGACGGACACGGCCCTGGTGTTCGAGAAGTCCGGGCGGCTGCGGGACATCGTCCCCCTGGGCGGGCTGGGCCGGGACGTGGTCCTGGGGCCGGCCCCCGCCCACCGGCGGGAGAAGGTGGTGGTGGTGCGCCTTCGCTGGCCGGGGGAGCCCCCCCTGCGCACGGACGCCGAGCTGCGGGGCCTCCTCTTCTCCCGGGAGCCCGGGGCGGCCAGCGCCGCCAACTACTTCTACGAGATCTCCAAGGGCAGCCTGGAACTGGAGGAGGGTGTCCTCCTCCCCCTGGACATGGCGGCCCCGCCCCACCCCCGGGACGAGGACCAGGCCCGGGCCATCCTGGCCCGCACCGCCGCCGCCCTCGAGGGCTTCGACCCCGCGCCCTTCGACGCCGTGGACAACCGCACCGGGACCCCCGGCCCCGACGGCAGGCCCGACCACCTCTGGGTGGTGGCCCCGGGCCTGCCGGGCACCGTCACCGACACCCCGGACGAACTCCAGGCCATCTGCATCCTCCAGACCCTGCCCTGGAAGCCCTCCGTGCGCTGGCCCATGGTCCTCTTCCCCGA
Organism: Holophaga sp.; assembly: GCA_035298525.1. Taxonomy (GTDB): domain Bacteria; phylum Acidobacteriota; class Holophagae; order Holophagales; family Holophagaceae; genus Mesoterricola. Next base: position 11,941 of record DATGXY010000203.1, read on the forward strand.
CGAGACCCCCCTGGGCTTCATCGTCCACGAGGCCCTGCACGCCATGGGGGAGCACCGGGTGGACGATTTCTACATCTCCGATCCCCGGGTCCTCACCGCGGGCCGGTGGGACATCATGGACGCCGGCATGTTCCTGGGCTGGGACGCCTACCATCCCGGGAAGGGCCCCTGGCAGGAGGACACGGCCTACAGCCCGGCCCAGCCCATGGGCTGGGTGCGCACGGACCTCTGGTACCACGGCGCCTTCCGGGAGACGGTGCGCACCCTGGAGGTCCAGGGGACCTGGGAGGGCTGGATGGACCCCCTGCCCCGGGCCCCCAGGGAACATCCCCAGCGCCTGCGGGTCCCCGATCCCCGGCGCCGGGGCCGGTTCTGGGAACTGAACGTGCGCCGGCCCCTGGGCTTCGACCGGGGCCGGGTCGCCGGCCGCGGGGGGCCCGGTTTCGAGGGCCTGGTGGTGGCCCGGGTGGATCCCGGCCTCCTCACCCATGGGGAGCCGAAGGGCGCGGTGCGCGTCGTGGACGCCCATCCCGGGACCCGGGAGCCCGCCCGGCCCCGCTTCCCCGGGGGCCGGTGGCAGCTGGACGACGCGGCCTTCAACCTGGGCCCGGGGGAGGTGGCGGAAGGCCGGGACGGGCCCCTGCGTTGGCGGGTCCTGGAAACGGACTCGGCCGGTCGCATGCGGATCCGGGTGGAACTGGGAAAGGTCCGTCCGAACTGAGACTGGCGGGCGCGCTACAGGCGTCCGGGCCGGTCCAGGGGCACCGTCACGTGCACGTGGGTGCCCTTGCCCGGGGAGGAGACCACCTGGATGGTCCCCTGGTGGCGCCGGAGGATGGACTGGACGCTGGCCAGGCCCAGCCCCGTGCCGGCGTCGCCCTTGGTGGTGAACATGGGGGTGAACAGCTTGTCCAGCACCTCCCGCTCCATGCCGGCCCCGTCGTCCAGCACGTGGAGGTGGCAGGCCTCGTCGGTGGCCTCGGTCAGGAGCCGCACGGTCCCTCTTTCGCGCACGGCCTCCACGGCGTTGCGGAGGAGGTTGAGCACCGCCTCCCGCAGCTCCCCCGCGTCCCCCAGCACCCGCAGGGGGCCCGGGGCCAGGTTGAGCCGGAGGGCCACGTCGCGCCCCGCGGCCCGGGCCGCGCGGACGAAGGCCTCCGCGGAGCCGGCGGTGGTCTCGGCGACCTCGTTGAGGTCCACCGGTTCCAGGGCGCGCCGGGGCTCCTTGCGGGCGATGTCCAGGCAACGCTGCACCAGGGCCGTGCCGTCCTCCACCCCAGCCAGGAGGCGCTCCAGGTGCGTCCGGGCCTGCTCGGGGCCGCCCTCCGAGGCCATCTCGGCCCGCATGCGGATCGTCTGCAGGAGGTTGTTGAAGTTGTGGGCCACGTGGGCGGTGACCTCCCCCAGCTCGCTGAACCTCTGGGCCTGCATGATCCGCTCGCGCAGGGCCTCCCGCGCGCTGATATCGGCCACGAAGCAGATGCAGCATGGGCCGTCCTCCTTGCGGAAGGCCTGGAGGGTGATCCGCACCCGGCGGGGGCCCAGGGTGAACGGGAAGGTGAAGTCGAAGTCGGTGCGCCCGCCGCCCTCGGCCATGAGGTCCAGGAAGCGCTGGTGGAAGTCCCTCACGGCGGTGCAGGGGGCCACCTCCAGGAAGAAGTTGCGGCCCAGGACCTGGTCCCGCCTCTGGCCGGAGATCTCCTCCTCCCGCTGGTTGTAGAAGAGGACGGCGCCCCGGGCGTCGAGGACGATGACGCCGTAGGGGAGCAGCTCGAGGGTCTCGAAGTTGATGTCGGGGACGGAGGCGCCCTGGTCCATGGGGGATCTCCAGCATTCCCGGCCGCCCTCGCCAGGTGGGTCGGAGGGCGGGGGAGGCGTTGGGGGGATCCCAAGGTTACTCCCGGGCCGGATTGGAGTAAGATACCGCATATCGTGATGTATCCGGGAGGGACGATGACGCGGTTTGCCAAGATCTGCCTGGGCTCCCTGTTCCTGGCCTCGTCCCTGGCCGCGGAGCCGCCGGCGGATCCCCTGGACCGGGTGCGGGCCAACGCCGCCGCCCTGGCCGCCAAGACCCTGGCCCACGACGGGGCCATCCAGGACCTGGAAACCCTCTGCGACGACGTCGGCCACCGGCTCAGCGGCTCGGAGGGGTACGACCGGGCCATCGCCTGGGCCCTGAAGACCATGAAGGCCGCCGGCCTCCAGAACGTGCACATTGAAAAGGTGATGGTGCCCCACTGGGTGCGGAACACGGAATCCGCCCGCATGGTCTCCCCCACCCCCCACGAGCTTTCCATCCTCGGCCTGGGCATGAGCGTGCCCACGCCCAAGGGGGGGATCACGGCCGATGTGATCGTCGTGCCCTCCCTGGACGCCCTCAAGGCCCTGCCGGACGAGAAGGTCCGGGGCCGCATCGTCCTCTTCGAGGACGGGTGGAAGGGCTACGGGCACGGCGCCCGCATGCGCTTCGCCGGGGCCACCGAGGCCTCCCGCAAGGGGGCCGTGGCCATGCTGCTGCGCTCGGTGGCCAGCCTCAGCTTCGATACCCCCCACACGGGCACCCTCCATTACGAACCCGGCGTGACCCCCATCCCGGCCGCGGCGGTCTCCGTGGAGAACGCCCTCATGATGCGCCGCATGTGGAACCGGGGCCTGCCCATGAAGGTGCACCTGGAGATGAACTGCCGGACCCTCCCCGACGCCCCCGCCGCCAACGTGGTGGGTGAACTGCCGGGCGCCACCCATCCGGACCAGGTGGTTCTGGTGGGCGGCCACCTGGATTCCTGGGATGTGGGGCAGGGGGCCCAGGACGATGGCGTGGGGGTGGTGCTGAGCCTGCAGGCCGCCCGCATGATCCGGGCGGCGGGCCTCAAGCCCGCCCGCACCGTCCGGGTCGTTTTCTTCGCCAACGAGGAGAACGGCACCCGGGGGGGGGAAGGCTACCTGAAGCAGCACGAGGCTGAACTGGACCGGCATGTGGCCGCCCTGGAATCGGATTCGGGCAGCGGCCTGGCCCGGGGCTTCGGCCTGGAACTGCATCCCCGGCCGGGCAAGCCCGCGCCCGATGCGGCCAAGGCCCTGGCCGTCCTGCAATTGCTGAAACCCATGCTGGAACCCCTGGGCGCCGGCCGCCTGGGCGAGGGCCACGGCGGGGTGGATATCGGCCCCACCGTCCTGGCCGGGGTCCCGGGCCTGGGCATGAACCACGACACCTTCCATTACTGGGAGGTGCACCACTCCAAGGCCGACACCTTCGACAAGGTGGACAAGGGGGATCTGGCCCGGAACGCGGCCATCCTGGCCGTGGCGGTGTATGCCCTGGCGGACCTGCCGGCCACCCTCACGGGGCTGTGACGGCCATCAATTCGTGTACTTTTCGCGTGCACGAGGAAGCCCCGGGCGTCGATGGTAAAACATATGGTTGAGGGGCATTTTCCAGGCACGGCGCCTGGCCGGACTTCCCCCCCGGGCGATTTTCCGGTTCGGCTAGGCGCCTTATTTCAGATACCCTGATCCCTTAGATGAACTCCCGGCGGCCCATGGATCCTGTCCTGTACTCCTACTACATTCCGAGGCATGACCCCGAGGTCGTGGCCCGGAACGTCGTGCGCGCCCACCTGGCGGACCACCTGCTCATGTGGAAGCGGATTTCGGATGCCAGCGAGCTGGTTTACCTGTCCACCTGCCAGCGGGTCATCTTCATGTTCTGGGGCGGGGACGGCACAACCCTGGGCTTCGACCCGGATATCGAAGTGTTCGAGGGCGAGGCCGCTTGGCGGCACCTCCTGGAGGTGGCCACGGGCCTCAACAGCGCCAATCTGGGCGACCGGGAGATCGTGGGCCAGATCAAGCAGGCCCTGGATACCGCCCGGGAAGTGCGCACGGCCGGTCCCGAATCCCTGGCCGCCTTCGAGGACATCCTCCGGGAGGCCCAGCGCCTGCGCACCCGCATCGGCCTGGACGACGGCAGCGCCAGCGTGGCCACCGCCGCCCTGCGCCACCTGGAATCGACCCTGGCCCCCGGGGCCCGGGTGGCCATCGTGGGCGTGGGCCCCATGAGCCGCTACCTGGCCCAGCGCCTGCCCGAGCGGGGCTTCTCCATCACCATGAGCAACCGGACGCTGGCCAAGGCCGAGGCCTTCGGCCTGCCCATGGTCCCCCTGGCCCAGCTCACCATGGACCCCGAGGGCTTCGACTGCATCGTCACGGCCACGGCCAGCCACACCCCCATCTTCACCCGGGACAACTGGGCCCGCCTGGAAAGGGCGGCCGTCCGCCTTGTGGACCTGGCCCTCCCCTACGATTCCGAACCCGAGATGGCGGAGATCCCCTGGGTGACCCGGGTGGACCTGAACACCTTCCTGTCGGAAACGGAAGCCGGCAAACAGCAGCGCCGGGAGGCCGCCGTCAACGCGGAACCCTTCATCGTGGGCGCCGTGGATCGCCTGCGCCGGCGCGCGGAGCAGCGGAACCAGAAGTCCGCCAATCGTACCGCCCAGGACCGCCTCGCCGAAGCGTGGGAGGCCCTGGAAGCGGAAGCCCTGGCGCCCGGCGGCGCCCTTTCCGGCCTGTCCGTTGAGCAGGCCCAGGCCCTGGCGAACCTTCTGAAGCGCGGCCGCACCCTCGCCTTCCGGGCCCTCCACTCGCGCGAAGCCGCCCTGGAAAGCCGATGAAGATCGTACTTGGCACGCGGGGGTCCCTCCTCGCCGTGCAGCAATCCGAGGACCTGGTCGCCTACCTGCGCGCGCGCGGCGTGGAGGTGGAATGGAAGCGCTTCACCACCCACGGGGACCAGTGGCTGGCGGGCCCCCTGGGCAAGGAGACGGGCACCGGCTTCTTCACCAAGGAGCTGGAGGACGCCCTCCTTTCCAAGGATGTGGATCTGCTCATCCATTCCTTCAAGGACGTGTCCCTGGACCGGCCGGCGGGCATCACCACGGCCTGCGTGCCCCACCGGGAGGACAGCGCCGATTGGCTCGTCATGCGCCCGGACGCTCCTGCCAACCCCGTCATCGGCACCAGTTCCGAACGCCGGCTGAAGTTCCTGCGGGAGGCCCTGCCCGGCGCCACCTTCACCTGGATCCGGGGCAACGTGCCCACCCGCCTGCAGCGGGTGCGGGACGGGGAACTGCGCGGCGAGCCCCTCCACGGCACCGTGCTGGCCGCCGCCGGCCTGCGCCGCCTGGGCCTGGACCTGTCCGGCCTGGAGGTGCGGCCGCTGGGCCCGCTCGGGCTGCTGCCGGCCCCCGCCCAGGGC
>DATGXY010000204.1:0-23680 GCA_035298525.1 Holophaga sp.
CGCGGAGCCAGTGCCGCGGGGCGAAGCCGAGGTTCGAATCCGTCCCGTCCCGCCCCTACACTGGAGGGGGGCGCATCCCCTCCCCGCTGCCCAGGAGCCCATGCACACCTTCCTCGTTCAAGCCTTGCCGCTGCCCGGGCGATGCAACCTCCAGGGACGGGGGAGCCGGGCGATCTTCGCCTGCGTGGCCAGGGGCACCGAAGCGGAAGCCCAGGGGATCGTCCTGGGGGAACTGCACCGGGCGGGGTGGAAGGTGCTGGAGGTCCTGGAGCCCCGCCAGGTCGCGGAGGCCTTCCCGGGCCTGAAGCGGAAGCCGGAGGTGGCCAGGGTCATGGAGGCGGCCCGGCGCCTGGGGGTGGCCTTCCTGGTGCTGGATATCGGGAGCGTATAGACCCTAGGTTCTGGCGGCGGATCGCAGCCTTTCGGCGACCTGGTCCTTCTTCATCTCTCCCCGGGCGACGGCCAGGGTCAGCGATTCGAATCGATCATCGTCCTGCATCAGGCCCACGCCGTTGATGGCGAGAAAGACCAGGGCCGAGGCCAGGGCGGTCCTCTTGTTCCCATCGGCGAAGGGATGATCACTGGCGAGGTGCCAGAGGAGCACTGCGGCCAGGTCGAAAAGATCGCCGCCCGTATAGTTGTGGTGGTTCTGGGCTGCGACGACCGCCGACTCGACGGCTCCTGGATCGACGATGCCAGCGGGGCCTCCGAAGGCTTCCAGGTTCCTGGCATGGATCCGCAGGACGGTCTCGGTTGAAAGGAACCTCTGGCTCATCTGGAAAGCCGCCTCAGGGCCTCCGCATGGGTGGAGAAGACCTCGTCGATGGCCTGGTCCACGGATATGGGAGCCGAGGCGGACGTGATGGTGAGGGATTGGCCGTTGACTTGGATGTTGACGGGCACGTCGGGTGAAAGACCTGCGAGGTCCATGAGCGTGCGGTCCAGGACGATGGCGTAGCTGTTCCCGACCTTGACCATGGTTTTCGTCAGCATGGGTTGCTCCTGGGAACAATGTAATAACTTGGTACTTATCTGCAATGCCGTCCTGGCTTCGGGTTCTTGCATGTTTGACCTCCTTTCAGGCGCTCCAGGCCTGTCCCCTTCTGATGCCGGCCCCTTCGTTTTCGCCGGCAGGCCGGTAAACTTCCATCACACCCCAGGAATGCTCCCGGACCCTGCGCCCGATGCCCATGAACGGTCCGATGCCCGCCAGCCCGGAAGTCACCCCCAGCCAACCCCTCCCCGTCGAGTTCGCCGAGGCCCGACGGATTCAGGCCCTGCGGAGGCGGGTCCTGGTTCTCTTCTCCCTGCCGGCGGGGCTCTGCCTGGCCTTGGGGCTCCTGGGAGCCCTGGTCGCCGGGTTCGATGCTCACCATGGGGCTCTGGCCCGCCCCGTTGAACTGTTCCGCTCCGCCGTCATGGCCGTGGCCGTGGAACTTCCTTCCCTGGTGGCGGGAACTGCCGCCTTCGCCTGGTCGGAGTCCCGGCGTTCAAGGGGCTGGTTCCTGCGCGGTGGGGTCCTGGGTGCCGCCTGGGCCTTGGGGCTGGCGGCCTCCGTCCTCGCCGCCTACCTGGTCGTGGAACGTTTCCTCTATTGGCGCTACGCGGAACCCTCGATCCGGGAATCCGGATTCGCACCACCCTCCTTCGAATCCCTGCCCGCCACCTACCCCCAGGTCACCCTGACCGATTTCCTCACGGTCCTGGGCGTCTGCGTCATCCTTTGCCTGCCCACGGCCTGGGTCGGCTTCCGCATCCTCCATCGTGCCGGCCGCACGGATTGATGGCCGCCTCTTTCCAACCCGGGACCTGGGAATGGTAGGCTTGGATATTCCCGTCCATCCCGGTCTGCACCTGAGGTTTCCATGCGACTTGCCGCCTGCCTTCTTTGTGCCCTGCTGCTGCCCCTGGGATCGGCGCTCCCGGCCCAGGCCCCGGCCAAGGACAAGGCCCCGGATGCGCCCCGGTGGGAGGCCCAGAACAAGCTCCTCATGGAGGCCCGCCGGCTGATCCTGGCCCACCGCTGCCAGGAGGCCCTGGACGGGCCTTTGGCGGACGTGCTGGCCTTCTTCGAGGCCAAGTACAAGGACGAGAAGGGCCAGATCTTCTGTGCCACCACCCAGCCGGAAACCCTCTTCTACCTGCTCACCGCGGCCAAGGACCAGAAGAAGGCCATCGTCCTGGACGCCCCCTGGGCCACGGCCCACTACATGTGCGCCTATGCCTGGTTCGAACTGGGCCGCATGCACAAGGGCCGGCCCCACCTGGAGAAGGCCATCGCCCTCTCCCCCGCCGATTCCATGTTCCTGGCGGAGCTGGCCCACTATCACCAGCTGGACAAGGACTGGCCCCGGGCGCTGGAGCTGTTCCGGAGGGCCGAGGAGGGGGCCAACATGGCCTCCACCGAGGACCGCAAGAAGGCGGACCTGGGCCGGGCCAAGCGAGGCATCGGGTACGTGCTCGTGGAACTGGGGAAGCTGGAGGAGGCGGCCAGGGAATACGAGGCCTGCCTGGCCCTGGATCCCCAGGACAAGCGCGCCTCCGATGAACTGAATTACGTGCGGGGCCGGATCCGCGACAAACCCTGAGGGGGGATCCCCCGCTCACACCCCACCGCCGTCTGGCATTTGCCGCAGCCGTAGCGGGGCCGGAAGGCCTCCAGGGTCTGGTCCTGCCACTGCTTGCAGAGGGTGTGGTCCTTTCCATCCGGGCTGATGGCGCCGATGGGGCAGCGGGGGATGCAGGTGCCGCAGCGGCCGCACCAGGCCTCCCGATCCTCGTAGGGACGAAGGGTCGGGGGCAGGGGGGCGTCCGTGATGACGCTGCCCAGGCGGCCCGCGGACCCGGCGCGGGTGATGAGGGAGCGGCTGAGGCTGAAGGTGCCCAGGCCCGCCACGTAAGCGGCGTGGCGCTCGGACCAGTTGCTGCGCATGGCCACGGTGCGGATGCGGGGATCAGTGGCCGGGGCGACGGCCTTCCAGCCGGCGGCGCGCAGCAGATCCGCCAGGGCCTCGTCCAGGGCCTCCACCAGGTGGCCGCCCTCGTACCGGCCATAGAGCCATTCGGTGGCGGTGACCCGGGGGATGCGGTTGGCCCGGCGCACGGGGGCCGTGTAGGGCAGGAAGAAGGTGAGCACGGAAACGGCGCCGGGCAGCCAGTCTCCGGGGAGCAGGTGGTGGGGCCCCACCACCTCCGGTTCCCGCATCCGGGCCCAGAGGGGATCGGACGCATCGGCCACCGCCAGGAGGGGCGCCTCGAAGAGCATCAGGGGGCCGGCGGTCGGCGGCGTGGACAGGGGCTCCGGCGCTTCCACCCGGTTGAGGGGGGTCGCCGCCAGCCACCGGCCGAGTTCCGCCCGCAGGCCCTCCAGGTCCATCTAGAAGAGGCCCTCCGCGTACTCCCCGTCCCGCATGAGGGGGAAGGGGGCCCCGCCCTCCAGGGTGAGGGTCACCTCGGCCACCTTCACCTGGGGCTGGGTTTCGGGCACGTAGACCCGATCGATGTGAACGACGGCTTCCGGGCGGCTGAAGGCGGAGGGACCCACCTGGCCGCCGAAGTGCTCGCTGCGCCCGAAGGCGATGTGCAGGCCCAGCTTCTCGTCCAGGAGCACCTCGCCCACGGGCTTGACGCCGAAGGCGGCCAGCACCCCCAGGCCCAGTTCGGCCAGGTTGCCGTAGGCGGGTTCGGCGGCGAGGAGGGCGGCCTCCCGGGCCGCTTCGGGGCCGCCGGGCAGCACTTCCCGGGCCACGTTCCCTTCGATGCGGTAGCGCACCACCTCCCCCCGGAATTCCACGGGCAGGAGGCCGGCGCTGCGGCTGGGATCGCCGGGCCGCTCCCCCTCGTAAGGCACGATGTAGGCCTCGCCCGAGGGCAGGTTGCCGGCGATGCCGTTGGCGGGGATGAGGCCGCCGCTGGCGTGGGCGGTGCGGTGGCGCAGGTCCAGGTGGAGGCGGTCCTCGCCCTGGGGATGGATGAAGCGGAAATCCGCCCCCTCGGCCCGGTCCAGGAGGGCCTTGAGGACCTCCACCCGGCGGTTCACCTCCCCGTAGTCCAGGCGCAGGCTGGCCAGCATATCCGGCCGGAAGCCGGGCATGGTGGCGGCCCGCATGGGGCGGGTGCGGGCGGCCATCTTCAGGGGGGCGGTGGCGGAGAAGGTGGTGAGGGCGATGAGGATGGAGTGGTCGGTGTAGATGGCCTCGAAGGGCCGGGCGCCCGCGGGGTCCAGGTCCTCGGCCCGCTCCGGCAGGGGGCCGCCCTCGTGGATCCAGGCCTGGCCCGGCAGGTCGCCGTTATTGGTGTGCACATTGGGGTACATCACCAGGTGGGTATCGAAGCCCAGCTCCGCCCGGGCCTCGGAGAGCATGGTGGCCCACTGGGCCGCCATCTCCCGCCGGTCCCGCCAGTGGGGCCGGTCCGGCACCTGGGCGTCGGGCAGGTCGATCAGCACCGCCAGGCCCCGGTCCTCCGGACCCGCCTGGAAGACGCGCCGCACCAGCGCGATCAGTTCACCGGACGTCATCCCCTGATCCATGTTTCCTCCCTGGCTGAGCATGCCTGAGGGACCGGGTGCTTTACAATGGCCCCACCCCCCTGGAGCTTCCATGCGCATGCCGCCCCTGGCACTCGTCCTCGCCCTGCCCCTTGCCGCCCAGGTGCAGGGGGTGAAGGAAACGGCCCGGCCCGCGGCCATCAGCGACCAGGTGGGCCTCGTGGCCCCCGGCTGGGCCGGGCGCATTCCCCCCGCGGGGGATGTGAACGTTCCGGGCTTCCTCAAACAATTGGCCCCGGGCCAGGGCTTCGCCCTGGCCGTGTCGGCGGAGGGGAAGGAGGGGGAGGCCCTTCTGGAGGGGCGCACCCTGGACGTGAAGATCACCTCCCCCGCCGGGGTGGCGGAATTCAAGGGGCTGAAGGCCTCGGCCCTGAGGCGCATCAAGCCCACGGGCTTCGACTTCAGCCTCCGCATGCTGGAAGCGGCGGGCATCGCCGCCAAGGACCGGGCGGCCCTGGAGGCGTCGGTGCCCAAGGTGGCCTTCGCCGTCTTCGAAACGGGCTGGCAGGCCCCGGAGGGTCCCGGCGGGGAGGTGCGCATCGAGGCCGTCCTGGGCGGGACCGGGACCCGCATGGACCTGAAGCCGGCCACCCTGGCCCTGCGTTCCTGGGAGGCCTTCGCCCAGGACCAGCCCCTGGACCTGGAGGCCGTGGATGGCCTCAGCAAGGGCTACCACGAGGCCCCCGAACCGGGCCGGCTCCTGGCCGTGCTCCGCGCCGTGGCGGGCAAGCCCTTGGAATCCCCCTCCGTGCACAGCTTCCTGGCCTTCGCCTTCGCCCGGTCCCCCCTCGCCTGGAAGGCCGCCCAGTCCGCCATCACCTTCCACCAGCCGGAGGCGTGGTGGGCCCTGGTGGTGATCCAGCGCCTCAATGGCGAGGACATCGGTCCCCTCATGGAGGCCCTGCCCGCCGAGGTGCGGGGCCGCGCGGAGGCGGCGGCCCTGAAGGTCCCCCCCCTGGGGGATCCCCGGAACTTCGCGCCCTGGGTGGATCCGGTGGATCCCCAGCGGGTGGGGACGATGGGGGTGCAGATGGACCACTGCTGGGGGGCCTGGATGGCCACGGGGGATCCCAGCTACCTGCGGGCCATGGTGGGGCTCCTGGCCGGCGCCCCGGATTTTCCGGCGTACCAGGCTTGGCTGAAGGCGCGCAGTGGCCTCAAGGGGCTGGATGCCCGGGTGGCCCGGGGCATGGCCTACCAGATCGGGGGCTGGTCCCTGGCGGCCTTCCAGCGCGCCGATCCCCAGGTGGCGGACTGGCTGCGGCACTGGGAAAGGGATCCCGCCATCCCGGAGGCCCTGCGGGAGCAGATCCGCAGCTTGCCCACCCACAAGGCCTTCGAGCGCCCCAAGGAACCCTGAGGCGCCCGTGACCCCCGGCCCTGATAGGATGGCGGCAAGCCCCATGCTCCTCCGCGCCTGCCGCCACCTCCTCGCCGTTCTCGCCGGCTTCCTGGCCTTCACCGCCCTGGGCGGAGGCCTGGCCCTGATGTCGGGCCTGGGCGCGCCGCCCCTGGCCATGCTGGCCGGCACGCCCTTCGCCTCGTACCGGGTGCCCGGTTTCTGCCTCTTCTTCCTGGTGGGGGGGACGGCCCTGGCCGCGACGATCGCCCTGGTCCGGCGGCACCGGCGGGCGCCCATCCTGGCCGCCGCCGCCGGGTCGGCCATCCTCGTCTTCGAATGGGTGGAGGTGCTGGCCATCGGCTCCCCGCCGGGCGTGGCCCGCACCCTCCAGGTCCTGTACGTGGCCCTGGGGATCGCCCTCCTCGCCGGCCAGATCCTCGTGCTGCACCTCCAGGAGGCCTCATGAAAGCCCTTCCCGTCGCCCTGGCCTTCCTTCTGGGGGCGGGGACCGGGGCCCTGCTGCCCCGGGTCTTCCGGCGCCCGGCGCCCACCCTCCCCCCTCCTCCGGGCCGCCTGGAGGTGATGACCCGCGCGGAGCCTCGCCTGACGCTCAGCCTGCCCTTGGCGGGGAACGGGGCCCGGGACGCGAAGGGGAGGGCCGTCACCTACGCCGGCTCCGCCTCCGCCGCGGCCTTGGGGAGCATCGCCTACGGCTTCCCCACGGGGGCCGTGCCGGGCTTCCAGCACCCGGTGGTGGTGCGCCTGGAACGCCTCGGCGGCGTGCGGGACTTCATCCTGGAAGCGGGGGCCTATGGCCCGGTCTTCGCGGACGACGTCCTCACCCTCGATTACCGGCCCTGATCCGCCGAAGCCATGGCCCCCCGGGGCCCCCGGTGGCATCCTGCGGGGGGGGCCGGGGGATCCGGACCCCGATGGAAGGAGCCGGCATGAGTCATCGCTTCGTGTGGGTGGATATCCCCGTCCGGGATCTGGACCGGGCCATCGCCTTCTATTCCGCCCTCCTGGGGGTCCAGGTGACCCGGGAGGCCGGGCCCGGGTTCAGCTTCGGCCTGCTGCCCCACGAGGACGGCGAGGTGGGCGGCTGCCTCGTGCTGCCCGAGGGGGAGGACGCGCCCTCCACCCGGGGGCCCCTCGTCTACCTCAACGTGGAAGGGCGCCTGGACGCGGCCCTGGAGGCCGCCGCCGCCCGCGGGGGCCAGGTGCTCCAGCCTCCGCACCCCCTGGGTCCCTTCGGATTCCGGGCCCTGCTGCTGGACAGCGAGGGCAACCGCGTCGCCGTCCATTCCATGGCCCGCTGACCATGGGCGACCCGTACCGCATCGACCCCCGGCGGATGCGCGCCCAGGAGCGGGAGGCCTCGGAACGCCAGGTCATCACCCTCCAGGATGATTCCGCCAAGCCGCCCCACACGGTGGGCACGGCGCCCTGGCAGGCCATCCTCTTCGGGCCGGCCCTGGGCCAGCCTTCCGGCGAGGAAAGCCGCGTCTCCCCCTGGTTCGGGCGCATCCTCCTGGCCCTGGTGGTGGGGGCGGGGGTGCTCGGACTCGTGCGCCTCCTGAACCGGGGCTTCTGATGCGCCTCCTGGCCGCCCTCCTGCTGGGCCTGGCCCTGGGGGCGGGGCCCATCACCCCGGAGGGGCGTAGGCTGGCGGCCCGGTACGACGCCCTGGATGTGGAGCACCTGTGGCTGCCGGGCCAGCACGTGGACTGGCGCACGGGAAGGCCGGACAACGGGCGTCCGGCCAAGACCCACTGCAGCGCTTTCGTGGCGGCGGCCTGCGAACGCGAGGGCATCTACATCCTGCGGCCCCCGGAACACCGCGCCGTGAAGCTGGCCACGGCCCAGGGGGCCTGGCTCCGGGAGGCGGGGGCGGCCGCGGGCTGGTCGCCCGTGCCCGATCCCTTCCAGGCCCAGGATCTGGCCAACGGAGGCCGGGTGGTCGTGGTGGTCTGGGAGAGCCCCGATCCGGCCCGGTCCGGGCACATCGCCCTGGTGAGGCCCTCGGACAAGGACGGGGAGGCCCTGCGGAGGGAAGGGCCGGATATCATCCAGGCCGGGGCCGCCAACCACGCCCGCTGCTCCTTGCGGGAGGGCTTCCGCCACCACCGGGGCGCCTGGGTCTCCGCGGCGCGGCATGCGGCGCGGTTCTTCGCGTGGAGCCCTACTCCGGCCGGTACACGTCCGTATTGAGGTACTTCAGGCCCGAATCGGCCAGGAGCGTCACCACCGCGGCCCCCGGGCCCAGGCGCCGGCCCACGCGGAGGGCGGCGGCCACGTTGGCCCCGGCGGAGGTCCCCGCGAAGACCCCCTCCTCCCGGGCCAGGCGCCGCGCCATGGCCTTGGCTTCGGCGGTGGAGACCGCCTCCACCCCGTCCACAACGGAGGGATCCCACAGGGGGGGCAGGTAGCCGATGCCCACGCCCTCGATCCGGTGGGGCCCGGGCTGGCCCCCGGAGAGCACGGCGGATTCGGCGGGCTCCACGGCGATCACCTGCACGGCGGGGTTCCGGGCCTTCAGGACGGCGGCAACCCCGCGCAGGCAGGCCGCGGTGCCCACGCTGTGCACGAAGGCGTCCACCTTCCCCCGGGACTGTTCCCAGATCTCCTCGCCCAGGGCGCGGTAGCCCTCGATGGCGTCCCCGTTGCGGAGCTGGTCGGTCCAGTAGGTGCCCGGTTCAGCCGCCAGGGCGCGGGCCGTCTCCACCATGTCCAGGATCAACTGCTTCGTGGTGAGGCCGCCCTCGCTGGGGACGAGGGTCAGCTCTGCGCCCAGGGCCCGCATCTGGTCCAGCTTCTCCCGGCTGAAGGCGTCCGAGGTGACGATGCGCAGGGGGTGCCCCGTGGCGCCGCACACGAGGGCCAGGCTGGCCCCGGTGCTGCCCCCGGTGTACTCCACCACGGTGCCCCCGGGCGGCAGGCGCCCGTCGGCCTCGGCCCGGGACACCACGGCCAGGGCCATGCGGTCCTTGACGCTGCCGGTGGGGTTCTCCCACTCGCATTTGGCCAGGATCCGGGCGCAGCCGGGGCCGGGCACGCGCTCCAGGGCGACGAGGGAGGTCCCGCCGATGGCGTCCAGGATGCCCATCAGGCCTGGTCCTCCCCGCCGCCCAGCACGAGGAAGGGCTCCTTGAGCCCCACGAGGCGGGCGAAGTTCTTCAGGCGCTCCAGGTGGGCCTGGCCCAGGCGGGTCTGGGCCGGGTACAGGAGCAGGCCCTCCCGGGTCTGCACCCCTTCCACCAGCACCATGCCGGCGGTGACCGTCTCGTGGGTGGCCAGGCGGGGGCCGTCCGGGGTCTCCGCCGTGCCCACGTCGGGCATCAGGAGGGCGGTGCCCAGGGCCTCCAGGGCCCGGGGATCGTAGACCCCCACCTCCCGGCGCATGCGGGCCAGGGCGGGCTCAGCCTCCAGCCCGGATTCCCGGAGGGCCAGGAACCCCGCCGCCGCCTTCAGCACGCGGGAGGCCGCGGGGAGGGCGTCCTCCCGCACCCCGTCCTCGGGGAACCCGTCGCCGCCGTAGTGCTTGGTCATGTAGAGGATGGCCCGGGCGACGCCCTCCATGCGGGGGATGTGGAGGAGGAGATTGGAGCTGATCTCGGGGAGCCGGCCCACGGCTTCCGCCTCACGGCTGCTCGCCTCCCCCCGGCGCGCCTTGGCCAGGATGCCCTGGGGCAGGGTGAGGACGCCGATCTGGCTCAGCAGGGCCGCCACGTTCACCACCCAGGGCTCGGAGAGGCCCATGGCCAGGGCCATCTTGTGGGAGAGGGCGTCCAGGGCCTTGGCGTGGGCGAAGGCGTCGTGGTCGATGGTCCCGAGGAGCTCCACCAGGAGCTCGATGCTGCCCTTCAGCGTGCCCTCCACCAGTTCCCGCTCGGAGGTGACGAGCTGGTACTGCTTGATGGCCGACTGGAGGGTCATCGCCAGGTCCTCGGGGTCGCAGGGCTTGGTGAGGAACCGGAAGATGCTGCCCTCGTTCACGGCGCCGATGGCCGTCTGCTGGTCGGCGTTGCCCGTGAGCATGATGCGCACCGTGTCGGGCGCCAGCTCCCGGCAGCGGGACAGGAGCTGGATGCCGTCCATGCCCGGCATGCGCATGTCCGAGAGGATGACGGCGTAGGGGCCGGATTCCTGGATCCGGGCCAGGGCCTCCTCGCCGCCCTGGGCCGTGTCGATGGTGAACCGCTTGCGCAGGTTCCGGGTGTAACCGGAAAGGATGTTGGGGTCGTCGTCGACGAGCAGGACCTTGTCCCTCATGGCAGCCTTTCCTGGTCGCGGCCCGTGGCCGGAATGCGGAGGATGAATTCGGAGCCCCTGCCCATTTCCGTCTCGAACGCCACGGTGCCGCCGTGCCGCTCCACCGCGACGTTGTGGACGATGGCGAGGCCCTGGCCGGTGCCCCGGCCCACCTCCTTCGTGGTGAAGAACGGATCGAAGATGCGGGCCCGCACGGACTCGGGGATCCCCGTCCCCGTGTCCCGCACCCGGATCTCGGCCCAGCCGTCCCGGTGCGCGGTGGTCACGGTGATGGTGCCCTTGGCGCCGCCAGGGGACCCGTCGGCGATCGCGTGGGCCGCGTTCACCACGAGGTTGAGGACGGCCTGGTTGATCTCGCCCGGGTGGCACAGCACCCGCGGCAGGGCGGGGTCCAGGTCCAGGACGATGTCCGCCACGTACTTCCACTCGTGGCGGCACACCGTGACGGTGCTCTCGATGGAACGGTTGAGATCCACCTCCACCATGGTCTCGCCCCCGGGGTGGGAGAAGTCCTTCATGGCCTTCACGATGCGGGTCACCCGGGCGATGCCTTCCAGGGACTGCTCCAGGGCCCGGGGGATCTCGTCCCTCAGGTAGGGCAGGTCCGCCTCCTCGCGGGCGAGGCGGGCCTCGGCCCCGCCCAGGGCGCCCGAGGCCTGGGCCTCCCAGGCGTCCAGGGCCCCCTGGAGGTCACGGAAGGCGTCCAGCAGGAACTTGAGGTTGTCCCCCACGTACTGGGTGGGGGTGTTGATCTCGTGGGCGATGCCGGCGGCGAGCTGGCCGATGGCCTCCAGCTTCTGGGCCTGGCGGAGCTGCACCTCCAGGCTCAGGCGCTCCTGCTCGGCCACAACCCGGGCGGTGATGTCCTCGAACATCCACACGGAGCCCTCGTCGGGGCGCGACGGGTCCAGGGCCCGCCCCACGAGGCGGCACCAGAAGCGGGAGCCGTCGGTGCGGGGGATCTCCCAGAGGTCGTCGGTGGGCTCCCCCCGCTCGAAGGCGGCGTAGATGGCGGGGGCCTTCCGCCGGTAGGCCTCGTCGTCGGGGTACACCACCCGGGTGGAGTGGCCGACGATATCCTTCATGGGCTTGCCCAGGAGCTCCCCGCACCGGGAATTGGCCCACTCGATGCGCCGCTTGCGGATGAAGGCGATGCCCAGGCTGGAGTTCTCCAGCACCAGGTTCTTGATGGCGTGGGCCCGCAGGAGGTCCAGGTCCACGGCGACCCGGTCCGTCACGTCCCGGCCCACCACCACGGCGAGGCCCTCGTCCCGCTCCGCGGAGGCCACCGGGGTGATGCGGCTCTCCACGTGGCGGACGGAGCCGTTCCGGTGCATCATGCCGTACTGGAGGGTGATCTCGCGCCCCGTGGCGAAGACGTCCCGGAGGGCCGACCTCACCCGGTCCACGTCGGCGGGGTCGATGAGGGCCAGGGGAGCCCCGGCGGCCAGCTCATCCTCGGTGTACCCGAGCTGGCGCAGGTATGCCCGGTTCTGGAAGACCCTGCGCCCCTCCCGGGTGATGAGGGAGACCAGGTCCCCCGCGTGGTCCGAGATGATCCGGAAGAGCTGCTCGTTCTCCCAGATCGGCCCCTCCGGGGTGGTCCGCCCCTCGGAGGCGGGCCGGGCCCCCTCGGGGGGCCTGGGGCCGCGGGCTGTCGTGTCCTGGGAGCCGAGGTCGGACATGGCGACATTGATCCTACCAACGTACCGTGGGCGGGGCCCGGAATATCCTCCCGGCGCCGGGCCGGAGCCCGTTATCCTTGGGAAGCTTCGGAGTAACCATGGCGGGCAGGACCCGCATCCTCTTCGTCGACGACGAGCCCCTCGTGCTGCAGGCCCTCGAGCGCCTCCTCCGCGGCATGCGCGGCGAGTGGGAGATGGCCTTCGCCCAGAGCGGGACCGAGGCGCTGGACCTCATGGCCCGGGCCCCCTTCGACGTGGTCGTGGCCGATATCGGCATGCCGGGCATGACCGGCACCGTCTTCCTGGGCCACGTGATGCGCCGCCACCCGGAGGTGGTCCGCCTCGTGCTCTCGGGCCAGGCCGACGTCGGCCAGGTCCTGCAGGCCGAGGGGGTGGCCCACCAGTTCATGGCCAAGCCCTGCGATCCCGAGACCCTGAGGGCCGTCATCCGCTCCGCCACCGCCGCCGCGGCGCACCTGCGCAGCCAGGAGATCCGCCGGGTGCTGGGCGGCATCCGACACCTGCCCGTGCTGCCCTCGGCCTACCAGGAGATCCTGGGCCTGCTGGAGCAGGAGGACGCCAAGGCCACGGACATCGGCCGGGTGGTCCAGAAGGACCCCGGCATGACGGCCAATCTCCTCAAGGTCGTCAACTCCGCCTATTTCGGACTCCGCCAGCGCGTCTCCGACCCGGCGGACGCGGTGGCCTACCTGGGGGTGGAGACCCTCAAGGCCCTGGCCCTGGTCCACGGCGTCTTCCAGCAGGCGGGCCGCTTTCCGGAGGGGTTCAACGGCAGCCGCCTCTGGGCCCACTGCCTCCAGATGGGCCTGGCCTGCCGGGAAGTGGCCCGGGTGGAAAAGCTGCCCCGGGAGGCCCAGGCCGACGCCTTCACCGGGGGACTCCTCCACGATGTGGGGCTCCTCATCCTCGCCGCCGGCCTGCCGGACCGTTACGGGGCCGTGGGGGACCTCCTGGCCGAGGGCCACGATATCCTCGCGGCCGAAATGCAGGTGCTGGGCGTCCACCACGGGGAGGTGGGGGCCCACCTCCTGGGCATGTGGGGCCTGCCGGCCCCGGTGGTGGAGGCGGTGGCCACCCACCACGCCCCGCCCCTCCTGGATCCCCTCACCCCGGCCTCCATCGTCGCCTGCCTGGAGGGCCTCCTGTGCGGCGTGGGCGATGCGGGCGTCTTCGGCCTGTGCGGGCCGGGGGACCCGGCGCGGTTCCGGGAACTCCTGGGCCCCCGGGCCGAAGCCTGGACGGGCGTCCTGGAGGGCCGGGCCTAGGCCTCCGGCAGCTCCACGTGGAAGCGGCTGCCGCCGCCGGGGTTGTCGTCCACCCAAATGCGGCCCCCGTGGGATTCCACGGCCGCCCGGCAGTAGGCGAGGCCCAGGCCCCGGGTATGCCGGCCGCTGGCGTGGCCCGCGGAGGCCTCCAGCTGGACGTAGAGATCGAAGAGCCGCCCCCGGTCCGCCTCGGGCACGCCGGGGCCCTGGTCGCTCACCCACAGGCGGAGGGAGCCGCTCCCGTCCCGCTCGGCGCCCAGGCCCAGGACGCTCCCCTCCGGGGCGTAGCGCAGGCAGTTGTCCACGAGGTTGGAGAGCACCCGGTCCATGAGCACCCCGTCCATGGGGTGCCGGAGGGCGGCGTCGGCGGCCACCTCTCCCCGCACCCCCCGGCTCCGGAGCCAGAGTTCGTGCCGGGCCAGGATGGCGGAAAGGAAGGGGGCCACCTCCACCTCGGCCAGGTCGGGCTTGAGCCCGGCGTGCTCGGCCTTGATGTGGTCCATCCAGGACAGCACCAGCTTCATCAGGTGTTCGCTGGAGGCCAGCACCCGGCCCCAGCCGGGGTGGGCGTCCTCCCGGCCCACCATCATCTCCGCCTGGAGGAGGATGGAGGAGATGGGGTTCTTCAGGTCGTGGAGGAGGAAGGCCTGGAGGCGGTCCTGCAGCTCACGGGCCTGGAGGATCACCTGCTTCTGGTGCTCGATGGTGGCCACGCTGGACTTGAGGTCCTCCACCAGGGCCCCGGACCGGATCAGGGACTTCACCCGCAGGAGGAGTTCCTCCCGCCGCACGGGCTTGGTGAGGAAGTCGTCGGCCCCGCACCCCAGGGCCTGGGCGTAGGCCTCCTCCATGTCCGTGCCCGTGAGGATGAGCACGGGGGTGTGCTCCCAGCCCTCCGTGGCCCGCAGTCCCCGGCAGGCCTCGATGCCCCCCATCCCCGGCATGACCAGGTCCAGGATGACGAGGTCGGCGCGGCTGGTCCGCGCGAAGGCCAGCGCTTCCGCCCCGTCGTGGAGGCAGATCACCTGGTAGTCCTCGCGAAGGAGCTGGCGGCTGAGCGCAAGGCAGGTGTTCCGGTCATCGTCCACGACCAGGATCGTCTCCCCTGTCCAATCGGACGCCATGGGCACCTCTCAGGGATGGGCCATGATGCCACGAATGGGTGATCCGGGAAGGGTATGAGACGATGCCCGGGTCCAGGAGGCTGTGTGACGTCCATTCTCCTCAAGAAGGTCCTGGGGGCGCCCGGCCCGGACGAGGCGTGGCTGGAAGGCCTCCTTCGGTGGGTCCTGGAGGCCTCGCCCTCGGGCGGGGCCGATTCCCCCCGGAACCGCCGCCTGGAGGAGCTGCGCTCCCACCTGGAGGACCACCCCATGGCCCCGGCCTGGCGGGCCCGGATCCGGCAGGTGCTGACCCACACCAGCGCCGTGTCCCTCCTCGCCGACGCGGGCCTGCCGATGCACGGCGCCTTCCTGCGGGAGGCCCTGGAGCGCCTCGTGGACCGCCTCGTGCCCAGCCTGGACCCGGAGGCGGACCTGGCGGCCCTCCTGCACCGCCTGCCCCTGGAGGAGCGGGACGCGGACTGGATCGCTTCCCTTCCCGCCGACGGGGGGCCCTGGCGCGCATGGATGGCCCTGCCCGACGAGGCCCTCTGGGACGCGGTGCAGCTCCTGGCGTACCGGGCCGCGGCCCTGGGCCTGAGCCGGGACCTGCTGGGCCTGGGCCCCCGGGACCGCGAGCTGGATTCGCCTTTCGCGCGCCTCCCCGGGGCCGCGGCGGAGCTGCGGGAAGGCCGCGACCCGGGCTGGGAAGGGCTGCTGGAGGCCTGCGGGGCGAGGCTGGCCGCGGGCCTCGCCCACCTGGAGGCCGGGGGCATCAGCACCGAGCTCGTGTACCGCCTGGACCTGCTGGAGGCGACCCTGGCCCGCATGGCGCGCCTGGCGGCCCTGGCCCGGGGGGGCGGCGACGGCCCGGCCTTCACGGCCGATCTCGTCCGGGAGAAGGCCCGCAACCGGCGGCTGGGGCCCCTCCTGCGGGACAGCGTGAGGCTCCTGGCCCGGAAGGTGGTGGAGCACACGGGCCAGACCGGGGAGCACTACATCGCCCTCACCCGCGCCGAGTGGTGGCGCACCTTCGCCTCGGCCGCGGGCGGGGGCGTGGTGACGACCTTCACGGCCCTCTTCAAGTACGCCATCCCGGGCCTGGCCCTGGCCCCCCTGGGCACGGGGCTGGCCTTCGCCTTCAACTACTCGGCCAGCTTCATCGCCATGCAGTTCGCCCACCTCACCCTGGCCTCGAAGCAGCCCGCGAACACCGCCGCCACCCTCGCCGCGGCCATGGCCGACCCGGGGCTGAGGGGGGGCCTCAAGGAACGGGCCGCGGGCATCACCCGCTGCCAGGTCATGGCCACCCTGGGCAACGTGCTGGCGACCCTGCCCGCCACCGCCGCCGCGGCCCTGCTTTGGCGCTGGGCCACGGGACATCCCTGGGTGGACCCCGAGACGGCCCGCCACAGCCTTGAGGCCATGCACCCCTTCCGCTCCCTGACGATCCCCTACGCCATCCTCACGGGGGTCATGCTGTGGATGGCCAGCCTCGCCTCGGGCTGGGCGGCCAACTGGAGCGCCTACCGTCGCCTGCCCGAAGCCCTGGAGGCCCACCGGCGCCTGAGGGGCATCCTGGGGGAAAAAGGGGCGGCCCGGGTCGCCGAACTCACCCGCCAGCACCTGGGCGGCGTGGCGGGCTACCTGGCGCTGGGCCTCCTCCTGGGCTTCCTTCCCGTGGTCTTCGCCTTCGCGGGGATCCACCTGGAGGTGCGCCACGTGACCCTGAACGCCGCCTCCCTGGCCCTGTGCGCCGTGCAGGACAGCCCGCGCTGGAAGGACATCGCCTGGGCCCTCGCCGGCGTGGGCTTCATCGGCGTGTGCAACTTCGGCGTCTCCTTCCACCTGGCCCTGAGGACGGCCATGCGGGCGAGGGGCATCGAAGGCAAGGCGCGCCTGCTGCCGGTGATCTGGCGGGACTTCCTCCGGGATCCATGGGTGTACCTGGGGCCCCCCCGGGACGGCGAGGGGGATGGGTAGCGCGCCCCCGGCGGAAAGGGGATTCTCGATCAGCCGTGGGCCTTGTGGAAGTACCAGGCCGTGAGGACGAACCCCACCAGGATGACGATGACCCGCACCGTCCTGCGTCCCACCCGGTGGGCCATGTGGGATCCGAAGAGGCCCCCGGCGCCCGCGGCCAGGGCCATGACGCCCGCGGCCCGCCACTGCACGTTGTGGGAATGGAAGAAGGCCTCCCCGGCGAGGAAGCACAGGATGGCCACCCCGTTGATGGAAAGGGAGAGGAAGTTCTTGAGGCCGTTCATCTGGTGGATGTCGTCGAGGCCCAGGAGGCTCAGGGCCGCCAGCATGAGGATGCCGATGCCCGCCCCGAAGAACCCGCCGTAGACGCCCACGAGGAACTGGAAGCAGATCGCCCCCACCCACCAGGACCGGCTCCGTTCCCCGCCGTGATGGGCCCCCAGGAAGCGCTGGATGGGATCGTTGGCGGCCATGAGCAGGGTGGCGGTGAGGATCAGCCAGGGGATGAGCAGGTTGAAGGTGCTGGCCGGGGTGGCCAGCATGAGGCCCGCCCCCGCCAGGGCCCCGCCGATGGAGGGGGGCATGAGGCGGAAGGCGAAGGCGCGCGTGCCCTTCAGGTCCTGGCGGTGGCCCACGAAGCCCCCCACGGAGCCGGGCCACAGGGCCAGGGTGCTGGTGACGTTGGCCTGCTGGCCGGTGAGGCCGATGCCCAGGAGCGCGGGGAAGGACACGAGGGTCCCCCCGCCCGCGATGGAATTGATGGCGCCCGCGGTGAAGGCGGCGCCGGCGACGGTGGCGTACTGCCAGGCGGTGTGCATCCAAGAAGCCTAGATGGTTTCGCTTCCCATTCCTACTCCGGGGGTTCCCTCAGGCCCCCAGTTCCCGCCGGATCGCCTCCACCGCCACCGGGACCGCGGCCGCAACCTCGGGGCCCAGTTCCGTGGTCATGTCCTGGGGAAGGGCGATGCTCACGGTGAAGAGCACCACGTCGGGCTCGGCGTCGCCCATGAGGTAGAAGCTGTCCAGCAGGTCCCGCAGGCCGATGTCGTGGGCGGCGAGGCTGGGGGGGAAGTCCGAGCTGAAGCGGGGCTTGAGGCGCCGCACCGTTCCGGGCGGATTCCCGTCCGCGGTGGCGTCGACGATCACGAGGCGACGGGCCTCCTGCATGGGCTCCAGGAGGACGAGGCTGCCGGTGCCCCCGTCCAGGTACGCGACCCCGGGCGGGGCGGGGGATTCCAGGAGGCTGCGCACCACGTGGACCCCCACCCCCTCGTCGCCCAGCAGGGTGTTGCCGATGCCGAGCACCAGGACGCTAGGAGTCACCGCGCTCCTTCCGCTCGAACTTCCAGCCGCCCACCATGGAGGAGGTGGTGCCCCGGCCCTCGATGTAGTCGTGGTAGAAGACCAGGTAGATGTGCACGATGCAGAACAGCACGTAGAACCACAGCATGATGTGGTGCCACTGGCGCACGTTCTGGTCCCCGCCCATGAGGGGGGTGACCCAGGCGAAGGCCTTGGCCACCCAGCTGTAGCTCATGGGGGCGTAGAGGGCGAAGCCCGTGGCCACCTGGAAGAGGAAGAGGAAGAAGGTGCCGAAGTAGATGGTGCCGGCCAGGGGATTGTGGCCCAGGTGCACGTGGCCCTTGAGCCGGGTCTGCAGGATGTCCACCTTCAGCACCTCCAGGATCTCCCCGAACGTGCGGCCGGTGGTGGGGATGAAGGTGCGCCAGGAGGCGTACTGGTTGCCCACGAATCCCCAGTAGATGCGGGCCGCGAAGTTGACCAGGAAGATCCAGGCGGCGAGGAAGTGGATGAACCGGACGGTCCCGAACCAGTACTGGCCCGAGGCCTCCTGGGCCATGTCCACGTGCACGGGGTTCCCGATGATGAAGCCGGTGACCATCAGGATCGTCACGGCGAAGCCGTTGACCCAGTGGAAGGCCCTCACGGGGAGCTCCCACACGTAGACGCGCCGGTAGGTCGCGCTGGTGGAGGTCATGGCCGCCTCCCGTCAGTTGAACTGGACCTGGTGGATCTGCTTGCCGTCCGGGTCGTAGAGATGGACGGCGCAGGCCAGGCAGGGGTCGAAGGAATGGATGGTCCGCAGGATCTCCACGGGCTGGTCCACGTTGGCCACGGGGGTGCCGATCAGGGCCTCCTCGTAGGCGGAGCGCCTGCCCTCCCCGTCCCGGGGCGAGGCGTTCCAGGTGCTGGGCACGACGAGCTGGTAGTTGTCGATGGCCTTGTCCTTGATGCGGATCCAGTGGGCCAGGGCGCCCCGGGGCGCCTCGGTGAGGCCCACGCCCTGGGCCTCCTGCGGCCAGGTGCCGGGATCCCAGCGGTAGCGGGTGTGGGTGCGCACCTCGCCGTTCCTGATGTTGGCCACCAGGTCGTCGAAGAACCGCTTCATGTAGTGGGCCACGACCTGGGTCTCCACCCCGCGGGCTGCGGTGCGGCCCAGGGTGCTGAAGAGGGCCGTCACGGGCACGTCCAGCTTCTTGAGGACGGCGCCCACCAGTTCCTTCACGTCCGTGTTGCCCTTGGCGTAGGCCACGAGCATGCGGGAGAGGGGGCCCACCTCCATGGGATGGCCCTTCCAGCGGGGGGTCTTGAGCCAGCTGTACTTGTGCTCCACGTCCAGCTGGTCGTAGGGGGGCTTGGGCCCGGTGTAGTTGAACTCGGTCTCCCCCTTCCAGGGGTGGAGGCCGACGCCGTCGCCGCCCGCGTACTTGTACCAGCTGTGGCCGATGTACTCCTTGATCTCCTCCTCGTTCTTCCCGTTGACCTCGTGGATCTCGTTGAGGTTCCGGCCCAGGATGGCGCCCCGGGGCAGGAGGAAGGAGCCCACGTCGCCGTAGCCCCGGGTGGGCAGGTCGCCGTAGGCCAGGTAGTTCTGGAGGCCGCCGCCGATGGACGCCCAGTCCTTGTAGAAGGAGGCCACGGCCAGCAGGTCGGGGACGTAGACCTGCTCCACGAAGGTGATGGCGTCCTTGATGAGGCTGGCCACGTGGTTGAGGCGCTCGGTGTTGATGGCGTTGACCTCCTCCGTGTTGAAGGAGCAGGGCACGCCGCCCACCAGGTAGTTGGGGTGGGGGTTCTTGCCGCCGAAGATGGCGTGGATCTTCACGATCTCCTTCTGCCATTCCAGGGCGTCCAGGTAGTGGCTGACCGCGATGAGGTTCACCTCGGGCGGGAGCTTGTAGGCCTTGTGGCCCCAGTAGCCGTTGGCGAAGATGCCCAGCTGGCCGCTCTCCACGTACTTCCTCAGGCGCTGCTGCACCGCGGCGAAGTGGCCCGGGTTGGACTTGGGCCAGGGGGAGAGGCTCTGGGCGATCTTCGAGGCGGCGGCGGGGTCGGCCTTGAGCATGGAGACCACGTCCACCCAGTCCAGGGCGTGGAGGTGGTAGAAGTGCACCACGTGGTCCTGCACGTACTGGGCGCAGAACATGAGGTTGCGCACCAGCTCGGCATTCTTCGGCACCTCGATGCCCAGGGCGTCCTCCACCGCGCGGCAGCTGGCCAGGGCGTGCACGGTGGTGCACACGCCGCAGACGCGCTCGGTGAAGGCCCAGGCGTCCCTCGGGTCCCTGCCCTTGAGGATCTTCTCGATGCCGCGGACCATGGTCCCTGCGCTGTAGGCGTCCTTCACGACGCCGTTCTCCACCACGGCCTCGATGCGGAGGTGGCCCTCGATGCGGGTGACGGGATCGATGACGATGCGCTTGTTCATCACTTGCCCTCTTCTTCCTCGACCTGGCCGGCCGGAGCGGATTCCTTGACGGTCTCGGCGATGACGGGACGCTTGCGGATGTTGGTGGTGATGGCGTGGGCCCCCACGCCGATCGCCACGCCCACCCCGAGGGCGGCGCCGATGGTGTCAGCGGTCTTCTCGATGGCGAAGCCCTGCACCGTGGGCTGGTGGCGGTAGAAGGGGCCGTTGTCCCAGAACCCGTTCTCGGCGCAGCCCAGGCAGCCGTGCCCCGACTGGATGGGGTAGCTGGTGCCCTGGTTGAACTTGGTCACCGAGCACGCGTTGTAGGTCACGGGGCCTCGGCAGCCCATGTGGAAGAGGCAGTAGCCCTTCCGGGCGCCGTCGTCGTCCCAGGCGTCCACGAACATGCCGGCGTCGTAGTAGGCCCGGCGGTAGCAGGTGTCGTGCACGCGGCGGCCGTAGAACTCCTTGGGGCGGCCCTGGGCGTCCAGCTCGGGCCCGCGCCCGAACATGAGGATGTGCACCACCACGGCGGCCATCACGTCCGCGATGGGGGGGCAGCCGGGGACGTTGATGACGGGCTTGGAGATGAGCTTGCGGATGGGGGTGGCGTCCGTGGGATTGGGCTTGGCGGCCTGCACGCACCCGTACGAGGCGCAGTTGCCCCAGGCGATGACGGCGGCGGCGCCCTGGGCGGCCTCCTTGAGGATATCCAAGGCGGAACGGCCGCCCACGCAGCAGTAGGCCCCGTCCGCCCCCGTGGGCACGGAGCCCTCCACCAGGAGGATGTACTTGCCCGCATGGTTCTTCAGGGTGTCCTGCAGGCACTTGTGGGCGGCGTGGCCCGCGGCGGCCTGGAGGGTCTCGGTGTAATCGAGGCTGATGGCGTCGATGAGGATATCCGCCACCACGGGGTGGCTGGAGCGGATGAAAGATTCGCTGCAGCAGGTGCATTCCTGGAAATGGAGCCAGAGGACGGGGGGCCTGGCCTTCTTCTCCAGGGTCTGGGCGACGGCGGCCGTGGCCTGGGGACCCAGCCCCGCCGCGGCCGCGGCGAAGCTGCAGAACTGAAGGAAGTCGCGCCTGGTGTACCCCTTGGCTTTCATGGATTCCCAGAGGGTTTCCCGTGATCCGGACATGCGGCCTCCTTCGCTGAGATTGAGACGCGTTACTATGAAATATTCAACACTTCTGGGGGGTCTGGATCATGGTAAGCAGGCCTTTGGGGAAGTCAACACATATGGGACGTTCCCGGTCCCTTTCCCGGTTGTGGGATCATGGATCCACCCTTCCGGAAAGGCCCCCCATGCGCGCGCCCCTCCTCCTCGTCCCCGTTCTCGCCGCCGCCCTGCCGGCCCCGGCCGCCGAGGCCCCCAAGCCCGCCGCGGAACTGCTCGCCGCCGCCCGGGCCGCCGCCGGGAACCGGGCCGTCCTGGTGGCCTTCCACGCCTCCTGGTGCTCCTGGTGCCGGCGCCTGGAGGGGGTGCTGGAACAGCCCGAGGTGAAGGCGGTGATGGACCGCCACTTCGTGATCCAGTGGCTGACCATCAAGGAGCGGGGCGAGAAGAAGGCCCTGGACAACCCCGGGGCCGCCGAACTCTACGCCCAGTGGACGGGGGGCGTCCCCTCCGGCATCCCCTTCTACGGCGTCCTGGGGGCGGGGAATACCCTGAAGGCCTCCTCCATCCGGGCGCTGGAGGCGGGCAAGGGCCCCGAGAACCTGGGCTATCCGGGCGCCCCGGCCGAGATCGACCAGTTCCTGGGCATGCTCAAGGAAGGGGCTCCGGCCTTCACCGCGGCCGAAGGGGAGGTGCTGCGCAGGGCCCTCCTGGCCGCCATGCCCAAGCCCAAGGCCTGAGGCCATGGAGAACCGCTTCGACGCCGCCGCGGCCGGCTGGGACCAGGAGCAGCGCCGGGTCCGCATGGCCCTGGACGTGGCCGGGGCCATCCTGGACCGGGTCCGGCCGGGGGCGGACTGGCGGGTCCTGGACTTCGGGGCCGGCACGGGCCTGGTGACCCTGGCCCTGGCCCCCCACGTGGGGACCATGACGGGGGCGGACACCTCCGCGGGCATGCTGGGGCAATTGGAGGCCAAGGCCGCCGCCCAGGGGCTCCCGCTGGCCGTGCGCCACCTGGACGGCGCCCTGGACCTGGGGGGCCCCTACGATCTCATCGTGAGCAGCATGACCCTCCACCACGTGGCCGACGTGCCGGGGCTCCTGCCCCGGCTGGCGGCGGCCCTGGCCCCCGGGGGCCGGGTGGCCCTGGCGGACCTGGAACCGGAGGACGGCTCCTTCCACGGGGGCGATGCGTCCGATGTGTTCCACAAGGGTTTCGAACCGCTGACCGTGAAGGCCTGGCTGGAGGCCGCCGGCTTCCGGGACGTGGATGTACGCCGGGCCGCCGAGACCCCGAAGAACGGCCGGACCTTCGGCATCTTCCTGGCCACCGGGCGGATCTAGGACCACCATGGGGGTATGCCTGATCGCTTCCCCGGCCTCCGCTCCATCCTTGTCCGCCCCGGGCACCCCGACTTCCTGGACCTGCCCTGGGGCACCCCCCTGGCCCAGTGGCCCGGCGCCACGGACCGCTGCGTGGAACTGCCCAGGGGCCTTTCCCGCCACGAGGTGCAGTTCGTGGACTATGGGGACGGGGCCGTATACGCGGTGAAGGAACTGGCCGAGCATTCGGCGGAGAAGGAGTACGGCCTCCTCCTGGAGATGCAGGCCCGGCACCTGCCCACGGTGGAGGCGGTGGGCCACGTGGCGGCGGCGGGGTGCAGCTACCTGGTCACCCGCTACCTGGAGGCCTCCCACCCCTACCGCGTGCTCTTCCTCAACAAGGGCCTGGAGCGCTACCGGGTGCGCCTCCTGGACGCCATGGCGGGCCTCCTCGTGCGCCTGCACCTGGCCGGGGCCTTCTGGGGGGACTGCTCCCTCTCCAATGTGCTCTTCCGCCGGGATGCGGGCCAGCTGGGCGCCTACCTGGTGGACGCGGAAACCTCGGAACTGCACGAGCGGCTTTCCGATGGCCAGCGCCGCCTGGACCTCATGATCATGGAGGAGAACTTCGGGGGGGATCTCCTGGATATCTCCATGGCCGTGCCCCTGCCGGATGATCTGCGGCCCGAGTCCTTCGGGGCCGATGTGCGCCGGCGCTACGAAAGCCTCTGGCAGGAGGTGAACCGGGAGGAGGTGCTGGCGCCCGACGAGCGGTGGCGCATTCAGGCCCGCATCAAGGCCCTGCACGCCCTGGGCTTCTCCGTGCAGGAAATCCGCTTCATCCCCACGGGGGACGGGGACAAGCTGGCCATGCGCCCCATCGTCACGGACCGGGACTACCACCGGCACCGCCTCCACGATCTCACGGGCCTCGTGGCCGAGGAGCGCCAGGCGGAGCTCATGCTCAACGAGATCCGGGAACTGCGGGCCCGCATGGCCAAGGCCCACAAGCGGGAGGTGCCCCAGTCCGCCGCCGCCTTCAAGTGGCTCACGGAAACCTGGGATCCCGCCCAGCAGGCCCTGGCCCCCCTGGTGAAGACCGACGCGGAGGCCGCCGAGATCTACTGCCAGGTGCTGGAGCACAAGTGGTTCATGTCGGAAAAGGCCCGCAAGGACGTGGGCCTGGATGCGGCCCTGAAGGACTACCTGAAGCGCTTCCGCCCCAAGCGGACCCGCTAGACTTCATGCCCGGGCTCCGCCCGGGCATGAAGTGGGGGTGTGGGGGGACGCAGAGCGACCGCAGGGAGCGG
>DATGXY010000205.1:0-22130 GCA_035298525.1 Holophaga sp.
GGCGGATACGGTGGAGGGGGCGGAACCCTCCCGCCTGGCCGGATTCCGGGAGGCCCTGCGGGCCCTGGAGGCCCCCGCCCCCGCGGATGCCCGGGCCGCCTGGGTCGCCGCCCAGGTGGACCTGGCCCTGAACGAGTTGGACGCCATGCTGGGCGTGGCGCCTACGCCCCCCGCGGAAGCCGGAGGGTGAAGCGGGTTCCCTCCCCCGGCCGGCTTTCCACGGCGAGGGTGCCGCCGCTCTGAAGCACGAAGCCCTGCACGGAGGGCAGGCCCAGACCCGTGCCCTTGCCCACGGGCTTGGTGGTGAAGAAGGGTTCGAAGATGCGGTCCAGATCCCCGGGGGGGATGCCCCGGCCATCGTCCGCCACCTCCAGGAGGGCGAAGGGCTCCACCGGGTCCCGGCGGGCCCTCAGGGCGAAGGTGCCCCTCGCGTCCATGGCGTCGGCGGCGTTGGAGGCCAGGTTGGCCAGGGCCAGTTCCAGCTTGTCCGGGTCCATGAGGACGGGGATCGCCCCCTCCGCCAGATCCAATTCCAGGCGGGCGCGCCCCCCGAGGACGCCCTCCAGCCGGCCGGTCCTCTCCCGCAGGAAATCGCCCAGATCGAAGGTGCGGGGGGCCAGCTCCAATTGCCGGCCGGAGGCCAGGACCCCCTGGACCAGGTCCAGGGCCCGGTCGGAAGCTTCATGGATGGCGGCCAAGCCCTTGGCCTGGTCCGGATCCGCCGCCTCCTCCCGGAGGGCCTCCGCCCAGGTGCGGATGATGCCCAGCAGGTTCTTGAAGTCGTGGGAGAGGCCCGCGGCCATGGCGGCCATCAGGCGCATGCGCTGGCTGCGCAGGAGCTCCTGCTGGCTGCGGGTCAACTCCTGGGTGCG
This sequence comes from Holophaga sp., assembly GCA_035298525.1. Classification (GTDB taxonomy): domain Bacteria; phylum Acidobacteriota; class Holophagae; order Holophagales; family Holophagaceae; genus Mesoterricola. The sequence goes on from DATGXY010000205.1 coordinate 873, forward strand.
CTCGGAGACCCGGGCCTCCAGGTTCCGGGAGAGGGCCTCCAGGTCCCGCACGGCCAGGTACTGGCGGAGGGTGAGGATGAGGGCCATGAGGCCCCCCGTGCCCACCATGACGGGATCGAAGGGGTGTTCCAGCAGGTAGAGGAGGCCCGCGAAGGCCACCGCCGCCAGGGCCAGGGCGTAGGGCAGCAGGGTCGTGCGCCGCCGGGCCCGGGTGAGGGTGTCCCCCAGCTGGGGCCGCTGGGGCCAGAGGGCCGCCAGGGCGAAGCAGAGGAGGCCCAGGGCATGGACGGCGTCCATGCGCTCGGAGGGGCCCAGGGTCCGGTACCAGCCCTGGATATTGCCGATGGCGTATACGGGCCACCAGGCCACCGTGATCCCCAGGCCCAGGCGCACGAGGCGGCCCGGGCGGCCCATGCGGGCGTCCTGGATGCGGTGCTCCTGCACGATCCACAGGGCCCCCAGGGCCGTGGACAGAAGGGGATACACGAGGGTGAGGGCGTAGGGGGCCCCCTGGTCCAGGTGCTTGCCCACCAGTTCGTGCAGGTACGTGGCCCAGGCGATGAAAAAGAGGGAGGCGCTGATGAGGAGGCCGTCCAGGAAGGCCTGGAGGCGGTGGGAGGCCAGCACGGATTCCACGGGCAGGCGCAGCACGCCCCAGGCCAGGAAGCCCATGGCCGCCAGGTAGCCCCCGTGGCGGAGGGTGGGGATGGGGGCCGGGAGGTGAAGGAGGTCGTGGGTGAGGATGAGCCACAGGGTGGCCCCGCCCATGCAGCCCATGGCCCAGGCGAAGGCGCGCCAGAAGCCGGCGAAGGCCCGGGGGGCGGTGTGGGCCCGGGCCGCCAGGGCCCAGCAGGCCGTGAAGGCCAGCGCGCACCGGGTCCCGTCGTCCACCAGCACCGCCACCCCGGCGCAGCCGGGGCGGCGCACGAGGATCTCCAGCGTCACCGTGGCCGCGGCCCAGAAACCGGCGGCCGCCAGGACCGGGGTCCAGGCGCGGGCTTCCGGGGGGGCGGCGTCGCGGACCATCCGGCCTCAGGGCCTGGAGGCGGCGAACATGCAACCGCCTCTGGGGAGGGGGGGGCAGGGGCTGGGCGTCATGGGAACTCCGGCCTCCAGGATGCTACGGAGGCCGGCGTCCACTCAAGCCTTGCGCTCATTTCGCCTTCTTCACGGCCTCCGTGAGCTCCGGCAGGAGCTCGAGCAGGTCGGCCACCACGCCCACGTCCGCCACCTGGAAGATGGGGGCCTTGGGGTTCTTGTTGACGGCCACGAGGAAGGGGCCGCCCTTGATGCCCCCCAGGTGCTGGAAGGAGCCGCTGATGCCCAGGGCCAGGTAGACCTTGGGCTTGACGGTCTGGCCCGAGGTCCCCACCTGCCTGGCCTTGTCCAGCCACTTGGCGTCCACGATGGGACGGGAGCAGGAGATGACCGCCCCCATGGCCTCGGCCAGTTCCTCGGCCAGGGGCAGGTTCTCCTTGTCGCCGATGCCCCGCCCCACGGAGACGAGCACGTCCTCCTTGGTGATGTCCACGTCGCCGGCCTCGGCCTGCACCAGCTCCACGAAGCGGCGGCGGGCCTGGAGACCCGCGGCGTCCCCGGAACGGTCCAAGACGGTGCCGGGCCCCTGGCCCTCCCCGGGGCGGAAGGCCCCGGAGCGCGCCGTGGCCACCACCCCCCCGGAGGCGTCGCAGGCGACCCGGGCGTGGGCCTGGCCCCCGAACTCCTGGCGCAGGACGGTGAGGGAGGCTCCCCCGGCGGCCTCCACCCCCACGACGTCGGGGAGGTAGGCCGCGCCCAGCTTCACGCTGAGGCCGGGGCCCAGGTCCATGCCCAGGGTGTCGTGGGCCAGGACGACGGAGGCCCCCGCGGGCAGGGCCTTGGCGAGGAGGGGCCGGAGCAGTTCGGCGTTGGGGTGGGCCAGCGCGGCGCCGCCGAAGGCCCACACCTCCTTGAAGGTGGCGGCGGCGGCCTGGGCCGCGGCGTCCAGGGCCGGGCCGTGGCCGGCCACCAGGGCCGTGGGCGTCGAGCCCGGAAAGAGGGCCAGGGCGGCGGCGAGCAGTTCGGGGGCGGCATCGGCGGCCCCGGGGACGAGGACGAAGACCTGGCTCATCACTTGATCCCTCCCTTGGCCTTGAGGATCCCCGCGAGGCGGGCCGCGACGTCCCTGGTGCCGCCTTCCAGGAGCTCGGCCCCCGGGCCGGCCTCGGGCACGAAGTAGGCCAGGCGCCTCACCTTCGGCGCGCCCGGGTCGGCGCCCAGGGCGGCGGCGTCCAGCACGGGGATCTCCGCGGAGGCCACCTTGCGGATGCCCCGGATGCCCACGTAGCGGGGCTCGTTGATGCCGGTCTGGATGGAGAGCACGCAGGGCAGGTCGATGTCGGACACCTCCTGGGCGCCGCCCTCGATCTCGCGGCCGATGCGCAGGGGGCCCGTGCCCTCGATGCGGTTCACCAGCGACGCGAAGGGCCAGTCCAGGAGCGCGGCCAGCATGCCCCCCACCTGGGCCGCGCCGTCGTCGGCCATGGCCCCCGTGAGGACGAGGTCGTAGGCGCCCTTGCGCACCGCCGCGGCCAGCACCCTGGCCACGCCGAGGCCGTCGGCGCCCTCGAAGGCGGGGTCGGAGAGCAGGAGGCCCTTCTCCGCGCCCATGGCCATCTCCCGGCGCAGGGTCTCGTCGGCCTCCGCGCCGCCGACGGTGACGACGGTGACGCTGCCGCCCTCCCGCTCCACGATCTGGAGGGCCTCCTCCACGGCGTAGTTGTCCCATTCGTTGACGGCGTAGACGAGGTCGTCCCGCCCGATGTCGCCCCCCTCCACGGTGATCTCGTTCTCCGCGGGGTCGGGAACGCGCTTGACGCAGACCAGGATCTCCATTCGGCTCCTCCCAGGTTCAGTTGTCCAGGTGGGCGTCGACCAGCTCGCACAGGTCGATCGCCTCCATCTTCCCTTCGAGGCCCGCCACCTTGATGGCGTCCTCGATGTTGGTGAGGCAGTAGGGGCAGGCGGTGACGATGACATCGGCGCCCGCGGCGCGGGCCATCTCCACCCGCCGGGCCCCCATGCGCTCCTTCTCCTCGTGCTCCATGAAGAGCATCAGGCCGCCGCCGCCGCAGCAGAAGGAGCGGTCGCGGCAGTTGCCCTCCATCTCCACCCGCTTCAGGCCAGGGATGCCGTCCATGGCCTGGCGGGGGGCGTCGTAGACGCCGTTGTGCCGGCCCAGGTAGCAGGGGTCGTGGAGGGTGTAGGTGCGCTGGTCCTTCGCGGGGGAGGGCTTCAGGGCCCCCCTGCCGATGCCCTCGGCGATCAGCTCGCTGATGTGGCGCACCTCGGGCACGCCCGGGTAGTCGTGGCGCAGGGCGTTGAGGGCGTGGGGGTCGCTGACGACGATGGCCCCGGCGCCGGAGGCCCCGATGGCCTCCACGTTCTGGTCCCGCAGGCTCTGGAAGAGCATCTCCTCCCCGAACCGGCGCACGTCGTGGCCGCTGTCCCGCTCCTCCTTGCCCAGGATGGCGAAGTCCTCCCCCGCGCGGTGCAGGATGCGGGCCGTGGCCTGGGCGATGCGCTGGCTGCGGTCGTCGTACGAGGTCATGCTGTCGGCGAAGTAGAGGAGGGGGGCCGTCTCGCCCTTCTCCGCCGACTTCACCGGGACCCCGGCCTGGGCGGCCCACTCCCCGCGCTTCCTCTCCAGCTTGCCCCAGGGGTTGCCCCGCTTCTCCAGGGCGGAGAGGGGCTTCTGGACCCCCTGCGGCACGAGGCCGTCGTCCACCAGGCCCCGGCGCAGGTCCACGATCTTGTCGATGTACTCGATGCCCAGGGGGCACTCCTCCTCGCAGGCCCCGCAGGTGGTGCAGCTCCAGATCTCCGCCTCGGAGTAGATGCCCCCGATGAGGGGCGCGGGGGCCGTGGCCCCGCCCAGGAGGGGGAAGCGCTCGAAGGCGTGGTCCCGGCCCTTGATGCTGATGAAGCGGGGCGAAAGGGGCCGGCCCACGGCGTTGGCGGGGCAGCGGTCCGAGCAGCGCCCGCAGTCCGCGCAGCTGTAGAAGTCCAGGATGTGCTTCCAGGTGAAGTCCTCCAGGGTCTTCACGCCGAAGGACTTGACCTCGTCCAGCTGGGCGTCGGGGACCCCGTGGCGCACGGGTTTCACGTTGCCCGTCTCCACCCGCATGAAGAACACGTTGAACAGGGAGGTGATCACGTGGAAGTGCTTGCCCAGGGGCAGGATGCACAGGAAGGCAAAGAAGGCCACGTCGTGGACGGCGTAGGCCGCCGTGTGGATGCCGGCCAGGGTCCCGGCGGCGGTCCCCCCCAGGAGGCCCGCGAAGGCCCAGGGCAGGGTGAGGGGGATGCCCCGTTCCGTGCCCGCGGCCAGGAGGCTGCCCTCGAAGAGCCCCTCGCTGAGGAGGAGGGTCGCGATGAGGCCCAGGATGGCCAGGGCCTCGGGGGTGTGGTCCTTGCCCAGGCCGGGGGGCACCCGGTAGCGCTCGGGCATGAAGGCCGCCCGGCGCACCGCCAGCACGAGCACGGCGGCCAGGGTGAGGGTGGCGGCCACGTCCTTGACCGCGGCGTAGCCCGCGCCCAGGCCGGGCAGGGCGAAGCCGGGCCAGATGCCCAGGAAGACCATCTGGAGGGACCGGGCCCCCAGCACGAGGAAGCCCAGGAAGAGCACGATGTGCAGCACCCCGGCCAGCAGGTAGCGGGGATGGCGCCACTGGGCCAGCCAGATCTTGAGCACCAGGAGGAGGCGCACCCCGACGCGGTCCCGGCGGGGATCCGGCGCCGCGCGCAGGAGGGGCTCCAGGCGGCGGCGGATGATCCAGGCGAAGCAGGCGAGGCCCGCCAGGGGGATGAGGGCGAAGAGGGGCCACAGGGGCAGGGAGCCCAGGGTGGCCGTGGCCGGGGAGAAGGGGAGGGTCATGGGGGTCCCCTCACTTGCCGCCGAAGCCGTCCTCGGGCATGTCCAGTGCCGCGGTGCAGCCGGAGAGGATGGATTCCATCTTCCCCAGGGCCTGCGGGAGCAGGATCCGCGTCCAGTACTCGCAGCTCCTCACCTGGCCCTCGTAGAAGGCCGTGTCCTTCTCCTTGGCGCCGGCGGCCAGGGCCTGGGCGGCGACGCGGGCCCGCCACAGCAGCATCCAGCCCGTGACCATCTCCCCGCAGGCCTCCATGAAGGAGTAGGCGTGGGCCGAGGCGTTGAGCAGGTCCCCGTACATGGCCGTCATGCCCATGTGGCGGGCCACCTCCTCCAGCTTCACCAGGGCCGGTTCCAGGGCCTCGGCGTAGGGGGCGGTGGCGTCCACGGCGGAGGCCTCGAGGATGGCGGCGCGGATCTCCTCGCCCAGGTCCATGATGGGCCTGCCCCCGTTCTGGCCCAGCTTGCGGCCCAGCAGGTCCATGGCCTGGATGCCGTTGGTGCCCTCGTAGATGGCCGTGATGCGGCAGTCCCGGAGGAGCTGCTCCATGGGGTACTCGCGGATGTAGCCGTAGCCGCCGTAGACCTGGACGCCCAGGCTGCACACGTCGAAGGAGCGGTCCGTGACGTAGGCCTTGGCGATGGGGATGAGGAAGTCGATGATGCCCTGGAACCGGGCCCTCTCGTCGGCGTCGCCGGAGACGGAGATGCGGTCGTGGTAGTTGGAGATGAGGTAGATGAGGCTTCGCATGGCCTCCACGTACAGCTTCATCGTGGTGAGCATGCGCCGAACGTCGGGGTGCTGGATGATGGGCACCGCGGGCGCGCTCTTGTCCAGGAGCCGCGAGAGGTGCCGGCCCTGGGTCCGGGTGCGGGCGTAGTTCACCGCGTACAGGTAGGCGGGGCCCGCGCAGCTGAGGCCCTGGTGGCCCACCATGAGCCGCGCGTCGTTCATCATCTGGAACATGGCCCGCATGCCCTTGTTGGCCTCGCCCAGCAGGGTGCCCCGGCACTGGCCCCTGCTGCCCAGGGAGATGGAGCAGGTGGCGTTGCCGTGGATGCCCATCTTCTCCTCGATGCCCGTGCAGACCACGTCGTTGGGCTCGCCCAGGCTGCCGTCGTCGTTGACGCGGATCTTGGGCACGAGGAAGAGGGAGATGCCGGCGGTGCCCGCGGGGGCGCCCTCGATGCGGGCCAGCACGGGGTGGATGATGTTGGGGGTGAGGTCGTGCTCGCCGCCGCTGATGAAGATCTTGTTGCCCGTGATGGCGTAGGTGCCGTCGGGCTGGAGCACGGCGGTGGTGGTGAGGGCCCCCACGTCCGAGCCCGCCTCGGGTTCCGTGAGGAGCATGGTGCCGGTCCATTCCCCGGTGTAGAGCTTCTTCAGGAAGAGCCGCTTCTGGGTGTCGTTGCCGAAGGTCTCCACCAGCTTCCCGGCGCCGTGGGTGAGGCCCGCGTGCATGAGGAAGGCGAAGCTGGCCCCCATGAGGTAGTCCGAGGCCGCCGTGGCCACCGTGCGGGGCATGCCCTGGCCGCCCCATTCCGGGTCCTCGGTCATGGCCAGCCACTCGCCCTCCACCAGGGACTTCCAGGCCTTGTGGAAGCTCTCGGGCACCTTCACGGCCCCGTTCTCGAACCGGGCCCCGATGCGGTCCCCGTCCACCTGGGTGGGCAGCACCTCCTTCACCGCCAGGTTGCGGGCCTCGGTGATCAACAGGTCCACCGCCTTGCGATTGAAATCCCCGAACTTCTCATGCTTGGCCAGGGTCTCCACCTTCAGCTGCTCATGGAGCACGAAGTCGATATCCCTGCGGTCGGCCAGGATCTGGGCCATGGATGCCTCCTAGTTGGGAAGGAATGCGGCTGGATTTTCGAGAAGCTGGAGGGAGTTTAATGACTGGTGGTCAGTTGATCCATGGTGAAAAAAATATTGTTTCAATATGGGATTTGCTTGTCTTTTATCGATAGCGAATGCTCTTCTCGGCGATCCTCCGCGTCTCCGCGTTGGGTCCTTTTCCAGGGGCTCGCGGCGCGCTTGGAGCCCTCGCGCCGCGAGCCTCTGGAAAAGGACCCGACGCGGAGACGCGGAGGATCGCTGAGAAAGAACAGGGTGAAGTTCTCAATCCCTTTCGAAGACGGTGGCGATGCCCTGGCCCAGGCCGATGCACATGGTGGCGATGCCGGTGCGCCTGCCGAGGGCCTTCATCTGGTGGAGGAGGGTGCCGGTGATGCGGGCGCCGCTGCAGCCCAGGGGGTGGCCCAGGGCGATGGCGCCGCCGTTGAGGTTGACCTTGCGGTCCACCTGGTCGCGGAGCTGCAGGTCCTTGATCACGGGCAGGGACTGGGCGGCGAAGGCCTCGTTGAGCTCCCACAGCTCGATGTCCTGGAGCTTCATGCCAGCGCGGGCGAGGGCCTTCTTCACGGCGGGCACGGGCCCGTAGCCCATGATGGAGGGGTCCACGCCCGCGGTGGCCATGGCCTTCACCCGGGCCAGGGGTTCCAGGCCCAGGGCCTTGGCGCGATCGGCGCTCATGACGAGGAGGGCGGCGGCGCCGTCGGAGATGGCGGAGGAGTTCCCGGCCGTGACGGTGCCGTGCTTGGGATCGAAGGCGGGCTTGAGGGCCGCCAGGGCCTCCAGGCTCGCGTCGGTGCGGACCACCTCGTCGAAGTCCACGGTGATGTTGAACCCGTTCTCGTCGTGGCCCTCGATGGGCACGATCTCGGCCTTGAAGCGGCCCTCGGCCTGGGCCGCGGCGGCCCGCTGGTGGCTGCGCAGGGCGAAGGTGTCCTGCGCGGCGCGGTTGATGCCGTGCATGCGGGCCAGGACCTCGGCCGTGAGGCCCATGAGCCCCGAAGCCTTGGCGGCGTGCTTGCTGAGGGCCGGGTCCGGGTCCACCCCGTGGGTCATGGGCACGTGGCCCATGTGCTCCACCCCGCCCACGATGAAGACCTCGCCGTTCCCCGTCTGGATGGCCATGGTGGCCGCGTGGAGGGCCTGCATGGAGGAGCCGCAGAGGCGGTTCACGGTCTGGGCCGAGACGGTGTGGGGCAGGGGGGTCTGGAGGGCCGCGAAGCGGGCGATGTTGAAGCCCTGCTCCAGGGTCTGCTGCACGCAGCCCCAGATGACGTCCTCCACCTCGGCGGGGTCCACCTTGGGGCTGCGCTTCAGGAGGGCGTTGATGAGGGCGGCGGAGAGGGTCTCGGCCCGCACGTTGCGGAAGGCGCCCCCCTTGGAGCGCCCCATGGGGGTGCGGACGGCATCGACGACGACCACGTCTTTCATGGCTCACTTCTCCTGGTAAAAGGTTCCGCCCGCCTGGGCGAGCTCGCGCATGCGGGCCGTGGGCTCGACGAGCCGGCCCAGGGACTGGAAGGCCTCCGCCCTGGCGCAGAGGGCCTTGAGGCCCACCGCGTCCGCGTAGCGCAGGGCGCCGCCCCGGAAGGGGGGGAAGCCCAGGCCGTAGACGAGGGCGATGTCCAGCTCCGCGGGGCTTCCCACGATGCCGTCCTCCAGGCACCGGGCGCTCTCGATGATCAGGGGCAGCATCATGCGGTCGATGATGTCCTGGTCGGAGACCTGGGCGGGCGCGGCGGCCTGCACGGGCCGGAGCAGCTCCGGGGCCTCCGGGTCCGGCTCCTTCTTCGGGACTCCCTTCTTGTCGGGCACGTAGCGGTAGAAGCCCTTGCCGTTCTTCTGGCCGAAGCGGCCCGCCTCGAACATGGCCTTGATGGCGCTGGGGCCCGAGTCGTCCATGCGGTCCGGGAAGCCCCGGGCCATGACGGCCGCGGCGTGCCGGGCGGTGTCGATGCCCACCACGTCCAGCAGGTAGGCCGGGCCCATGGGCCAGCCGAACTTCTCCATGAGCCTGTCGATGCGCTGGAACTCCACCCCCTCGCCCACCAGGAGGTTGAAGGCGGCGAAGTAGGGGAAGAGGATGCGGTTCACGAGGAAGCCGGGGCAGTCGTTGACCACCACCGGGGTCTTGCCCATGGCCAGGGCGTAGCCCACCGTGGTGGCCACGGCGGCCTCCGAGCTCTTCGCCCCGCGGATCACCTCCACCAGGGGCATCTTGTGCACGGGGTTGAAGAAGTGCATGCCCACGAAGTCCTCGGGCCGCTGGAGGCCCTCGGCGAGGCGGGTGATGGAGATGGTGGAGGTGTTGCTCGCGAGCACGGTGCCGGGCTTCACCCGGCCCTCCACTTCGGCCAGCACCGCCTTCTTCACCTCCTCCTTCTCCACGACGGCCTCCACCACCAGGTCCACCTCCCCGAAGTCGCCGTACGAGAGGGTGGGCCGGATGCGGGCCAGGGTGGCGGCCATGGCCGCGGGGGTGAGCTTGCCCCGCTCGATGCGCTTCACCAGCAGCTTCTCCGCCTCGGAGAGGCCCAGGTCCAGGGCCTTCTCCGCGATGTCCTTCATGAGGATCCGGGTGCCCCTGGACGCGGACTGGTAGGCGATGCCGCCCCCCATGATGCCCGCGCCCAGGACGGCGGCGGCGTTCACCTTGGCGCCCTGCCTGGCGAGCTTCTTGGAGATGCGGCCCACGGCCTGGTCGCCCAGGAAGATGGATACGAGGTTGAAGGCGGTGGGGGTCTTCGCCATCTTCGCGAAGGCGGCGGCCTCGATGGGCAGCGCGTCGTCGCGCCTGCGGGTGGCGCCCTTCTGCATGGCCTCGATGGCGGCGACGGGGGAGGGGTAGTTGGGGCCGGCCTTGCCGGCCACGAAGGCCTTGGCCCCCTCGAAGCACATCATGGCTTCGGTGGGGTTGAGCTTCAGGGGAGCCTTCTTCTCCTCCACGCGGGCCTTCCAGTCCCGCCGGCCCTCCATGGCCTCCCGCAGCAGGTGCAGGGCGGCCTCGCGCACCTTCGGGGGCTCCACCACCGCGTCCACGGCCCCGGCCTTGAAGGCGGCCTCGGCCCCGTGCTGCTCCCCGGCGGCGATCCACTCGATGGCGTTGTCGGCGCCCATGAGCCGGGAGAGGCGCACGGTGCCGCCCCAGCCCGGGAAGATGCCCAGCTTGGTCTCGGGCACGCCGATGCGGGTGTCGGCGGCCATGACGCGGTAGGTCGCGGCCAGGGCGAACTCCAGGCCCCCGCCCAGGGCGAAGCCGTTGATGGCGGCCACGGAGGGGAAGGGGAAGTCCTCCACCGCGTTGAAGAGGGCGTCCACCTCCAGGAGCCACGCGGCGAGCTGGTCCTCGGTGTTGCGGAAGTAGCCCAGGAACTCCGTGACGTCGGCGCCGACGATGAAGCAGTCCTTCCCGCTGGTGACGAGGAGGCCCTTCACGCCGGGCTCGGCCTTGATGGCGGCCACGGCCTGGCGCAGTTCGTCGAGGGTGGCGCGGTTGAACTTGTTGACGCTCTCCTCCTTGAGGTCGAACTTCAGCTCGGCGATGCCGCCGTCGAGCATGGCGAACTGGATGGACTGGCCCTCGAATGTCATGGGACGGATGCTCCTTGGGTGGCGGGGCGGGGCCCGGAGGGGAATTTCGATCAATGGATATCGAGATGGATTTAATCGATTCGCTTCCGGATGGCCGCCGACAAATGCCGATGCGGGTCCCTGAGACGCGACGGTTTTGAAGATGCCGCATTCTGAGGTCGCCATGGGGCGGATGCAAGAATTCCTTTCTTCTTTTTTCCGGGATACGCACTAGGATGTGCCATCCCAATCCGGAGGCGACCGGTTGATCAGATCAATCGCAGAGCTTTTCTACAGAGCCCTCGAGTACGACCTGCCCGACGCGCTGGCAGCTAAGGCGGGCGGCGAGTACGTGCCCCTTTCCCACCGGGAGGTGCAGGCCCGGGTGGAGCGGCTGGCCCTGGCCCTGCGGCAGCGGGGGATCCAGCCCGGCGACCGAGTCGCCATCCTTTCCGAGAACCGGCCGGAGTGGGCCATCACGGACTACGCCTGCGCCATCCTCGGCATCGTCACCGCCCCCGTCTACCCGACCCTGAACCCCATCTCCACCGAGTACATCCTCCGCCACAGCGGCGCGCGTCTCGTCTTCGCCTCCACCCCGGCCCAGCTGGACAAGGTGCTCGCCGCCTGGCACCGCCTGCCCCAGCTGGAGGCCGCCGTCCTCATGCAGGGGGATCTCCCCGCCGACACGGGCCGGAAGCTGCTGGCCTGGGCCGGCCTCCAGGCCGAGGGCGGGGCCCTGGAGGCGGAGAGGCCCCGGGTGCGGGCCTGGGCCTCGGAGCGGGACCCCGGGCAGCTCCTCACCCTCATCTACACCTCCGGCACCACGGGGGAGCCCAAGGGGGCCATGCTCACCCACGGCAACCTCGTCTCCAACATCCTCTCGGCCCTGGAGGTGCTCCGGATCGGCACGGGCCGCCGCTGCCTGAGCTTCCTGCCCCTCTCCCACATCTTCGAGCGGATGGGGGGGCACTACACCATGTTCCACTGCGGGGTCTCCATCTACTACGTGGAGGACCTGGAGAACCTGCCCCAGGCCTTCCAGGAGGTGCGGCCCCAGGTGCTGCTGAGCGTGCCCCGGGTGTACGAGAAGGTCTACGCGCGGGTGCGGGAGGCCGCGGCCTCGGCGGGCCTGGCCAAGCGGCTCGTGTTCTCCCTGGCCATGAAGGTGGGGCGGCGCATGGCCGCGCACCGCTTCGCGGACACGCGGCCCGGACCCGGGCTGAATCTCCTGTACGGCCTGGCCGACAAGGCCGTCTTCTCCAGGATCCGGGAGAGGCTCGGGGGCCGCCTCGAGATCTCCGCCTCGGGGGGCGCCGCGCTGGGGGCCCCGGTCATGGAGTTCTTCTGGGCGGCGGGCGTGCCCATCTTCGAGGGCTACGGCCTGTCGGAGACCGGCCCCATCCTCACCCTCACGCGCCGGGGCGAGGTTCGCCCCGGCTACGTGGGCCGGCCCCTCATCGACCAGTGGCAGGGCATGCCCTTCCTGAAGCTGGCCGAGGACGGCGAGATCCTCTGCCAGGGCCCCAACGTGACCCTGGGCTACTGGGAGGACCCCTTCGCCACCAGCCAGTGCTTCGACGAGAATGGGTACTTCCGCACCGGCGACATCGGCGCCATGGACGAGATGGGCCGGCTGCGCATCACGGACCGCAAGAAGGAGCTCCTCGTCACCTCGGGCGGGAAGAACGTCGCCCCCCAGCCCCTGGAAAGGCGCCTGGCCATGGACAAGTACGTGGCCCAGGCCGTGGTGGTGGGGGACCAGCGCAACTTCCTCACGGCCGTCGTCGTGGCGAACATGGCCAACCTCCGCCGCTGGGCCGAGAAGGCCGGGATCCGCCACGAGGGGGACGCCGACCTGGTCTCCCGCCCCGAGGCCGTGGCCAAGGTCCAGTCCCGCATCGACCGCATCAACCAGGAGTTCTCCAAGTACGAACGCATCCGGAAGATCGTGCTGACCCATGAGGAGATGACCCTGGACTCGGGCCTGCTCACCCCCTCCCTGAAGGTGAAGCGCAAGGCCGTGCTGGAGAAGTACGGCGACCGCCTCGAGGCCCTCTACGCCGGGACCTGAGGGGTCCGCGCTTTTTCCGGGTCCGCCCCTTGACAAGTGAGCACTCACTCACAACAATGTGAGTGAGTGCTCACATAGGTTCCCATGGCCCCCTCCGATACCCTTGAAACCCTCCTCGACGCCGCCGCCGCCCTCATGGCGGAGGGCGGGCTGGGCGAAGCCACCACCGCCAAGGTGGCGCGCCGGGCCGGCGTCGCCGAGGGGACCATCTACCGCCATTTCGCCTCCAAGGACGCCCTGGTGGAGGCCGTCTTCGCCCGCCTCTGGGGCCGCATCGCCCAGGACCTGGAAGCCCGCCTCCCCTCCCCGGCGGATCCGGAGGCGAGGCTCCGGGCCTTCCTGCCCCAGGCCCTGGCGGCCTTCCAGGCCCACCCGGCCGAGACGGCCCTCATCCCCATGGAGTTCCTGCACATCGTCACCCGCCACGGGGGCTGCGCCGCCTCCCCGGGCTCCGCCCGCGTCATCGGGATCCTGGAGGAGGCCATCCGCCTCGCCCAGGCCTCCGGCGCCGCCAAGGCCGGGCTCGATCCCGGCGTCAGCGCCGCCATGGCCTGGCACGGCGTCTCCAAGACCTGGAACACCCGGGCTGACCCGGAAGAGGCGGCCCGCACCTTCCGGGGCATCCAGGCCTTCCTGGATTCCGTCTTCTTCTGATCCCCCCCATCCCCTGAACCCCTTCCCGGGCCCCGCGGCCCAGCCGGAGGCATGCCATGACCACGTTCCTCGAAGCGGTGGAGACCCGCCGTTCCGTCCGCAACTTCCTTCCCGACCCGGTCCCCGGGGAGGTCCTGGACCGCTGCCTGGACGCGGCCCTGAAGGCGCCCAGTTCCAGCAACCTCCAGCCCTGGCGCTTCGTCGTGCTGGAAAGCCCCGAGGCGAAGGCGCGGGGGGTGGAGACCTGCCTGGACCAGATGCCGGCCCGCAGCGCCCCGGTCCTGGTGGCCCTGGTGGCGACCCCCGGGTCCTGGCGGCGCCACCGGGACGAGATCCTGCGCATCCACGCCTCCCGGGGCGGCATCAGGCCGAGCCTGGAGACGTACTACCGCAAGCTGATCCCCCTGGTGTACGTCACCGGGCCCCTGAACCTCCTGGCCTGGTGGAAGCCCCTCCTGGTCCGGGCCGCCAGCCTCTTCCGGCCCATTCCCCACCTGCTCACCCGGGGCGGGGTCCGGCTCTCCGCCCACAAGACCACGGCCCTCGCCGCCGCCACCTTCATGCTGGCCCTGAGGGCCGAGGGCTACGATTCCTGCCCCATGGAGGGCTTCGACGCCCGGCGCGCCGGCAAGCTCCTCGGGCTCCGGCGCGGGGAGGAGGTCAACATGTTCTTCGCCGTGGGCCGGCGCGCCGAGGACGGGGTGTGGTTCGACCGGGCCCTGATGCCCCGGGAATGGACGGTGCAGACGCTCTAGCCTCCGAGGATCCCGCTGAGGTACGCGGAGAATGGCTTGGTCCTGGCGGGATCGCCTTCAGAACGCCTCGTGCTCCGTGCGCCGGATGATCTCCTCCTGGAGCTCGGGGCCCAGATCGCAGAAGTAGTCGGAGTATCCCGCCACCCGGACGATGAGGTCCCGGTGCTTCTCGGGCTCGCGCTGGGCCTCCCGCAGCCTGTCGGCGGTCACCACGTTGAACTGGACGTGGTGACCGTCCAGGCGGAAGTAGGTGCGCACCAGGTGATGGAGGCGGTCGATGCCCTCCTCCCCGGCCAGGAGGGAGGGGGTGAACTTCATGTTCAGGAGGGTGCCGCCGGTCTTCACGTGGTCCATCTTGGCGGCGGAGCGGAGCACGGCGGTGGGACCCCGGCGGTCCGCGCCCTGCACGGGGGAGATGCCCTCGGACAGGGGCTCCCCGGCGCGGCGGCCGTCGGCGGAGGCCAGGCACACGGAGCCGAAGTACACGTGGCAGGTGGTGGGGAGCATCTCCAGCCGGTAGGCCCCGCCCTTGCCGTTGGGGCGGCCGTCGATGGCCCCGAAGAGGAAGCGGAAGACCCGCACCATGATGTCGTCGGCGGCGGGGTCGTCGTTGCCGTACTTGGGGGCCTTGGACACGAGGCGGAGGCGCAGGGTCTCCTGGTCCCTGAAGTCGGCGTCCAGGGTGGCCATGAAGGCGGGCAGGTCCCTGCCCTTGTCCAGGACCTCGGCCTTCAGGGCGGCGAGGGCGTCCGTGACGCTGCCGATGCCCACGGCCTGGATGAAGGTGTTGTTGTACCGGGCCCCGCCCGCGTTGTAGTCCCTGCCGCGGAGGATGCAGTCGTCGGTGAGCACGGACAGGAAGGGCGCCGGCATGCGGGTGGCGTAGAGGCGCTCGATGACCTGGTTGCCGCGGATCTTGATATCCAGGAAGTGGCGGGTCTGGGCCTCGAAGGCGGCCATGACCGCCTCGAAGTCCCGGAGCTCGCCCGGGGCCCCCGTACGGGGCCCCAGCTGGATCCCCGTCCTGGGGTCCAGGCCGTCGTGGAGGGCCAGCTCCAGCATCTTGGAGAGATTGAAGTAGCCCGTGAGGATGTAGGCCTCCTTGCCGAAGGCGCCCACTTCCACGCAGCCGGAGCAGCCCCCGGCCCGGGCGTCCTCCAGGGTCTTGCCCTGGCGCAGCTGCTCCTCGACCACGGCGTCCGCGTTGAAGAGGGAAGGGAAGCCCCAGCCGCTGCGGATGACCTTCAGGGCGTGCCGGACCACGGCGTCGGGGGTCTTGCGGGAGACCTGCACGTTGGAGCTGGGCTGCAGCAGGTGCATGTCGTCGATGATGTCCAGCAGCAGGTGGGTGAGCTCGTTGCTGCCGTCGCTCCCGTCGGGCAGGAGGCCCGCGAGGTTGAGGTTGGCGAAGTCGGTGTAGGTGCCGCTCTCCGCCGCCGTCACGCCCACCTTGGGGGGGGCGGTGTGGTTGTTGAACTTGACGAAGAAGCACTCCAGGAGCTCCCGGGCCCCCGCCTCCGTGAGGGTGCCCTCCGCCAGCCCCTCGCGGTAGAAGGGGAGCAGGTGCTGGTCCAGGTGGCCGGGGCTGAAGGCGTCCCAGCCGTTGAGCTCGGTGATCACGGCCAGGTGGCAGAACCAGTAGTACTGGAGGGCCTCCTGGAAATCGCGCGGGGCATGGGCCGGCACCCGGCGGCAGACCCGGGCGATGGTCCCCAGCTCCGCGCGGCGGGCGGGGTCGGGGTGGGCCGCTGCCTGGCGCTCCGCCTCCTCCGCGTGGCGCTCCGCGAGGAGGATGAGGGCGTCGCAGGCGATATGCATGGCCTCCAGCTGGGCCCGCTTGTCCACGGCCTCCGGGTCCAGGGCGTAGTCCAGGGCCCGGAGGGAGGCCTGGATATCGGCCTGGAAGTCCCTCAGGCCCTTCCCGTAGATCTTGCCGTCCAGCACCGTGTGCCCCGGGGCCCGCTGCTCCATGAACTCCGTGAAGACGCCCGCGCCGTACGCGGCGTGCCACTCGGGGGGCAGGGCCTCGAAGATCTGGTCCCGCAGGCTGCGCCCCGTCCACCAGGGGATCACCTCCCGCTCGTAGGCCTCGATCATGCCCGGGGGGATGCGGTAGCTGGTGAGGGGCCGGGAGTCGAGGATCCGCAGGTCCTCCGCCGAATGGCAGGTGAGCTCGGGGAAGGTGGGCACGGCCTTGGGGCGGGGGCCCCGCTCGCCCACGACCAGTTCGCCCTCGCCGATCCACACCTCCTTGTGCCGGCACACGTGCAGGAAGGCCAGGGCGCGCATCACGGGCACGGGGTGGCGGCCGATGTGCTCCCGGTGGAAGGCCGTGACGAGCAGGGCCCGTTCGGGGGTGAGGGAGGGGACGGCGTCCAGGCTCTCCCGGCGCAGGCGCGAGGTGCGTTCGTTCATGGGTTCACTCCGGCGGCGATGCCGTGGGACTGGAAAATGGCGGCGGCCCGCTCCACTTCCCCGGAGGAGGGGGGGCGCAGGTCCTCCGCGGGGAGGGGCCGGCCCAGGCGCGCGAACTTGGGCGCGCCGGTGGCGTGGTAGGGCAGGAGGTGGAGCCGTTCCACGGCGGGAAGGCCCGACAGGAAGCGGGCCGTGGCCTCCAGGTTGGCCTCCCCGTCGTTGATCCCGGGCACGAGGGGGATGCGGATCCAGATGCGGCGGTGGATGCGCGCCAGGGCCTCCAGGTTGGCGAGGATGGGGCCGTTGCCCGCCCCCGTCCAGCGCTGGTGGGCGGCGTCGTCCATGTGCTTGAGGTCGTAGAGGACCAGGTCGGCCTCCCGGGCGGCCCGGGCCAGGTCCTCCCAGGGGGCCAGGCCGCAGGTGTCCAGGGCGGTGTGGACGCCCTGGGCCCTCAGGGCTCCCAGGAGCTCCGCGGCGAAGGCGGCCTGGAGGAGGGGCTCGCCCCCGGAGAGGGTGGCGCCCCCTCCCGACTGGTCGAAGAAGGGGCGGTCCCGCAGGACCTCCTCCACCACCTCGGCCACGGTCAGGTCCCGGCCCAGGAGGGATCGGGCCCCGGTGGGGCAGGCCTCCGCCGCGCCCGGGGCGTCCCCGGCGGCGGCGGGCTCCAGGCAGGAGCCGCAGTCCACGCACCTCGCCTCGTTGCGCACCAGTTCGGGAGCGGGATCCTGGCTTTCCGGGTTGTGGCACCAGGCGCAGTCCAGGGGACAGCCCTTCAGGAAGACGGTTGTCCGGAGGCCGGGACCATCATGGAGGGAATAGCGCTGGATATTGAGGATCCTGCCGCGGGCCCCGGAGTTCATGGAGGAAATCCTACCATTCCGGGGCCCGGGCCGCCCGTCAGCGGACGGGGTAGGCGGGCCGGGGGGGCAGGGCGGGGGTGGGGTTCTCCTTCAGCTGGCGCAGGAGGGTCTCCACGCCCACCTCCAGTTGCCGGTCGTGGCCGGACATCCAGGAGGCGGGATCGTTCTCCACCCGGATATCGGGCTCGGCCCCGTGGTTCTCGATCCACCAGGTCCCTTCCTTGCCGTAGAAGGCGTTGTTGGGCTGGTTGACGCTGCCGCCGTCCACGGTGAGCTCCGTGTTGATGATGCCCACCAGGCCGCCCCAGCTGGGCACGCCCACGATGGTCCCCAGGTTCAGGGCCTTGACGTGGGAGAGGAAGTTCTCGCCGTCGCTGCCGTTGAGCTCGTTGCTCACGAAGACGTAGCGCCGGTCCGAGGCGGTGCCGGGGTAGCGGAAGGGATTGACGCCCTGGAGCACGTCCCAGGCCACCTGCCGGTTCTCGAGCCGGGAGATGAGGAAGTACTCCGTCCAGCCCCCGCCGTTGCCCCGGACGTCCACGACGATGCCCTTGCGGTAGCGGAAGGCCCGCCAGTACTTGTCGAACTGGCCGATGTTCTGGGCCCCCATGGCGGTGATGTGCATGTAGCCCAGCTGGCCCCCGCTGAGGCGCTCCACGGTGGCGATGTTGTCGGCCACCCACCGGGCGTAGCGCAGGTCGAAGTCCTGGGGCACGGTCTCCACTTCCACGGTGCGGGCCCCTTCCAGGGAGGGCCTGGCGTTCACGGCCAGGGTCACCTTCCGGCCCCGGTCCACCTGCAGGCGGCGGTAGACGGCCTCGGGGGCCCGCAGGGGCTCCCCTTCCAGGCCGACCAGGTACTCGCCCTCCTTGACCTTGCCCGCCAGGGGCCCCTTGAGCTCGGGCGCGTAGGGGGTGGGGCCGAAGACCTTGGTGAACCGGTAGAAGCCGCCCTGGCCGGGCTCGAGGTCGGCCCCGAGCAGGCCCGCGGCGCGGGCGGGGGCCGGGGCCGCCTGCGGCCCGGGATCCCCGCCGCCCACGTAGCTGTGGCTGACGCACAGCTCGCCCACGAGCTGGGAGAGGAGCCAGTTCACGTCGGCGCGGGAGGTGGCCTGGGGCAGCCAGGCGCGGAAGCCCTCGCCCACGGCCTTCCAGTCCTTGCCGTGCATGTTGGTGTCGTAGAAGAAGTCCCGGTACCAGCGCCATGTGTCGGAGAAGATCTGGTTCCACTCCTTGCGGGGGTCCACCGTCACGGTGAGGCGGTCCAGGTCCACCTTGGGCGGCAGGGCCTTGGAGGCCAGCACCTGCTTGAGGTCGCCGGCATGGAGGAGCCCCGGCTTGCGGGCGTAGAACGAGGCGCCCGTGGCGTCCAGGCCCCAGGAGCCGACCTTGTCGGCCAGCACCGTCTCGGCCTTGGCGCCCTTCTCCAGGAAGTGGACGCTCCACTTGGCCTGGCCCCCGGGGCGGTACACCTCCTCCACCACCGAGTCGTCCCAGCCTTCCACGGAGGACCAGCCCACGAGGCCCTTGCCGGCCTGGAGGTGGAAGAGGTTGCCGGGCCTGGCGGGCAGGACCGAGGCCCGGCCCTGGAGGCCTTCCAGGTCGATGCGGAAGGGGCCGCCGGCGGAATCGTCGGACCTCAGCTTGACGGCCATGACCTGGGTGGGGGTGTGCTCGATGGCGTTGGCCTCGCTGGGGTCCAGGCGGATATCGAAGTTGTTGTTGGCGAGGAAGTAGAGGGTCGTGCCGTCCAGGTCGAAGCGGGGGTTGAGGCTGTCGAAGAACCCGTCGGTGACCGCGGTCTTCTGCCCCGTCTTCACGTTGTGGAGCCAGATGCGGCCGTTGCGGTTGTCCTCGACCAGGGAGTAGGCGATCCAGGCGGAATCCGGGGACCAGGCGTAGTCCGCGGTCTCCCAGGTGAACTCGTCGTTCTTCAGGTTGCGGGAGGTGGCGATGACCTCGCGCCTGCCGGTGGCCAGGTCCACCAGGTGGAGGGCGAAGGACTTGTCCCCGAAGATGAGCTTCGCGCCGTCGGGGCTCCAGGCCAGGTGGTAGACCGTCGTCGCCAGGCCCGTGGGGATCCTGCGCGCGGGGCCGCCTTCCAGGGGCCTCACGTAGAGGTCGTACTCGCCGCTCTCGTCGGAGAAGTAGGCCACCTGCTTCCCGTCGGGGCTGATCTCGGGGAAGCGCTCCCGCACGCCGGAGGTGCCGGTGAGGTTTCTCGCCTGGGCGCCCTCCTCCGCGGGCAGCACGAAGAGCTCGCCCCGGGCCTCCAGGGCCAGGCGCTTGCCGCCGGGGGCCAGGCTCACGTGCTGCAAAGTGTCCTTGGCGTTGACGGTGCGGGGCTGGGCGCGCACCAGGTCCGAGGGGGCGGTGATGGCCAGGGGCCGTTCGGCGCCCGAGGCCAGGTCCAGCAGGTGGAGGCGGCCCCCCTGGGCGAACACGACCCGGCGCCCGTCGGTGGCGGGCCACTGCACGTCGAAGTCCCGGAAGGCCGTGAGGGCCTTGCCCTCGCCCGTGGCCAGGTCCAGGCGGTAGAGGTTGGAGACGCCCTTGTCGCCGCGGTCGCTGACGAAGAGGGCGCCGCCTTCGGCGGTCCACATGGGGTGGGCGTTCTTGCCCACGTAGGGCGTGATCCGCCGGTGGGTGCCGGCCTTCAGGTCCGCAAGCCAGATCTCCGCGTGCTGGCCGCCCTTGTAGCGCTTCCAGTAGTACTCCTCCTGGCCCTTGGGGTTGTAGAGGATGCGGCCCCCGTCGGGGCTGAAGGACGCCTGGAAGGCCTTGCCCAGGGGCAGGGGCGCGGGTTCGTGCCCTTCCAGGTCCACGGCCCACACCTGGGTGAGGGGCCGGCTTTCGCTGACGGCGGCCATGCTGAAGAGCACCTTGGTGCCGTCCGGGGACCAGCCCCGCACCTGGCAGGAGCCCCGCCAGGTGAGCCTGCGGGGCACGCCTCCCTGGGCGGGCATGACGTACACGTTCTGGCCGCCGTCATAGCCGGCCGTGAAGGCGATCCAGGCCCCGTCCGGGGAATAGCGGGCGGCGTACTCCAGGCCCGGATGGGAGGTGAGGCGCCGGGCGGGGCCCCCCTTCACGTCCCCGGACCACAGATCCCCGTCGTAGGTGAAGACCACCTGGTCGCCGTGGATATCCGGGTGGGAGACGAACCGGGGCAGGTCCGGGGCGCCCTGGCCGGATAGGAGGGCGGGCGCGAGCACGAGGGCGAAACGGATGGAACGGGGCATGGGCGCTCCTGGCTGTCCGTCCACTATACCTTGATAAACGAGGTATGTCCGCTTGCTATGATAGGGGCCCTCAAGGTGGAGATCATGCGCAAGTTCGCCGCCATCACCTTCATCCTCGCCGCGGGGCTCGTCATCGGCTGGTGCTCCGGGCAGTCCGTCACCGGCAGGGGGGGGGCCTACCCCCGGGCGATCACGCCCCGGGGCGCCCTTCCGCCTGCCGAACAGGCCGTGGTGGACCGCTTCAAGGAGGCCCGGGCCTCCGTGGTGTACCTCACGTCCATGGGCTACCAGCAGGACTTCTGGTCCCTGGATGTGCAGGCCGTGCCCCTGGGCACGGGCTCGGGCTTCATCTGGGACGACGCGGGCCACATCGTGACCAATTTCCACGTGATCCAGGACGCCCAGGAGGTGGAGGCCGCCCTCAGCGACGGCACCCGGCACAAGGCCAAGGTGGTGGGGGTGGCCCCGGAGAAGGACCTGGCGGTGCTGCGCCTGCAGGACGCCGCCTCCCTGAAGCTGCGGCCGATCCCCCTGGGCACCTCCTCGGACCTGCAGGTGGGCCAGAGCGTGCTGGCCATCGGGAACCCCTTCGGCCTGGACCAGACCCTCACCACCGGCGTCGTCTCGGCCCTGGGCCGGGAGATCCAGAGCGCCACCCGCCGGCGCATCACGGGCGTCATCCAGACCGACGCGGCCATCAACCCCGGCAATTCGGGCGGTCCCCTCCTGGACAGCGCGGGCCGGCTCATCGGCATCAACACGGCCATCCAGAGCACCTCGGGCAGCTCCGCGGGCATCGGCTTCGCCGTGCCGGTGGACACCATCAACCGCATCGTGCCCCAGCTCATCGGGCGGGGCCAGCCGGTGCGGGTGGACCTGGGCTTCGAGACCATCCCCGACTCCTGGACGGCGCACCTGGACCTGCCCC
>DATGXY010000206.1:0-23416 GCA_035298525.1 Holophaga sp.
GGGGCAGGGGAGGAGGGGCCTGGGGCGGGCCCAGGATCACCATGCGGTCCCGGGGCGTCATGCGCTCGGCCCAGGGCGCCAGGGCCCCCGGGCCCAGGCGCTGGGCCTCGAAGTAGAGCCTGCGGTCCGCGGGCTCCAGGAGGGCGGGCTCGTAGCCGGGGGCGTAGCGCCAGGCGCCCTCGGGATTGAGGTGGAAGGTGGCGTAGAAGACGAACATGGAATTGGCGTACAGCACCCCGCCGGGTTCGGGCAGGAGGTCCCGCCGGGAGGGCGGAAGGCCGTATATGGCGCCGTCCACGGACCAGCGGTCCCGCCGGTTCCAGCCCACCGCGGCCACCAGGGCCGCCGCCGCCAGGAGGGCCATGGCGGGCCGTCCCCAGCGGGGCGGCCGGAGGCGCTCCAGGAAGCCCTCCAGGCGCCAGGCCACGGACAGGGCCAGGGCCGGGAAGGCCCAATCCAGGTAGAACCGCCAGATCCACAGGAACCCCAGGATCCAGGCGACGCCGCCCAGGATGAGGACGGCGTCCCGGCGGTCGGCGCCGCCCCGCCACGCCACCAGGACCGCGATCACGGCCAGGGCCAGGGACTGGCCCCCCCGGCCGGGCTGCAGTTCCATCACCACGGAGGGCTCGCCCTTGCCCAGGGCCGAAACCACATGGGCCACCTCCCCCGCCAGGAAGTGCCAGGGGTGGCCGGTGAGCAGGGCGCCCAGGGCGCATCCGGCCAGGAACAGGGGCGCGAGGCGGAGCGCCTCCCGCCAGCGGCCCGCCAGGACCAGGCAGCCCGGGATCAGGAGGAAGAGGTACCAACTGCCGTGGATCCAGGTCGCCAGGGTCCCAGCGGCCATCCAACCCAGGGACCGCAGCGAAAGCCAAGGCCGGAGGCCGGGGGTGCGGAGGCTTCCCAGGAGGAGGATCGCCAGGCTGGCGCTCACCAGCAGGGGCCGGCCCAGGGTCACTCGCTGGGCGAGGGCCCCGTCCAGCGCGAAGAAGGCCGCCAGGGTGGCCACCCAGGCCTCGGGGCGCCGGACCCAGGCCAGCCCCGCCCCCACCACCAGGAGGAAGCCCAGGACGATGGAAAGGACGGCCAGGGCCCCCGCGTCCGCCCCGGTGAGGCCGTGGACCAGGCGGAGCAGGGCGTGCCAGCCCGGGCTCTGATCGAAGAGGGCTTCGGCGCGCCCCACGAGGATGCCGTCCCAGGCCCGGTTCGTGACGGCGAAGGCGCTGTGGCGCATGACATCGTCCGGGGGCATGTAGCCCAGGCCGAGGATGCGCAGGAGGGCCGCGCCCGCGGCCGCCAGGGCCAGGAGGATCCCGGGCAGCCGATCGTTGAAGAACCCGTGCCGTTCCATGCGCCCCTTTCCCTGAACCCCTAATGTGGCAGAAATGGGTCCGGCCTACGCTCGCTTGCCCGGGTTCCCGGGGCGGCACTGGACGGGCGCCGGCAGTTGGCGCATGCTGATGGCTCGGACGGGACCCGAACGAGGCCTGTACCAGGAGCCACCATGCTGCGCCAATTCCTACTTGGAAAGATCCACCGGGCCGTCGTCACGCGGGCCGACCTCGACTATGTCGGGTCCATCACCATCGATCCCGTGCTCATCGAAGCCGCCGGCTTCCTCGAGAACGAGAAGATCGATATTTACGACGTGACGAACGGGGCCCGCATCAGCACCTACGTGATCCCGGGCACCCCGGGGTCCGGGGAGATCGGCATCAACGGGGCCGCCGCCCACCACGTGAAGGCGGGGGACCTGGTGATCCTGGCCGCCTACGGGTGGATGACCGAGGCCGAGGCGGTCGAGCGCCGGCCCAAGGTCGTCTTCGTGGACGAGCACAACCGCATCCAGGCCACCCACGACCGGGAGCGGACGCCGGAGCCCGCCCTGGCCTGAGGCGTCCCGCCGGCCTTCCGGGTCAGAGATCCCCCCGCTGGCGGAAGGCCTGGAGGGCCAGGAGCGAAAGGCAGTTCCAGTCGTCCGTCCACGGCCTCAGGCTTCGGGCGGCCTTCTCCCCCCGCTCCAGCCGGGGGCGGAGGCGCTCAGCCGCGGGGCCCGTCTCCGGGAAGGCGATGCCCGGCAGGTACACGGCCTGGGCGGCTTCCAGCAGATCGGGCTCCAGGAGCCGGGCCGGGTCCCCGGCCAGGACGACGAAGGTGCTGGCCTTGAGAAGGGGGCCCAACGCGGCCGGGTTCTCCGGGCTGGGGGTGGCGATGGACACCGCGCCCCACCCGAGGGCGCGGGCCTGGGAGAGCACGAGCCGGTCCAGGGGCAGCCGGTTGGTGGTGTTGACCACCAGGAGGCCGTCCGGCATCAGGTGCCGTGCGTACAGGCGCAGGGCCTCCAGGGTGATGAGGGACGGGGGGAAATTGGCCCCGCTGAAGGCGTCCACCAGCAGCAGATCAAAGGCGGGCGCCGTTTCCCGGGAGAGGAGGAGGCGGCCGTCGCCCTGCTTCACCGCGCAGGGGCCCGGGAAGCGCCGCACGAAGCTGAAGGCCTCCCCATTGGGGCCGGCCATCCCGATGATCTTGGGGCTGATTTCATAGACGATGGCCTCATCGCCGGGCCGTCCGTACACGAGCACGTTCCCCACCCCCAGGCCCAGGACGCCGATGCGCAGGTTCGGATGGCGCCTGCGCAGGGAGGCGAAGGCCCTGCCCACCCCGGAGGGGGGGGCGTAGTAGGCCAGGGGCTGGGTGTACTGGCCGGCGACCTCCAGGCCGTGAAGGGTCCGGCCGTGCATGAGCAGGCGGGCGCGGCCCTCCGCGACGGTGGCCACCCTCACCATGCCATAGGCATCCCGCAGGGGCCGCTCCTGGGGGGAGGACTGGGCCCGGACCCAGTACAGGGCGGCCAGGGCGCAGGCGCCCGCGAGGAGGCCCTGGACCACCCGCCTCCGGGGCGCCGCCGACCGCCACCCGGGGAGGAGGCCGCATCCGACCAGCAGGACGGCCCAGGGGAATTCCAGGAACTGGTCGAAGACCAGGGGCGCGGCCAGACCCACGAAAAGGCCGCCCAGCACGCCCCCCAGGGCCAGGGAAAAGTAGAAGCCCGACAGGTGCTCGGGGGGTGGTCTCAGGGCATGGAGCCGGGCGTGGCAGAAGAGACAGCCGATGAATTGGACGGCCAGGAGCACCGCCAGGTATCGCATGAGGCCCGGGTACCGGAGGGTGGCGGGCAGCAGGCAGACGCCCGCCAGGAAGAGGACCACCAGCAGGGTCTGGGCCCGGGGGGTGGAGAGGTCCCACCGGCCGTCGAAGGCGATGATGAAGGTGAGCAGGTACAGGACCAGGGGCAGGACCCAAAGCAGGGGCACGCTGGAAAGCTCCGTGGTCGCCAGGTTCGTGGTGGCCATGAGGAGGACGCTGCCCGCCAGGCTGATCAACACCCAGGCGGGACGGAGGGTCCCGGCGCCCGGGCCTTCCGTCCCCGGGCCGGGGTCCAGGCGCCGGACCCGGCCCAGGAACACCGCCAGCAGGAGGATGTACAGTCCCAGGAGGCCCGTGAACATCCAGGCCTGCCCACGGAGGGGCATGAAAGGTTCCACGAGGAAGGGGTAGGCCAGAAGGCCCAGGAGGGAGCCGGCGTTGGAGAGGGCGTACAGGCGATAAGGTGTTCGTCCGGTCACCCGCAGGTACCACCCCTGGGTGAGGGTGGCGTTGGCGGAGAGCAGGAGGGCGGTGCCGGCCAGGGAGCCCAGGAGGATCAGCAGGATGGAGCCCGTGGGATGGGGGGAGGATGCGGACATCCAAGCGGACGGCGCCAGGAGGGGCGTGCCGGAGGCCCGCCAGGTCCACAGGAGCCCGGCCCCCGCGAAGGCCGCCAAGGCCAGGTGGATCCGGCCCTGAACCCGGGGGGACGAACGATCCAGGAGCAGGTGGGCATAGCCGTAGCCGGCCAGGACCATGGCCTGGAAGAACACCATGCAGGTGAGCCACACCTGGCTTCCTCCGCCGAACCAGGGGGTCAGGTGCTTGGCCACCAGGGGCTGGAGCAGGAACAGGAGGAAGGACCCGAGGAAGGCGAGGAACCCTGCGGTCATGGCGACTCCGGCCCGGCTTTTTCTGATCGGGCTTCCCATATTTGCACAGACTTGCTACAAGTGTCTCAGCCCCCGGCCCTGTACGGCCCGGAG
Organism: Holophaga sp.; assembly: GCA_035298525.1. GTDB lineage: Bacteria > Acidobacteriota > Holophagae > Holophagales > Holophagaceae > Mesoterricola. The sequence continues at coordinate 4,134 of DATGXY010000206.1, forward strand.
CGCCTGGGGAATCCCGCGAGGGGGTTCCGCCGACTTCTGGAGAGGTAAAAACCATGGAAGTCCGCCGGTCCCTCGTGGTCAACGCGACCCCGCTGGAGATGCGCATCGCGCTTCTCGAGAACGGGCAGTTATGCGAACTCTTCATCGAGCGCACCACCCAGGTGAGCCAGGTGGGCGACGTCTACAAGGGACGCGTCGCCAAGCTGCTCCAGGGCATGCAGAGCGCCTTCGTGGCCATCGGAGGGGCCAAGGACGGCTTCCTCTACCTGGACGAGCCCGAGACCCACCGCCTGCCCTCGGAAGAGACCGCGGACGAGGACGAGGGCAGCGAAGGCTCCCTGGACCTCCCCCCCGTGCCCGTGACCCTGCCCCCCGTGAAGGAGGGGGAGGAGATCCTCGTGCAGGTGGTGAAGGATCCCATCGGCAGCAAGGGCCCGCGCCTCTCGCGCCACATCAGCTTCCCGGGGCGCTTCCTGGTGCTGATGCCCGGCATCGAGCACGTGGGCATCTCCCGCAAGATCACGAACCCCGCTGAGCGGGAGCGGCTGCGCAACCTCATCAAGAGCCACGCCCAGCCCGGGGAGGGCTTCATCGTCCGCACCGCGGCCATCGGCGAGAAGGACGAGGACCTCATCGGCGACGTGGCCTACCTGCGGGAACTGTGGAGCGACCTCCAGGCCAGCTGCCAGGCCCTGCCCGCCCCCAGCCTCGTGTGGAAGGACTTCCGGCTCCTCCAGAAGGTGCTCCGCGACCTCTTCCGGGAGGAGGTGGCCAGCTTCTGGGTGGACCGGGACGACACCTACCGCGAGGTGGTGGACTTCGTCAGCCGGCTGCACCCCGAGTGGGTGGGCCGCATCAAGCACTTCACCAGCGACCTGCCCATCTTCGAGGCCTTCGCCATCGAGAAGGAGATCGAGGCCGCGCGCCAGCCCAAGGTCTTCCTCAAGCACGGCGGCAGCATCGTCATCAACCAGACCGAGGCCCTCGTCAGCGTGGACGTGAACACGGGCAAGTTCGTGGGCAAGAAGGACCTGGAGGAGACGGTCTTCCTCACCAACATGGAGGCCATCCCCGAGATCGTGCGGCAGCTGAGGCTGCGCAACCTTGGCGGCATCGTCGTCATCGACTTCATCGACATGATGGACCCCGCCCACCGCGAGGCCGTCATGAAGCGCCTGCAGGAGGAGCTGGAGCGGGACCGCAACCACGCCAGGGCCGTGGAGATCAGCGATTTCGGCCTTGTGGAGATGACCCGCAAGCGCACCGGCCCCAGCCTGGAGCGCCTCCTCACCAGCGCCTGCCCCCACTGCGAGGGCTCCGGGCGCCGCCCCAGCGCCGAGACCGTGGTGCTGGCCGTCTACCGCGAGATGGCGCGGCAGGGGGAGCGCCTCAAGGGCGCCCAGATCCGCCTCACGCTCCATGCCGAGCTCAGGGCCGCCCTGCAGGCCGAGACCCGCGAGGGCGTGAACCAGCTGGCCCGGGCCCTGGGGGCCCACGTCCAGTGGCAGGAGCGCCCCGACGGACCCGTGCACCACATCGACATCGAGGTGGTCCCCAGCCGATAGGAGCCCCCATGACCCGCGCGGCCCTCAAGGACGACGTCTTCCTCCGCATGGCGCTGGAACTGAGCCGCCTGGGGACCTGCTGCCGGCTGAGGGTGGGCTGCGTCCTCCTGCGTTCCGACGGAGGCATCGCCTCGGGCGGCTACAACGGCGCCCTGCCCGGCATGCCCCACTGCACCCCCGACACCTGCGGCCCAGGCATGCGCTGCCTCCACACGAGCCACGCGGAGGAGAACGCCCTCGGGTTCTGCGACGGCTCCATCCACACCGCCTACGTCACGGACGAGCCCTGCCTCACCTGCACCCGGGCCCTGGTGCGCCGCGGGGTGCGCAGGGTGGTGTTCCTGAGGCCCTACGCCAGCATCAACGAACAGGAGCGCATCGAGCGCCAGGGGATCCTGGAGCACTTCCGGGTGGCCTGGGAGCAGCTGGACCTGGACCCCGGGGCCTGACGGACACGCGAGGCTGGCACCCCGTCGCGATCACTGGGAGAATCGACCAGACCATGTGGACGGACCGATGATCGCAGGCAAGAAAGTCGTGGTGGTGATGCCCGCCTACAACGCGGCGAAGACCCTCGTGAGGACCTACGACGAGGTCATGGCCCAGGGGGTCGTGGACCTGGTGATCCTCGTGGACGACCGCAGCAGCGACGACACCGTCGCCATCGCCCGCACCCTGCCCGGGACCCTCGTGCACGTCCACGAGCGGAACACGGGCTACGGCGGCAACCAGAAGACCTGCTACCGCCTGGCCCTGGAGCAGGGGGCGGACATCGTCGTCATGATCCACCCCGACTACCAGTACACTCCCAAGCTCATCCCCGCCATGGCCGGCCTCATCGCCAGCGGCCTCTACGCCTGCGCCCTGGGCTCCCGCATCCTGGGCGGCAGGGCGATGCGCCAGGGCATGCCCCTCTGGAAGTACGTGGCCAACCGCTTCCTGACCCTCGCCGGCAACGTGCTCATGGGCGCCAAGCTCTCCGAGTACCACACCGGCTACCGGGCCTTCTCGCGTGAGCTCCTGGAGGCCCTGCCCCTGGAGACCAACAGCGACGACTTCGTCTTCGACAACCAGATGCTCGCCCAGATCATCTGGAACGACTTCGCCATCGGCGAGCTCACCTGCCCCGCCAGCTACTTCACCGAGGCCTCCTCCATCAACTTCCGGCGCAGCGTGCAGTACGGCTTCGGCTGCCTGGGCACGGCCCTGCGCTTCGCCCTGGCCCGCATCGGCCTCGCCGACCGGCGGCGCTTCCAGGCCCACGGGGGCAGGGCGTGAAGGCGCTGCGGCGCCTCGACCTCAGGATCTGCCTGGCCCTGCTCGCGGCGGTGGGGATCGTCTACGCCCGCACCGCCTGGGCCGGCTTCGTGAACCTGGACGACGGCGCCTACGTCAAGGACAACCCCATCGTCCTCGCCGGGCTCTCATGGGCCGGGATCAAGTGGGCCTTCACCACGTTCTGGATCTGCAACTGGCACCCCGTCACCTGGCTTTCCCACATGCTGGACGCCAGCCTCTTCGGGAAGGGGCCCGCGGGGCCCCACCTGATGAACGCGCTCTACCACGGCCTGAACGGGGCGGGGCTCTACCTGCTCCTGCGGCGCATCACGGGAGCCACCTGGCGCAGCGCCGCCGTCGCCGCCCTCTTCGCCCTGCATCCCGTGCACGTGGAGAGCGTCGCCTGGATCTCGGAACGCAAGGATGTGCTGAGCACCCTGTTCACCCTGGCCTCCCTCCACGCCTACGCGGGCTACGTGGAAGGCGGGCGCAAGCGGGGCCTCGCCTGGGCCGCCCTCTGGCATGCCCTGGCGCTCATGGCCAAGCCCATGCCCGTGAGTCTGCCCTTGCTCCTCCTCGTCCTGGATGTCTGGCCCCTGCGGAGGCTGGAACCCTTCACCTGGCGCCGCCTGGCGGCCCTATCCCTGGAGAAGTGGCCCTTCGCGCTGCTGAGCGCCGCCAGCTGCTGGGTCACGGTCCTGGCCCAGAAGGGCGCCATCGTGAAGCTTTCCCTCCAGCCCATCTCCTGGCGGCTGTTCAACGCCTCCTGGGCCTACGTGCGCTACCTGGGCAAGATGGTCTGGCCCTCGGGCCTCTCGCCCTTCTACCCCTACACCACCGAGCAGGAACTGGGGCGGTTGCGCCTGGCGGGGACGCTCTGCCTCGCCCTCCTGGCCCTGGTCACCTGGGCCGTCGTCCGGGAGCGGGGGCGCCGGCCCCAGCTGCTGGCGGGCTGGATCTGGTTCCTGGTTTCCCTCCTGCCCGTGATCGGGCTCGTTCAGGTCGGCAGCCAGGCGATGGCGGACCGCTACACGTACCTGCCCCTCATCGGTCCCTTCGTGGCCCTGGTCTGGTGGGCCGCGGAAGGGGCGGAGAGATCCGAGGGGTACCGGAAAGCCCTGGCCATCGCCGGTTCCGGCGTGCTGGTCCTCCTGGGCGGGCTCTCCTGGATCCAGGCGGGCTACTGGGAATCCTCCACCAGCCTCTTCGGTCGGGCGCTTTCCCTGGATCCCGCCAATCCCATCGCCCTGGTGAACCTGGGGCAGGCCCTGGCGGAAAAGGGAGACCAGGCGGCCGCCCTGCCCTACTTCCAGCGCGCCGTGGAGCGGGCCCCCACCTGGTTCCTGGCGCGGAAGAACCTGGCCATGACCTACTACTACCTGGGAAGGCGGGATCAGGCCCTTCCCATGATGGGGCAGGCCCTCTTCCTGGACCCCCTGGATGGGGATCTCCTGTGGATGGCCGCCAGGGCCCTGGCCGAGGAGGGGCGCCGGGAGGAGGCCGTGAAGTGCCTGCGCGATTTCCTGGCCCTGGAGCCGCGGCGCATGGGGCTGAGCCTCGACCGGGCGCAGGAGGGCGCCAAGACCCAGAACGCCCGGATCCTTCTGGGCCTCGTCGCCCTGGACCTCGGGTGGAACAAGGAGGCCACCCGGATGCTGGAGGCGGCCCTGGCCGAGGACCCGGGCAACGCCCAGATCAAGCTGAGCCTGGCCAAGGCCCGGAAAAGGGCCCCGGCGAACACGCCCTGAAATGTCCTGTGGGGGGACCGCCCGCTCCCTTCGGTCGCTCTTCGTCCCCCCACGCCCCCCGTTCGTGTCAGGGCTTCATGCGCTCCTGGTCCTGGGCCAGGGCCCGGTTCATCTCCTCCCGCCTCCGCTCGTACTCGGCTTCGGAGATGTCCTGGTAGCCCTGGAGCTCGTAGCCCCGGTACAGGAACCTGCGCGCGCCGCCCTTGGTGAGGGGCTTGATGGCCTCCAGCTCATCGCCCCGGCCCCAGGCCAGGGACACATCCTTGGCCCGCTCCTCGGGGCTCTTTTCGTACAGGGTGGCCCATACGCCATTGGGGCCCAGGGCCGTCCTGATGGCCAGTTCCCCCACCTGGAGGTTCCGGTAGAGATCCTGCGGCTCCTGGGTGAAGAGTTCGGTGCTGAGGGCGTGGTAGCGCAGGGGGGCCTGGGGGTGGCTGGTTTCCAGGGTCTGGCGGGAGAAGGGCCGGCCCGTGCGGATCGCCTCCGCCAGGGCGTCCCGCATGGAAAGGACGCTCACCGTCTCCTTCCGGGGGGGGGCCCCGGCCGGCGCCTGGAAGCCGGGGCCATCCACCTTCATCATGATCCTCACCTCCCAGGGGTTCAGGTCGTACCCATGGACGCCCGTGAGGCGGACATTGGGGGTGGCGTGGTAGAAGCGCTCACCATGGTCCGAGAAGAGGATCCGGACGGCGTCCTTGTACTGGGGGTCCTTCTCCAGGCCCCGCCAGAGGGGTTCCCAGGCGCGGAGGATGGAGTTCATGCGGATGGTGTAGGCCGTGAAGGGATCCGCCCTCGGGTCGTACTTGGCCAGGCGCCGGGGGGTGACCTGGCCGAGGGCCACGTAGGGCTGGAGCCCCCGGGGGTGGAGGGTCCACCAGCTGGGCAGCTGGCGCACCTCGTCCCGCCGCAGGTAGATGGGCACGTGGGCCAGGCAGGAGTGGAACATCACCAGGCCGCTGCCCTGGCCCAGGCGCAGGGCCTCCTTGAGGCCGCCGTCCAGGGGGGCCCAGGCGTTGGTGGTGGGGAAGGCCCGCCCCCAGTTCTCCCAGGCGGCGAAGAGGGGGAAGCTGACACTGATATTGGAATTGACGAAATTCTCCCATCCCGGGGCGGGCATGAGGACGTCATCAAAGGAGGTGGGGCGCCCCGTCAACCCGATGGTCCCGCCGTCGTCGATGTAGAACCGGGGCTTCCAGCCCTTTCCGTCGGCCAGATCGATGAGGGGCAGGGGCTGGGCGCCCTGCATTTCGGCGAGGGCCGGGGGGGCGTGGCCGACGGTGTAGAAGAGGGGATCCCCGCCCCAGAGGATATGCCAGAGGAGGCGGGTGGCGGGAATGACCGTGTAGGCGTTGTCGTAGGCCACGCCGGGCCAGGCCGCCGTGGCCCGGCTCCCCACGTCCTGGCGGAGCCCGTCCAGGCCGATGATGAGGACCTTGGTGGCCTGGTTCCCGGTCTTGGCGGGGGACAGGACCCGGGGGATCCGGTTGGGCAGGAGGGCCGGGGCGGACCACAGCACCAGCCAGAGGCCGGCCAGGGCCGTCCCCCGGGTCCAGCCCAGGCCGCTGCGCCGGAGCCAGGCGCAGGGGTAGGCCCAGGTGGCCAGGGCGAGGAGGGGGTAGATGAGCCAGAAGGGCAGCATGCGGATGCCCGGGAGCACCCACAGGGTGGCCGGCACCTCCCACCACAGCACCGCGTGGGCCCAGAGGAGGGCCGAAAGGGTCAGGAGGAACCCATCCCGGATGCGCCAGGAATCCGACCACCCCCGCTTGAAGGCCGTGCCGGCCCCCAGGGTGGCCAGCCACAGGAAGAGCCCGGAGACCATGTAGAAGGGAAGCACCAGGCGAAGGGCGAACATGGTCCCGAACCGCTTGACTTCGGGGGACTTGAATCCAAGCTCAAAGAGAAGCGCCAGGCCGGCCTCCTCCCGCCGGTAAAAGAGCAAGGCCAGGAGGCCGAGCGCAACCAGGAAGGCGGCTCCCGCTGCCAGGGGTATGGCCCACCGGCCCAGGCGTTTGACCATGGCGAACTCCAAAAAAAGGGAGGAGGCCCCGGGGGGCCTCCTCCCTGGCGGATTCCAGCCTACAACTACTCGATGGCGGAAGCCTTGACGAACTTGGTGGAACCGTTGACGGCGGTGCCGACGGTGGTGCCGATGCCGATGAAGCCGGGGGTGGAGCCCGAGGGGGTCTGGATGTAGAGGGCGGCCAAGCCCTGGGTGGTGGCGCCATTCTTCACGGCGCCGATGAAGGCGCTCATGGTGGCGTGGGTGGCGGCGATGGTGGTGGTGGTGGTGAAGGCGGCCTGCTGGGCGTTCCAGGGGTTCTTCTCGCCGGTGTGGGCGCTGATCAGGTAGTTGCGCACGCCGGAAGCGGCGGCGTTCATGGAGGTGCCGGCCTCACGGAGCTTGTCCCACTGGCCCACGCAATCGCCCACGTTGTTCTCGCAGTTGGCGATGGCGGACTTGTCGCGGGCGCGGGCGCGCTGGCTGAGCAGGGCCGGGATGGCGATGGCGCTGATGATGCCGATGATGGCCAGCACCAGGAGCAACTCGATGAGGGTGAAACCGGACTGCTTCTTCATGATGTCTCCTTTAGGGACGGGGCCACTCCGTCGTGCAAGAGCTGTACCAACGATTTGGTAGGCCCGGGGATTTGATTGTCACTACCTTAATCCCGAAATTGCAGGGTGGGAAGCAGGAAAAAAATGGAGGATTCAAAATTTTGAAGGGTCAAACTGACGCGCTGCGTCAGTTCGGTTGACGCGGGGTGTCAGGCCGCCGTCCCGAGAAGAGGAGGACCTTCCGGGCGGTGAAGTTCCAGGCGAAGACGAGGATGGTGGCGATGATCTTGGCGATCCGGTAGTCCATTCCGGCCTTCCCCGCCAGGACCCAGAGGCCGGCCTCGGTGAGGCCCAGGCCCACCACCCCGATGAGGGCGAAGGCCAGGAACTCGTTCCGCCGGCTTCCCAGGGCGCGGTCCTGGAAGACCCAGGCGACGCTCAGGAGGTAGTTGAAGGTGAGGCCCGCCCCGAAGGCGAAGACGGCGGAGAGGAGGTAGTGCAGGCCCCCCGCCGCCGTGAGGGTCCACAGGGTGAGGAAGTCCACGGCGAAGGCCCCCCCGCCCACGAAGAGGTAGCGGAAGAACTGGACGCGGCCGTCCGAGGTGGGACCCAGGAAGAGCCCGCGGAGCCCGGGGTCAGCCACGCTTGGCCTCGTGGTACTCCTCCTCCGTGTTCACGGACCAGAGGGCGGCGCGGTCATCGACGCCGGCCACCAGGTTGTCCACCAAGGTCATGGCCGCGAGCATGGAGTGGTCCTGGTTGTTGTACCGGTGCATGCCGTTGCGGCCCACCAGGTAGAGGTTGGGGATGCCGTCCAGGAAGGCCTTGACCTCGTCCAGGCGGTCGTAGGTCCCGAAGTAGGCCGGGTAGGCCTTGGGCACCCGGATCACCACGGCGTCCCGCACGTCCTCCTCCCGGGCCACGTGGATCCGGGCCAGCTCCTGCCGGGCCTGGGCGATCATGGCCTCGTCGGACTGGGACCAGAGCCCGTCCCCCTCGTCGCAGAAGTACTCCAGGCCCAGCCAGACCTTGTCGGGGTCGGCCACCAGGTAGGGGCTCCAGTTGTTGAAGACCTGGAGCCGGCCCAGCTTCACGTCGCTCTCCTGGATGTAGATCCAGTTGTCGGGCACCAGGCCGTTGCGGGTGGGGATGGCCGTTTCGTTCTTCACCAGGAGCTTGTCCACCAGCAGACCCACCGTGATGAAGTCCCGGTACTTGAGGCCCGCCGCCACCTCCCGCACCGCCGGGGGGGCCTCCTGCCCCAGGCCGGCCACCAGTTCCGAAATGGGCATGGTTGACACATAGAGGTCCGCCGTCCGGCGTTCGGTGCGCCCCGTGGCCAGATCCTTCACCCAGGCCCCGGTGATGCGGCCCCCTTCCAGGTCCAGGCGCTCCACCCGCTGCCCGGTGAGGATCTCCCCCCCCTGGGCCCGGATGCCCTCGGCCACCGTCTCCCACATCTGGCCCGGCCCCAGCTTGGGGTAGTAGAAGAGCTCGATGAGGCTCGTCTCCGTCCCCTTCTGGCGGTCCCCCCCCTCGCCCTTGAACACCTTGCGGAGGGCGTGGAACACGGCCCGGGTGGCCGAGAGCCCCTTGATGCGCTGGGCCCCCCACTCGGCCTTGATCTCCCGGCAGGGCACGCCCCACACCTTTTCCGTGTAGTCCTTGAAGAAGGTGCCGTAGAGTTCCCGGCCGAAGCGGTTGATGAAGAAGGCCTCCAGGCTTTCCTCCGGCTTCACGGGGAAGAGCCGGGCCCACAGGTAGCTGAACCCGATGCGGAGGGTGCGCCAGGCCCCCAGGTTGCCCAGGGTCCGGCCGCTCAGGGAGATGGGGTAATCGAAGAACTTGCGCAGGAAGAGGATGCGGCTCAGCCGGTCCCGGCAGAGCATGGCCCGGTCCTCCCGGTCGGGATCGGGGGCGCCGGGGGCGGTGGAGACGGGCACCTTCCGGCCCAGTTCCCGGTAATCCCGGGCGGGGGCCCCCTGGAGGGGCATGCGGGCCAGCCACCAATCCATGACCCGGTCGGACTTGGAGAAGAAGCGATGGCCGCCGATATCCATGCGGTTGCCCTTGTGCTCCACCGTGCGGGAGATGCCGCCCATGGCGTCCAGGGCCTCCAGGACGACGGGTTGGACCTCCGTGCGCGCAAGCATTTCATGGGCGGTGGTCAGCCCCGCGGGGCCTGCGCCGATGATGAGGGCCGTCTTGCGGGTCATGGTCTCCATCCTTCCGTCATTCGGGTTTCCAGATCTGGTAGAGGTCCGTATCCATGGTGGAGCCGGGCAGGGGATTGGAGAAGCGCGCCGGCAGATCCACGGGAAGGAGGAAGACCCCGACGGGGGTGCCCGAGGCGGATTGGACCCGGAGGTGGGCGCCCTGGGTCAGGGAAAGGGTACCGGACGGGGCCAGGGGGTGGCCATCCAGGGTCCAGGCCAGGGGAGGTGGCGGCGGGGCCTGGGCCGGATCCACCCGGAGGCTGGCGTGGGTGGCCCCCTGGGCGAGGAAGTAGTCGAAGGGCTTGTGGAGCCAGGGATGATTGGCCAGGATCCCGCTCGCAACCACCTGGTACGTGCCGGTGCGGGGGACCTGCCACTGGGCGGCGGGGTAGGTGGCATCCAGGCGGGCACTCATGCCCGGCAGGAGGAGGAAGGGGTCCGCGGGCACGTAGAGACGGCCGATGAGGGGTTGCAGTTCGGGCCACTCCACCAGCCAGTGCAGCATCCGGTCGGTCATTACGATGGCGGCGGGGGGATGGGCCAGGAACCCTTCCGCCCGGTAGGGGGCCACCCGGCCCTCCCGCATGAGGGCCCGGCCCAGGGAGGGCATGAACCAAAGCGGGTAGGCCGGCTCCCGGTCCAGGGCGAAGCCCACGGCGTCCAGGACCCGCTCTTCCGGACGGGTCCAGCGGGAAAGATCGGCCATGACCCGGCCCTGGGCGCGCAGGTCCTCCCGGGTGGAGGCCTGCCACAGGTGCAGCACGGCGAAGGCCGCCAGGCCCAGGAAGGCTCCCCTCAGGATGGGCGTCCTTCCCGCGGGCCACCTCATGGCCAGGATGGCCGCCTGCCAGGCGCCCATGAGGAAGACGCCCTGGAAGTGATAGGGGTAATGGATGCCCAGCTGGGCGATGGAAAGCAGCTGCAGGGCCTGGACGAGGGCGAGGAGGGTGCCCAGCCCCGGCCGCGCGGGCCGGCGCGCCAGGTTGGCGAAGCTCCAGGCCGCGGCCAGGAGCAGGATCATGCCCACGGGGTCCAGCCCCGTGAAGGGGGCCAGGAGGGCCGACCGGAAGGTGGTGACCGGCGGCTGGGTGTGGAGGTAGTGATTGAACCAGCTGTTCTGGCGGAACAGGGCATTCCAGGCGGTCATGAAGCTGCCGGTGGCGGCGAGCTGGAGGCCCCAGGCCAGAAAGGCCGCCCCGAAGCCCAGGGCCGCCCAGGGGGCCCTGCGGTTGAAGCCCCAGCGCCTTCCGGCGGGACGGATGGCGGCAAAGAGGACCAGGAGGCCCGCGGCCGGGACCGCCATCCTCAGGTTGGCGAGGACGGCCGCCGCCAGGGCCAGGCCCGAGGCGAAGGCCCGGAGCCTTCCCCGCCCCAGGCGCCACAGGGCGAGGGCGCATACCAGGAAGGCGGTGCCCAGGGAATCCGGGCGGAATTCCACGGCCCAAAGGGTGAAGAAGGGGCAGAGGAGGGGAAGGGCCACGGCCAGGTACCGGGCGTGCGAGGCGATGCGGTGGCGGGCCAGGAGGGCCTGTCCCGCCCAGAAGGCCAGGAGCCATGCCGGCAGCATTCCCGCCCGGAGCCAAAGGACCGCCCCCGTGCCCGCATCCGGGCCCAGGCGGGCCCAGGGTGCCAGCAGGAACCACTGGAGGGGCGCATGGTGCTCCCAGAAATCCCGGAAGGGCACCCGGCCGTGGGCCACCCATCGGGTGGCCCGGGCGAATTCCAGCTCATCCCAGCCCAGGGCGCGGAAACCAAAGGCCCAGGCCAGGAACAAGACCAGCCCGACGGCTATGGGGATGGCCCAAGCGAGGCTCGACCAGGACCGCCATTGATGACCCAGCGTTTTCATATAGGGGGCAGACTAGCACAGGGCCCTGGATGCCTGAATGTTCCATCCGCGGCCACGGAGGACGAAGGGGATTCCATGCGAAGCCTATAGGGTTGATACGGGCGGCAACTGCGCCGGCGGCTCATAGGGCCCCCGGGGCACGATATGGGGCGCGCGAAGGAGCCTGGGCAAGGGGCCGCCGGATGCGGGGGCCCCGTAGTGGGGGGGGATCTTCCCCAGCCCCCGATCCTGGAGGGACTGGGTGAGGCTCGGGGACCAGCGGGGCTTGTCCAGGCTCCGGGCGATCTCCTCGAAGGGGGTGGCGCACCCGATCAGCAGCAGGACGAGGACGGCGCCCCGCCAGAAGCGGTTCCCGGCGTCCGATTGGAGAAGGAAGGCGCCCGCCGAGGCGGCCAGCATGAAAAGGGATGGAATGCTTCCCCGCATCACGAAGTCGTTCCCGGGCCCGAACCAGAACAGGGGGAGGGCCGCCAGGATGCCGCCGGCGATCCACAGCCAGGGATCCCGGGCGCGGACCTGGAGAATCAGGAGAAGAAGGAGCCATTCGAGGGCGTGGAAGGCCAGCAGGAGCACCGGGAACAGGGGCGCGCCCCAAGGCAGGTGGCCGAGGAAGGAGGGCTTGAAGGCCCCCCCGGCGGAGGCCGCCTGGGCCGAAAGATAGGTGCCGAGGATCAACACGGCGGGCAGCGCGGCGCCCACCTGCCAGGCCAGGGTCCTGAGACGCCCCGGATCCGGGAACCGGTGAAGGGCGAAGGCAACCAGGAAGGGGATCAACCCGATGGCCGCAAAGGGGGCCCAGAAGGCCAGGGCCAGGAGAAGCGCTGGAAGGAGTGCGGCGATGGCCTCCGTTTTCCGGTACTGCCAGAGCAGACCCATGGCGAGCCAAGCGGGGATGCTGTGATTGGGCACCCAGAAGAGCTGGGTGGTGTGGGAGGAATATTGGAAAAACATCCCCCACCATTCCAGGTGCTGGGTGAAGCGCGGCCATTCTCCCATCACCAGGGCCCAGCCAAGGACATCCATGCCGCTGAAGAGGACGAGCACGAGGCCGAAGGCGAGCTTCTTCCACTGGCTGCGGATGGCATGGGTGGCGAGGCGCAGCAGGAGATGGACCCCCAGGGCGGTCCACGCCCAGAGGAGGAGATCGGCGAACCTCAGGGGGAGCAGTTTCCCCACCAGGGCGGGGGGGAGGTAGTACCCCAGGGGGGCCCGGAGGAGGAACAAGGCATCGTCCACCCGGTATCCGATGGGCCAGGGCGTGGTGACCAGATCCCGGAAAACCGCGTCCCGCACGAACCAGTCCACCTTGTTGGCGTAGAAGAAGTGCCCGGCTCCCCCCAGGCTGCACCAGGCCACGGCCAGGAGGGCCGGAACGAGGTGCCCGCGCCAGGGGGCCTCCTGGTTCCCCGCCCCCCATGACAAGGGCCGAAGCCCCCGCCAGAGGCCGAACCCCAGCAGGGCCAGGGCCGGAAGGCCCACCAGGGGCCTGCACCAGAGGGCGAGGAAGAGGAGGACGGGAAGCACCAGGTAGAGGACGATCCCCCCCGTGAGCCGGCCAGGCATGGAGGAACCCTCGGATGGGGGCTGGAACGTGTCCGGGTCGCCTTGCTGGGCCTGATCCTGCATGCGCTGCCTCTGCGGAATGGGAACTGGCCCCACCTTAACAGAAGGGGCCTACCGTCCCAGTTCCTCCAGCAGCTTCTTCGCCTTGGAATCCTTGGGGTCCAGGGCCAGGGCGGCCTGGGCGGCCTGGCGCGCCTCCTGGGGCCGGCCCAGCCCCTTGAGGACCTGGCCCCGGCGCCAGTGGGCGGAGCCATGGCCCCCCGTGCCCCCTTCCAGGGGCTCCCGCAGGACCTGGTCCAGGAAGGCGAGCCCCTCCGCGGCGTGGACGCCGCTCCGGGCCGAGATCTTGCCCAGCTCCAGGCGCAGGACGCTGGGGGCGTCCACGGTGCCCAGGGCCTGGAGGGCCGTGGTCCAGGCCTCCTCCGGCAGGCCCGCGTCCAGGAACGCGTCGCACACGGCGGCCAGGGCCCGGGCCCGGCCCGCGGCCGCGGGCTGGAGGCGCCGGGCTTCCAGGGCCAGGAGGCGCTTCTGCTCCCCGTCGCCGATGGCCTTGCGCGTCTCCCGGCTGCCCAGGGCGTCCAGGTAGGCGTAGATCACCTCGGGATCCTTGGGGGCCAGGGTCAGGGCCAGGCCGAAGCTGGCGCTGGCCCGGCCCCAGTTCTTGTCCAGGGCGTGGATGGTGCCCTGCAGCGCCGCGCCCCGGGCGGGGGCGACCCGCTTGAGGGATTCCGCGCAATCCAGGGCCCGCCGGGTGGAGCCGCCCAGGATGCCGGGCAGCTGCTGGTAGCCGAGTCCCAGGGCCATCCAGGCGGCGCCCAGGCCCGGATCCGCCTTGACGGCCGCCCGGAGGTCGTCCATGGAATCGGAGATGCCCCCCAGGGAGCCCAGGTTCTTCTTCTGCACGGCGATGCCCGCCCGGGCCAGGGCCCGGGCCAGGAGCCCATCCGCCAGCCCCGGCTGCAGTTCCAGGGACCGGTCCGCGGCCTTCAGGGCCTCCGGGAGCCGCACGAGGGCCGTGAGGGCCTGGGACTTGGCGGCCCAGGCCAGGGCGTTGGCGGGGTTGGCGGCGATCTGGACCTCCGCCTCCGCCAGGGCCTTCAGGTAGCGGCCCGCGTCCAGGTCGGCCCGGGGGGCGTAGGCGGCGGCCGGGATGGAGAGGCAGATCAGGACAGGAAGGAGGGGCCCGCGCATAGCCAGGATTATAGGGCAGGGTGGCGGCTTCGCCCGGATTGGGCTACTTTGAGAGGTTGTCGCAATTCAAGGGAGGGACCATGCTGATGAAGGGCAAGCGCGGACTGGTCGTGGGCGTGGCCAACAAGTGGTCCATCGCCTGGGGCATCAGCCAGAAGCTCATCGAAGAGGGGGCGGAGCTGGCCTTCACCTACCAGAACGAGCGCCTCGGCAAGAACGTCAAGGAGCTCACGGAGGGCCTGGACAACCCCATCCTCATCCCCATGGATGTCACCTCGGACAAGCAGATCCTCATGACCTTCGAGCTGCTCAAGCGGGTGTGGGGGAAGCTGGACTTCATCGTCCACGCGGTGGCCTACGCGCCCCGGCCGGCCCTGGAGGGGCAGTTCGTGGCCACCAGCCGCGAGGATTTCCGGGTCGCCCACGATGTCAGCGCCTACTCCCTGACCGCCCTCTGCCAGTGCGCCCAGGGCCTCATGGGCGAGGGGGGCTCCGTCATCGCCATGTCGTACCTGGGCAGCGAGCGGGTCATCCCCAACTACAACGTGATGGGCGTGGCCAAGGCCGCCCTGGAGGCCAGCGTCCGCTACCTGGCCGCGGACCTGGGGCCCCAGGGCATCCGGGTGAACGCCGTTTCCGCCGGTCCCATCAAGACCCTGGCCTCCTCCGGGATCTCGGGCATCGGCGGGATGATGCGCCATCACCGCAACCGGGCCCCCCTGCGCAAGGATACGGACCAGGGGGAAGTGGCGGACGCCTCCGTCTTCCTGCTGAGCGATATGGCCCGGGGCATCACCGGCCAGGTCCTCTACGTGGACGGCGGGTTCAACATCATGGGGGACTAGGGCCTAGTCCTCGAAGTTGATCCGTTCCCGGATCAGGCAGAAGGGCTTGCGCCGCACCTGGGCGTGGATGGCCCCGATGTACTCGCCCAGGATGCCCAGGAACAGCAGCTGGATGCCGGAGAAGAAGAGCACCAGGACGATGGTCGTGGTGGCGCCGGGGGCCTGGAAGTTCCACTTCCAGAGCTTGATGCAGGCGTAGACCACGGACAGGAGCAGGGACAGGCCGGAGAGGGTGAGCCCCAGGTACGTGGCCAGGCGGATGGGCAGGATGCTGTAGCTGATGAGGGCATTGAGCCCGAAATCCATCAGGAAGGAATACCCGTGCTTGGATTCCCCCGCCGTCCTGGGGCGGCGCTGGTAGTGGAACCAGGCCTTCCGGAACCCCATGGTGGTGAGCCAGCCCCGCACGTAGGGGGCATAGTCGTCCATGTCCGCCAGGATATCCACCACCCGGCGGTCCAGGAGACCGTACCCCGTGGTGTTCCTTTCCAGTTCCTCGTTGGAGACCCAGGAGGCCAGCCGGTAGTACATGGACCGGACCCGTTTCTTGAACCAGCCGTCCGAGTGGTTCTCGTAGATGCCCAGGACCATATCGTTGCCCTGCTCCCAGAGCTCCACCATCCGGGGGATCAGTTCGGGGGGCTCCTGGAGATCGGCGACCACGCCCACGACCGCGTCCCCGGAGGCGTGGCGCAGCAGGGTGACTCCGGACTTCTCCGCGCCGAAGTTCCGGGAGTAGGCCAGGACCTTCACGTGGGGATCCTCCCGGGCGATCTCCCGGAGGATCTCCAGGGTCCTATCCCGGCTGCAGTTGTCCCCGAAGATGTGCTCGTAGGTGTAGCCGTCGCCCAGGGAGGTCATGATGCGGCGGATCTCGGCGTGGCAGTGGCGGACCGTCGCCTCCTCGTTGTAGACGGGGGTGATGATGGAAATCTTCGGCATGGGCGTCCCGGGGAACGGCCACAAGTATGGCAGACTAGCCCGCCTCCTCGGGCCGGTGGCGCGCCAGGACCAGGAGCGCCAGCAGGAGGATGGTCAGGATGGTGGCGGCCTGGCCCACCACGGAATAGGCCAGGGCCTCGCTGGGGCTCACCCCCTCCGGGACGAGGGCCAGGAGACAGGCGGCCTGGGCGGGGCCCAGCCCTCCGGGCAGGAGGGGCAGCAGGGCGCCCAGCATGGTGTAGAGATTGAGCTTCAGGACGGCGACAAAGGGGATCCGGCCGCCGAAGGGGAAGGCGTGGACGGCCACGTAGAGCCCGGCCAGGTCGGCGGCCGTGATGAGGATCTGGATGGCCAGGGCCCGGAACCAGCGGGGGGAGAGGGCGATGCCCGCCAGCGTGCCCAGGAAGGAGCGGAGGCGCTTGGCGAGGCGATCAAGCATCGGGTGGGCGCCCCGGAGGACCAGCAACCCCAGGAGGCCCAGGGCGCCGAGGCCCCCGGCCGCGGCCAGGAGGCCCAGGACCTCCCGCCACCGGGTGAGGGCCAGCTGGGAATGGCCCAGGAGGACCCCGGCCAGGACCAGGCCCAGACCCAGCACATCGAAGGTGCGGTCCACGAGGGCGGCTCCCAGGGCGGTGGATCCGTCGAAGCCGGCCAGGGTCCTGAGGCCCAGGATCCGGCAGGCCTCGCCGCCCCCCAGGGGCAGGAAGAGGGCGCCGAAGTACCCGAGGACGATGGCCTTGAACACCTGGAGGAAGCGCTGGGCCGAGCCCAGCAGGACCGACAGCCGCCATCCCCGGAGCAGCATTCCGGCCAGTCCGGCGACGACGCCTCCCAGGAGGAAGGGCCACCGGATGGTGGCCATGTGCCCGGCCACCTGGTGCCAATCCACCCTCCGGGCCAGGATCCCCAGGATGAGGAGGCCCGCCGCCGCCAGCGCCAGCCTGCGCACGGGCTGGTGCGGCAGGGCGCGAAGGAGGCGGAATGGGTTCATGGGGTGGCGTCCGATTGGCGGTTGTATCGCATTCAATCATAGGTTCTGATGATCAACGGCCGGAAAGGCCGGATCGGGTGGAGCGAAGGTGTATCGGATCGACCATTGCCCCTGCTGCGCGCGCCGGATGGTCCCCCTCTGCCCGGCCCTCGTGGCCCCCTTCCTGGCCGAGCGGGTCCTGCATGGAACGGCCCCGGTCTGCGCCCTCATGGCGTGCCCCGGATGCGATTTCCGCTGCTTCGATATCCGCCTGGACGCGGCGGAGATGGACCGGCTCTACCGCGATTACCGGGGCGGGACCTATTTCAGCCAGCGGAACCGATGGGAGCCCTGGTACACCCGGGGCATCAACGACAGCCTGGGCCGGGACCCCGCCGATATCGCCGACCGGAAGCGCCTGACGGTGGAGACGGTGGCTTCCCAGGGGGCCTGGCGTCCCCGGAGCATCCTCGATTTCGGGGGGGACCACGGCCAGTTCATTCCGGACGCCTGGGAGGCCGGGCGCTACGTGCTGGATCTCTCCGGCAAGCCGCCGGTGGCCGGGGTCGAGGCCTTCCGGAACCTGGGGGAGGCGGGGGACCGGCGCTTCGATCTGGTGATGACCTCCCAGGTGTTCGAGCATCTTTCCGATCCCTGGGAGACCCTGGGCACGATCCGTTCCCTGGTGGCCCCCTCGGGCCTCCTCTACCTGGATGTCCCCCTGGAGCGCCCCGATATCCAGTGGGCCCGCGTGTCCCCCTGGGACGCGGCCACCCTCCCATGGCTGGCGGCGCGGCCCCGGCTGCTGCGCTGGCTTGACTTCTACAGCAGCGCCGCGAGGGTCAAGGCGAACCTCATCCCCCCCCTGGGATTCCTCAAGGCCAGCGAGCACCTCAATTTCTTCAGCGCGGAAAGCCTCCACGCCCTCTTCGCCCGGGCCGGCTTCCAGACCCTCCAGGTGCGCCGGCACCGGTTCCGCACCTCCGGGGGCGTGTGCGATTTCCTCGTGGGCCTCGCCCGGCTCCCCCAAGGGGCCGGCGAAGCTCCCTGATCAGAGGCCGGCCAGCTTCGCCAGCACCGCCTCCACGTGCCCCTTCACGCTCACCTTGGGCCACACGTGGCGCACCACCCCCTCCGGGTCCACGAGGAAGGTGCTGCGGATGATCCCCTCCACCTCCTTGCCGTACATC
Organism: Holophaga sp.; assembly: GCA_035298525.1. Classification (GTDB taxonomy): domain Bacteria; phylum Acidobacteriota; class Holophagae; order Holophagales; family Holophagaceae; genus Mesoterricola. The sequence goes on from DATGXY010000206.1 coordinate 22,050, forward strand.
ACCTTCTTCCCCCAGGCCCCCAGGGCCGTCAGCAGGGTCTTTTCCGGATCGGAGAGGAGGCGGAAGGGCAGGGCCTGCTTCTCGATGAATTTGACATGGGAGGCCACGGAATCCCGGGAGAGACCGTAGACCCGGGCACCCATCCCCTGGACGCGGGCCCAGTTGTCCCTGAAATCGCAGGCCTCGGTGGTGCAGCCGGGGGTGGCGTCCTTGGGGTAGACGTAAAGGATGGTCCAGGCGCCCTTCAGGGTGGCGTTGGTGACGGTCGTCCCCTGGTCGTCCTGCAGGGAGAAGGGGGGAAGGGGGGTTCCGGTCTGGATCATGGGGCCTCCAACCAGGGCAGGGTACACTGGTTGCGGGAGGATTCGTGGCAGCACCTTCATCCGTACGGCCGCCCTGGTGGTGGAAACTGGTCGCCCCCCATCGGCGGAGCCTGGTCCTGGGCTTCTCGGCGACGATCCTCTGCAGCCTGGCGGCGGCCTGGGTGCCCTTCTGGTCCGGCCGGGCCGTGCACGCCCTGGAAACGGCCAATTACGCGGGAAGCCGCCGGGCCCTGGCCTGGATGCTCCTTTTCACGGTCGCCGCCGGCATCGGGCGCTACCTCATGCGCAATATCCTCATCGGCCTTTCCCGGGAGGTGGAGCGGCTCCAGCGCATGGAGCTCTACGATTCCCTGCTGGCGAGAAGCTTCGCGTTCTTCGAGCAGAGCCGCATCGGGGACCTGATGAGCCGCATCGGGGACGACGTGAACACGGTGCGCATGGCCACGGGGCCCGGCCTCATGAGCCTCCTCCAGACGGCGAGCCTGCTGCCCATGACCCTCATGCTGATGGTCCACGCCAGCCCCCGCCTGGCCCTGGCGGTGATCATGCCCTTCAGCCTCCTGGCCGCGGGCTTCTACGTGATCGGCAAGTGGAGCCACCGGCTCCAGCAGCGCATCCAGCTGGTCAACTCCCAGCTCAACACCTTCAGCCACGAGACCATCAGCGGCGAGAAGGTCGTGCAGGCCTTCGGGCTGGAGGACCTGCGGGTCTCCATCTTCCGGGACCTGAGCCGCAAGCAGGCCCGCATGGGCATCAAGCAGACCATGCTCTACGGCGCCTACATGCCTCTCTCCGCCCTCACCGCGGGCCTTTCGGCCCTGGTGCTGGTGGCCTACGGCGGGTCCCTGGTGCTCCGGCATGAGCTGACCCTGGGCGACCTCACGGCCTTCACGGGCTACCTGGCCACCCTGGCCTGGCCCATCATGAGCCTCGGGTGGAGCGCCAACCTCTTCCAGCGGGGCCGGGCCGGCCAGGACCGCATCGACCAGGTGCTCTCGGATCCCACCCCCTTCCTGCCCGGGCCGGCCCCCGTCAGGCTCCCGG
>DATGXY010000207.1:0-6925 GCA_035298525.1 Holophaga sp.
AACCTCCCGCATCGATCAATGAAAAGGGGGGAGGCCATGCCTCCCCCCTTTTCATTGGTCGGGGCGAGAGGATTCGAACCTCGGCTTCGCCCCGCGGCACTGGCTCCGCGCGGGAATCCGCCTTCGGCGGACCGGCCGGCCACGCATGCGTGACCGCCCTTTCCCTAACCGCGGGCCATTGCCGATCGGAGGTCCGAAACCTCCCGCCTCGATCAATGAAAAGGGGGGAGGCCATGCCTCCCCCCTTTTCATTGGTCGGGGCGAGAGGATTCGAACCTCCGACCTCTCGGTCCCGAACCGAGCGCTCTACCAGGCTGAGCCACGCCCCGACGAAGAATGAATCTTAACGCATCCGCCAGTCCCGGTCCATCACCCTTTCTTCTGGGACCGCCAGTGGGCCAGGATCAGCTTGAGGAGATCACCTTCCCGCGCCGGCTTCGGGGGCTCGGGTGGGGGCGGGGGATCGCAGGGGACGATCTCCATGGCCCGGAAGGGGGTGCGCCAGGTGCGCTGGAGACGCTCCCGCACCTGGGGCCAGGTCTCCTCGGCGCTGCGCCGCAGGCTGGGGATCAGGTGGGGCTCCCAGCAGCCGACGACGAGCACGCCGGCCTTCACCCGCAGGAGGCGGGTGCGGCCCACCAGGGCGGGACCCACCACCAGGAGCCAGGACCTGCGCAGGGAGGCCTCGAGCCGGGCCTGGGGCGGCTCCTCCCCGGCGGCGGCGCGCAGGCTCACGAGGCCGGAGCTGCGGGGACGCTTCATTCGCGGAGCCTCGGGGGCGCGATGCGGGACCGGGCCCGGAGGTCGTTGAAGAGGATGGGGGCCGCCAGCATGGGCACCATGCGCCCGTCCTCGGCGTCGAAGAGGGTCGTCACCAGCTGGTGCAGGTTCCCCGCCTCCCGGAAGAGCACCTCGTCCACGGTGCGCACGCGCCCGGCGGGGATGGCGTGGGCTTCGCAGAAGGCCAGGACCCCCTCCAGGGGGGTGCGGCGGAAGTGGGCCTCCAGGGCGGCCACGACCCGCTCCCGGTCCTCCACCCGGCCCCGGTTCAGGCGCCAGTGGGGCTCGGCTTCCAGGTCCAGGCCCGCCCACAGGGCCAGGACCTCGAACTGCCGGTCGCTGCCGCAGCCCAGGGCCACCTCGCCGTCGGCGCAGGGGAAGGTCTGGTAGGGCACGATCTGGGGGTGGGCGTTGCCCCAGCGCCGGGGGGGCTCGCCGGTCATGAGGGTGCTGGAGGCCACGTTCACCAGGGAGGCCAGGGCCGCCTCCATCAGGGGCACCTCCACGTGGAGGGCCTCGCCGGTGCGCTCCCGGTGGAGCATGGCGGCCTGGATGCCGTTGGCCAGGTAGAGGCCCGCCACCACGTCCACGATGGCCACGCCGGTCTTCATGGGAGGACCGCCCGGGTCGCCGCCCAGGCTCATGAGGCCGCTTTCGGCCTGGAGGATGAAGTCGTAGCCGGGGCGCCGGCTGGCGGGGACATCGCTGGCGTAGCCCCGCACGGAGGCGACGATGAGCTTGGGGTAGCGGTCGTGGATGTACTCCCAGGTGAGGCCCAGGGCCTCGGCGGAATCCGGCGCGAAGTTCTCCACCAGCACGTCGGCGCCCACCATCAGCTCGTGCAGGAGGGCCCGGCAGCCCTCGTCGTCCAGGTCCATGGCGATGCTGCGCTTGCCGCGGTTGGCGCACCGGAAGTAGGCGCTCTCGCCCGTGCCCGGCTCGAAGGGCGGGCCCCAGCCGCGGGTGGGATCCCCGTGGGGGGGCTCGATCTTCAGCACCTCGGCGCCCATGTCGGCCAGCAGCTGCGTGGCGAAGGGCCCCGCGAGGATGCGCGAGAAGTCCAGGATCTTGTAATGCGAGAGGAAGTTCGGCACGGGCTGGGCTCAGGGGAGTGTCTTGACTATACGTTGGATCGAGACCGCCTTCTTCCCTTCCGTGGTCACGAGGATGGCGTGGAGCTGGGGATCCCCCTCCGCCACCTCCCACTTCTCCCCCTTCACCTTCAGGAACCGGCTCAGGCTGGCCTCCTTGCGCATGCCGATCACCCCGTCGTAGGGGCCCGTCATGCCGATGTCGGTGACGTAGGCCGTGCCCCCGGGCAGGACCTTGGCGTCCAGGGTGGGCACGTGGGTGTGGGTGCCAAGCACGGCCGTCACCCGCCCGTCCAGGTACCACCCCATGGCCTGGGCCTCGCTGGTGGCCTCGGCGTGCATGTCCACGAGGACGATGTCGGCGCGCTCCCGGGCCAGGATGCCGTCCGCGCACCGGAAGGGGTCGTCGCAGGTGGGCATGTGCACCCGGCCCATGAGATTGATCACCAGGACCTCCAGGCCCGGGTCCACGTGGAGCTTGACCCACCCCTGGCCCGGGGTGCCGGGCGGATAATTCGCCGGCCGGATGAGCCTGGGCTCAACCTGGAAGGCCGAGGCGATGTCCTTCACATCGAAGGCATGGTTTCCCGTGGTGATGACATCCACCCCGCATTCATCGAACCACTGCCGGGCGATGCGCTCGGTGATCCCGTGGCCATGGGCCGCGTTCTCCCCGTTCACCACCACGAAATCCACCTTGTGCTCCCGCCGGAGCGCGGGCACATGGGTCTCCACCAGCCGACGGCCGGGCTCCCCCACCACATCGCCGAGAACGAGAATGCGCATTCGAAAACCTTACCAGCCCGGGTGGGGCCCGGGGGCAACCCGCTTTGAGGCGAAGGTTTGGGCAGGCCGGGAACTTTTTTCACCCCGGCCGCGGCACCCCGGGCCCCTTGGCGGCACCTGATCAAGGACGGCAGGCGTCCAAACTGCCGACAATCTTCCTGGTAGGCTGATCCTTTGAGAGTCACGAATGGCGTTCCCCTTGAGATCCCTGGTGCTTGCCTGCTTCCTGGCCCTGGCCTCCGCCTTCGCCGCGGAACCCCCTCCCCTCATGTACCTGTCCGAGGTGAAGGTGGGCATGAAGGGAACGGGGCGCACCGTCTTCCAGGGCGGGAAGATCGACACCTTCCAGTTCGAGGTGCTGGGCATCCTGCGCAACGTGGTGCCGGGCCGCAGCTACATCCTGATCCGCGCCAGCGGAGGCCCCCTGGCCCAGACGGGGATCCTGGCCGGCATGAGCGGCTCCCCCTGCTACATCGACGGCAAGCTCATCGGGGCCGTGGCCATCGGCTGGGGCTTCGAGAAGGAGCCCATCGGGGGGGTCACCCCCATCGGTGAAATGATGGAGGGCCTCAAGGACCTCAACGAGACCCCCGCGGCCCGCACCCCCCTGATCCTGCCCAAGCTGGAGCCCCCCAAGGTGCTCAAGTCGGCCCTCAGCGGGCGCATGGTCCCCATGTCCGAGATCCTGGGTCCCATGGACCTCCCCGACGGGGCCCAGCCGCTGCCCCTGCCCGTGTCCGGGGCCTCCCCCTCCCCCGAGTTCGCCCCCTTCTGGCAGGGCCTGCCCATGCGGCCCGTGGCCGTCCCCGGCGGCGCGGCCTCCGGCGGCGAGGCCAGCCCCATGGAGCCCGGGGGCATGGTGGCCATGAACCTGGTGCAGGGCGACCTGAACATCTCGGCGGCGGGCACCATCACCTACGTCAGCGGCAAGCGCCTCTACGCCCTTGGCCACCAGTACTTCAACCTGGGCTCCGTGGACATGCCCCTGTGGTCGGCCACGGTGGCCACCTGCCTCCCCAACTGGAACGAGAGCTTCAAGGTGGCCACCCCCGTGGCCCCCGTGGGCGCCCTGCGCCTGGACCGCTCCATGGGCGTCGCGGGCCTGCTGGGCGCCGAGGCGCGCACCATCCCCATGCGCCTGGGCCTGAACCTGGGCGGGAAGCGGGCCCTGAACCTGCGCTTCGAGCTCATGGACCACCCCCTGCTGACCCCCAACCTGGCGGCGGTCACCCTCTCCCAGTCCCTGTCGGCCCACGTGAAGGGACAGGGCTTCCAGAGCCTCTCCCTCCAGGGCAACATCAAGCTCGCGGGCCAGACCCCCATCGAGATCGAGTGCATGGTGGCCGACCTGAACGGCAACCGCCTGGCCCTCTACCTGGGCGGGATCCTCCAGGTGCTGACCATGAACCCCTGGGAGCGCCCCGTGGTGGAGGGCATCTCCCTCAACGTGAAGGCCGAGGAGCGCCTGGACCTCACGGCCGTCGCCGGCGTGCGCACCCTCAAGGCGCGGGTGAAGCGCGGCTCCACCCTGCCCGTCTACGTCATGCTCCAGAACATCCAGGGCACCCGGGAGAGCGTCGTCATGAACCTCTTCGTGCCCCCCTCGGCCCGGCCCGGCAAGGCCACCCTCCTGGTGGGCGACGGCTTCAGCCTCATCCAGGCCGATCCCGACGAGCGCGCCATCGACCTCGGCGGCCTGGGCGACCTGGTGCGCATGCTCAACGGCGGCATGAAGAACAACCACGCCTACGCCCTCCTCGTGCAGGCCCAGCCGGGCGCGGGCCTGCGCGGCGCCCGCATCGAGGGCGTTCCCCCCACCATCAGCGCCATGCTGGGCGCGGACGGCGACTTCAACGCCAACCGCCTGCAGCGCCAGATCGTGAGCCGGACCGTCCTGCCCCTCGAAACCGAGGTCCGGGGCCTGGTCACCATGGAACTGGAAGTCGAATAGGCCCCCCGGAGTCAGCGATGAAGCGATCCCTCCTCGTCCCCTGCGCGGTCCTCGCGGCCGTTTCCGGCCTCCGGGCCCAGCAGCCTTCAGCCACCTTCAGCGGCTTCAACGACTGGCTCACCGCCGAGGCGCGGGGCGTGGCCGTGGGCGCCGACGGCAAGCTGCGCCTGGCCTCGGCCCTGCGCCGCATCGCCCAGCTGCCCGAGGGCGTCGTGTGGTCCGCCGTCCCCGACGGGGCCGCGGGCGCCTTCCTCTCCGCGGGCAACGAGGGCAAGCTCTTCCGCTACACCGCGGGCCAGGTGAAGCCCCTGGCCCAGGTGAAGGGCGGCATCGTCTTCGCCATGGCCCGGCTGGGCAACGACCTCATCGTGGCCCCCTCCGGCGAGGGCAAGCTCCTGCGGGTCACCCCCGCGGGCGAGGTGAAGCCCTTCTGCGACATCGAGGCCCGCCTCGTGTGGGCCATGGGCGTGGACGGCAACGACCTGGTGGTGGCCGGCGGCGGCGAGAAGGGCGCCGTGCTGCTCCTGGCCCGGGAGGGCAGCTCCCGCAGGCTGGCCGAGCTCCCCGAGGAGACGGCCTTCACCGCCCTGGCCTCCGACGGCAAGGGGGCCTGGTACCTGGGCACCCACGGCCGGGGCCTGGTGGCCCGCTATACCGGCGTGCGCACCGGAGACCGCCTCGAGACCCTCGCCGCCACCGGCTTCGAGGAGGTCCACGCCCTCGTGCTGAACGGGGGCCGCGTCTACGCAGGCGCCACCAGCGGCGTCAGCAACCGCTTCGCCTCCGGCAGCCTGGAGCGCCGGGAAGGCTACCTGGCCGAGCCCGGCGTCCAGACCCGGTCCGCGGTCATCCGCATCGACCGGGACGGGGTGCCCCAGACCCTCTGGCAGAGCGCCCAGAGCCAGATCTTCGCCCTGGCGGCCTGGAACGGCCAGCTCCTGGTGGGCACCGGCAACCGCTCCCGCATCTTCTCCATCCCCCTCTCCGACGCCGAGCGCGGCGAGAACCCCTTCGCGGCGCAGCAGGACCTGGGCGCGGCCCAGGCCACGGCCTTCCTGCCCGCGGGCTCCGACCTCATGGTCGTGGCCTCCAACCCCGCCGAACTGCACCTCCTGAACCAGGTCCAGGCCACGGAGGGCACCCTGGAGAGCCGCATCCTGAAGGGCGCCCCCATCGCGGACTGGGGCCGGGCCTACGTGGAGGCCTCCCTGCCCCAGGGCACCTCCGTGGACTACCAGGTGCGCACCGGGCCCACGGAGACCCCCGACGGCACCTGGACCGCCTGGACCCCGCCCCTGGTGGGCGGCGAGCGCCCCAACCTGCCTCCCGCGCGCTTCGCCCAGTTCCGGCTCAAGCTCGCCAGCACCCGGGGCGGCGCCACCCCCACCGTGGAGAGCGTGCGGGTCCACTGGGCCAACCGCAACCTGGCCCCCGTGTGGGAAGGGGTGGAGATCATGCCCCCCGGCCTCGTCATCACCCGCAACGCGCCCCCCGACGACATCGGCATCGAGCGCGTGCCCCTGGAGACCCAGAAGCTGATCCCCTCCCTGGGCTACGCGGGGTCCGAGAAGCGCAGCTTCCGCCGGGGCGCCCAGGCCTTCATCTTCAAGGTCAACGACCCCAACGGCGATCCCCTTTCCTTCGCCATCCGCCTCCTGCCGGAATCCGGCGCCCCCCTCCCCCTGGAGAAGGCCTGGCGCGAGCGCTTCTTCACCTTCGACAGCCTGGTGGTGCCCGATGGCCGCTACCGCCTGGAGGTGGTGGCCAGCGACGCCCCCAGCGAGCCCGTGAACGCCGCCCTCGCGAGCACCTGGCGCACGGCCGTGTTCACCGTGGACCACACCCCCCCCGTCATCTCCGAGCTCACCGCCACCCTCCAGGGCGAGGGCGTGCGGGTGCGTTTCACGGCCCGGGACGCCACCAGCGTCCTGAAGGACGCGGCCGTGAGCGCGGACGGCGAAGCCTGGGTGCAGGTGGCCCCCGAGACCCGGATCTTCGATACCCAGGAGGCCCTCTTCGATGTGGTCCTGCCCCGGGAGCGGGTGCTGGGGAGCCGCGTGCTCGTCCGGGTCACGGACCTGTGCAACAACGAGCAGACCGCCAGCGTCGCCATCGGCGAGGCCAGGAAGAAGTAGCCCGGGAGCCCGAGGAGGCCCGCATGCTCGCGCTCAAGGATCCCGATCTGCTCCGGAGCCAGGCCTACGTGGGCGGGGCCTGGGTCGACGGCCCCCCCCTGGAGGTGCGCGATCCCGCCACCGGGGACCTGGTGGGCACCGTGCCCGCCCTGGACGGGGCCGCCGCCAGGCGCGCCGTGGAG
>DATGXY010000208.1:0-2274 GCA_035298525.1 Holophaga sp.
AGGGTGGGCACGGTCAGGGTCCGGGCGGGCACCGTGCCCAGGGCCTGGGTGTGGGCCGCGGCGGCGGGCGACGCGCTGGTGCCCAGGTTGGCGGTGCCCCCTGGGGGCGGGGCCGAGGGGGAGGTGCCCAGTTGGGCGGTCGGGGCCGCGGGGGCGGAGGTGCTGGTGAAGGCGCGGGCCGTGGCGGGGGCCAGGGTCACGTGGGACGCGGCCCGCTTGGGGGCGGCATAGGGCGCGACCAGGTGGGTGGAGGCCTGGGCGGACTTGAGGGCCCCCTTCACGGCGGAGAGGCGATCCAGCCCGGTGGTGCCCATGATCCGGTCCGCGGGGCGGATGAACCGCTTGCCCACGAGGCCCGGGGCAGCCCCGGTGGACACCTTCCCGGCGAAGCTCTTCACGGCGAGGCGGCCCGCGAGGGAGCTGTCGCACACCTGCAGGGTCCATTCCGCGGAGCGGGAGGATTCGTTGCCCAACTGGTCCGTGGCGGTGACCACGTACGTGTAGGCCTTGCCCGCCTCCAGGCTCCCGTCCTTCCAGGCCGGCGCCGTCACCGTGGCCATGCGGGCCATGGGGCCCTTGTTGGTGGAGCGGTAGACGGTGTACTCCCGCAGATCCCCGTCCGGGGAGGCGGCCCACACCAGGTCGGCGGGGGGCACGGAGCCGTCCGGGTTGGACCGCAGGACGGAGGCTTCCGCCGCCGCCTCCAGGTCCTTCACGGGCATGGTGGCCAGGGTGCGGCTCAGCTTCAGGCGGCGCAGTTCGGACACGGACAGGGACGCCAGTTCGGGCCGCACCGAGGTGGCCGCGCCCTGGGCGGAGGCGGCGGCGGAGGGGGTGGCCAGGGCCGCGGAGGCCTGGGTCGTGCCGCCCGCGTACAGGGGCCCCGCCACCCGCGGGGCCGTGAGGGCGCCGGGGGCCTTGAGGGCCAGGGCCCGCCGGGTCTCGGAGAGCTGGGGATCCTTCATGCGCAGGGCGTTGGCATCCAGGATGCGCCTGCCCACCACCGCCATGCCCGCGAGCATGGGGCGGCCCGGGGTCACGGGGGGCTGCAGGTCCTTGGGGATGCCGGCCACGGGCGCGGAATCGGCCAGCTTGCCCTCGGCCCCTGAGATGTCCACGGAGACCACCTTGTACAGGTAGGTCCGCTCGTTGACCAGATCCCCGTTGCCGGGGTCGTTGATGCTGTCGGTGTAGACGGAGAGGGCCTTCACGGGACCGGCGCCGTGGAGCCGGCCCGCGGCCACGGCGGCCTTGATGGCCTGGCTCTGGGCGGCGGGAAGGGCCGGCAGGGCCGCATCCGCGGGCAGGGACTCGGTGGCCTGGGCCCGGATCAGGCCCACCCGCTCGGGCGTGAGGGCCGCGGGGCCCACCTTCTGCATCTCCCTCGTGATGAAGGCGCTGCGGGCGTTGGCCCGGGCCAGGGTCAGCTCGGGATCCTCGGCGGTGAGGCCCACGAGCTTCACGGGCTGGGCGTTCACGCGCCGCCAGGGGCCGTTGGGGTTGTCGGCGCGGTACACGTTGTAGGCGGCCACCGTGTCCACCCCGGGGGCCTTCCAGTCCAGGAGCACGGACCCGTTGCCGCTCTTGGTGGCCAGAGCCTGGGGGGGCGGGATGGGCGTGGGGACGGAGGGGTCGAAGACCTTGGGGCACTCGGCCTCCACGGCGCCCCCCTCGGGCAGGTTGATGCGGATGCGGTAGCGCCACTGCCCGGAGCCCGGGCGGTCGCGGTAGGCGAGGCCGTACGCGTCGGCGGCGTCGGGGTCCAGGTCCGCGTGGGCGTTCATGAGGTGCAGGTCCGCCACGGCGAGGCGGCCCGTGGCCCGCAGATTCCGGAACTGGTCGTTGACCTTGTCCAGCTTCACGTCCGAGAAGGTCTGGGGGGCCCCCTTGGGCGCGGCGCCGGGGAGCAGCAGGCGCCGCCCCGTCACCGGTTCCCGGGCCACGTCGCTGTGCGCCAGGGAGAGCAGGGTCTCCCGCTTCTCGGGGCTCAGCCGCCGGAGCCGGGACTCCAGGCCGTCGGTGCGGAAGAAGGCCACGGGCTTGCGGGCGTTGAGCTCCTTCCAGGCGGTGTCCCCCACCTTCTGGCGGTAGACGATGACGCCGTCCAGGGGCATCTCGCCCCGGTCGTTGGCCCAGCGGAGGATGACGGTCTTGTCCGGGCCCACCACGCCGTTGAGGCGGAAGGTGCCCTGGGTCTTCCCCGGAGCCAGCAGCTCGGTGCGGGTGCCCAGGTCGGGCACCAGGGCCAGGGCGCCGGGGTTGACGGCGGGCCGG
>DATGXY010000209.1:0-13567 GCA_035298525.1 Holophaga sp.
CCGCTACGGCGGGGAGGACGGGCCCGACCTGGAGGCCGTGGCCCGGCACTGCGGCCTGGCCCCGGAGGAGGTGGCGCGCCGCCACGCGGGGGCCACGTACCGGGTCCACTTCCTGGGCTTCGCCCCCGGCTTCCCCTACCTGGGCGGCCTGGACCCGGCCCTGGCCGCGCCCCGGCTGGACGCGCCCCGCACCCGGGTGCCCGCGGGCTCCGTGGGCATCGCCGGGGCCCAGACCGGCATCTACCCCCTGGAGAGCCCGGGCGGGTGGCGCCTCATCGGGCGCACCCCCCTCGTCCTCTTCGATCCGCGCCGCCCGGAGCCCTGCCTCCTGAGGCCCGGGGACCTGCTGCGCTTCGTGGAGGTCCCGTGAGCGTCCACGTGGAGCGGGCCAGTCCCCTGGCCACCCTGCGGGACATGGGCCGGCCCGGGACCCAGCACCTGGGCCTGGGCCCCGGGGGGGCCTCCGATCCCTTCAGCCACCGCATCGCCAATCTCCTGGTGGGCAACGGCCCGGAGGCGGCCACCCTGGAGGTGGCCCTGGCCGGGCCCGTGCTCCGCTTCGCGGTGCCCACCCTGGCGGCCCTCTGCGGGGCCGATCTCAGCGCCACCCTGGACGGGATCCCCGTCCCCCTGTGGCGGCCCCTCTGGATCCGGCCCGGGGCGCGCCTGGCCTTCGGCGCCGCCCGGGCCGGGGCCCGGGCCTACCTGGCGGTGGCCGGGGGCTTCCTGGGCGAGGAGGTCCTGGGCAGCCGGAGCCCGGGGCCCGGCCTGGGCCTGGCCCCACCCGGAGCGGGGGACGTCCTGCCCATGGGACCCCAGCCCCCCTTCTATCCCCGCCTGCGCATGGCCCTGGGGGCCGGCGCCCCCTTCGCCGCCCCCGCCTGGTTCGCCCCCTTCCACCGGGATCTGGACCTGGGCCGCCCCGCCGTCCTGCGTCTCCTGGCCGGGCCCCAGCTGGAGGTCCTGGACGCGGCCTCCCGGGAGGCCCTCTTCGGGGAGGTCTTCACCGTGGGGCCCCGGTCCGACGGCATGGGCCTGCGTCTCGATGGACCCCGCCTCGTCCTGGCGCGACCCCTGGAGATGATCAGCGCCCCCGTGGCCACCGGCACCCTCCAGCTGCCCCCGGGGGGATCGCCCATCCTGCTCCTGGCCGGGCGCCAGACGACGGGCGGCTATCCGCGCCTGGGGGAGGTGGCCAGCGTGGACCACCCCGCCGCCGCCCAGCTTCGGGCCGGAGAGGCCCTGCGCCTGCGGGCCTGCGAACCCGGCGAGGCCATGGCCCTCCTGCGGGAGCGGGAGGCGAGGCTCCGGGCCCTGGAGGAAGGCCTGCGCAGGCGCATGGAGGCGCCGGATGGGGCATGATGTCTCCATGACCCTCCGCATCGACCTCAACTGCGACATGGGCGAGGGCTTCGGCGCCTGGACCCTGGGCCGGGACGCGGAGCTCCTGGCATGGGTCACTTCGGCCAACCTGGCCTGCGGCTTCCACGCGGGGGATCCCTCCGTGATGGCCCGCACCGTGCGCCTGGCCCGGGACCGGGGCGTGGCCGTGGGGGCCCATCCGGGCCTGCCCGACCTGCAGGGCTTCGGGCGGCGCGCCATGGCCGTGAGCCCCGAGGAGGTCCGCCTCATGGTGCTCTACCAGGTGGGGGCCCTGGCCGCCATCGCCCGGGCCGAGGGCGCGCGGCTCGCCCACGTGAAGCCCCACGGCGCCCTCTACACCATGGCCGCCGCAGATCCGGCCCTGGCCCGGGCCGTGGCGCGGGCGGTGCGCGAGACCGATCCGGGCCTCGCCCTGGTGGGCCTCTCCGGCAGCGCCCTGGTGGCCGCGGCGGAGGAGGCCGGCCTGCGTCCGGTGCCCGAAGTGTTCGCCGACCGGGGCTACGAGGCCGACGGCTCCCTCACGCCCCGGGGCCTGCCCGGGGCCCTCGTGGAGGACCCCGCCCTCGCCGCGGAGCGGGTCCTGCGCATGGTGCGCGAAGGCCGGGTCCGGGCCCGGACGGGGGAGGACGTGCCCATCCGGGCCGGCACCGTATGCATCCACGGGGACGCCCCGGGGGCCCTGGCCACCGCCCGGGCCGTGCGGGAGGCCCTGGACGGCGCGGGCATCGCCGTGGCCGCGCCCGCAGCCGCTCCGTGAAGCCCCTCCTGGGCATCCTCGTCGTCATCCTGGGCTTCGCCGTCCGGGCCAACCCCGTCCTGGTGGTGGCCGCCGCGGCCCTGGTCACGGGGTGGGCCGCGGGCCTGCCCCTCCAGAAGCTCCTCGCCCTCCTGGGGTCGGCCTTCGTCCGCAACCGGTTCCTGCTCCTCTTCGTCCTCACCCTGCCCGTGGTGGGCCTCCTGGAGCGCCACGGCCTCCGCGAGACGGTGCGGGGGAAGGTGGCCGGGCTGCGGGCCGCCACCGCGGGAAGGATCCTGATCCTCTACCTCCTCCTGCGCCAGACCGCGTCCGCCCTGGGGCTCACGACGCTGGCCGGCCACGCCCAGACGGTGCGCCCCCTCCTGGCCCCCATGGTCGAGGCCGCCGCCCAGCGGGAGCGGGGCCCCCTGGCCCCGGACACCCTGGCCCGGCTCCGGGCCCTGGCCGCCGCCACGGACAACGTGGGCCTCTTCTTCGGCGAGGACATCTTCATCGCCTTCGGCGCCGTCCTGCTCATCCAGGGCTTCTTCAGGGACCAGGGCATCCCCCTGGAGCCCGCCCGCATCGCCCTCTGGGGCATCCCCACGGCGCTGGCCGCCTTCCTCGTGCACGGCTTCCGCCTCTGGCGCCTGGACCGCAGGCTCCGGGACCGGGAGGACATGCCGTGATCCGCCTGCACCACGCCTACCTCCTGGCCGGGGCCCTCTTCGCCTGGGCCGCCCTGGTGGCCTTGCGGCGGCTGCGCTGGGCGGCCTTTCTCTTCTGGGGCATCCTCGCCGTGGCCCTCGCGGCGGGGGACCGCATCCGGGAGGACGTCATGGGGGGGCTCGTGCTGGCCCTGGCGGTCCTGGCCACCCTCGGCCTGAAGCCCTCCAGGGCCCCGGAGGCCCCCGCGCGCCGCCTGGGCGGGATCCTCGTGCTGCCCGCCCTCCTCATCCCGGGGCTCACCCTGGGCTTCGTGCTGGGGCTGCGGCCCCTGAGGATCGCGGGCCGGGCCCTCCTGGAGCCCGCCAACGCCACCCTGGTGTGCCTGGCCCTGGCCTGCGCCTGCGCCCTGGCCGCCGCCCTCGTCCTCACCCGCCGCTGGCCCTGGGCCGCGGCCACCGAGGGCGCCCGCCTCCTGGACGCCATCGGCTGGGCGGCGCTCCTCCCGGCCCTCCTGGCCACCCTGGGCTCCGTCTTTTCCGCCTGCGGCGTGGGCGGGGCTGCGGCCCGCCTCGTGGGCATGGGCGTGCCCTCCGGGAGCCGCCTCGCCGCGGTGCTGGCCTACGGCCTGGGGATGGCCCTGCTCACCATGATCATGGGCAACGCCTTCGCCGCCTTTCCCGTCATGGGCGCGGCCGTGGCCCTGCCGCTCCTGGTGCACCACCACGGCGCCCGCCCCGAGGTGGTGGGGGCCCTGGGCATGCTTTCGGGCTACTGCGGCACCCTCCTGACCCCCATGGCCGCCAACTTCAATATCGTGCCCGCGGCCCTCCTGGAACTGCCCGACCCCAACGGGGTCATCCGGGCGCAGGTGCCCACGGCCCTGGCGCTCCTGGCCTTCAATATCCTGCTGATGTACGCCCTGGCCTGACAGGAACGAGGGGCTCGCACCCATGCGTGCGATCCCACCGTGCTCCCCCACGTGATGGCCGGGCAGAGCCCGGCCATCCCCTCTGGCTACAGCCTGCCCAGCATCCCGATGACCTCCCGGGAGATGGCGGAGAAGCGGCCCTCGAGAAGCTCGGAGGCCTCCCTGCGCTTGCCTTCCTGCGCGCACTGCAGGATGTGGCCGGCGGTGCGGTGGAACTCCGCGTGGCGCACCACCATCTCCTGGAAGGCCGGCGTCTGGTTCCGGGCCTTTCCCCCGGGCCCATGGATCCACTGGCCCAGGCCGCACTTGTCGTCCCGGCCGAGGACGGCCGGATCCAGCGTCTCCTGGCTCCGGCCGTCCAGGACGGCCTTGAGGCGGGCCTTCCAGGCCTGGTGGGCGGCGATGGCCCCCTGCCGGTCCAGGTCCCCGCCCTCCTCCTCCAGGCGCAGCGCGGCGATGGCCGACGCCATGGCCTCGGAGGCCTTGGCCAGGCCGTCGATGGTATGGCCCGCCTCCGCCACGGACGCGGCCATCTGTACGGCGCCCGCCGCGTACTGCTCGGCGGAGGCCCGGCTCACCTCCGTCTGGCGGCTGATCTCCTGGCCCGCGCGGGCCTGTTCCTGCGACGCCGCGGAGATCTCGTCCACGTCCCGCAGCAGATCCCGGATCTCCCCCTGGATCCGCCGGAGGATCTCGGCGCTTTCGGCCGTCTTCGCCCGGCCCTCCACCACGGAGGCGTTGGTGCTCTCGATGAGGCCCCCGATCTCCCGGGCCGCGACGGCGCTGCGTTCGGCGAGCTTGCGCACCTCCTCGGCCACGACGGAGAAGCCCTTGCCCAGGGCCCCGGCCTTGGCCGCCTCGATGGCGGCGTTGAGGGAGAGGAGGTTGGTCTGCCGGGAGATCTCCTGGATCACCTGGACGGCCTTGACGATGCGGTCCGTGGCTTCCTGGATCCCTTCCATGGCCTGGGAGGTGCCGCCGGCGATCCGCGCGCCCTCCTCGGCGAGGCTGCCGCAATCCCGGGCCTTCTCATGGGTCCTCTGGACGCTCCCCGCCACCTGCTCCACGGAGGCGGACAGTTCATGGATGGCCGCCGCCACCTGCTCCGCGGAGGTCTTCTGGAGCTCGCTCCCCCGGGCCACCATATCCGAGGCGCTCCGCATCTCCTGGGACCCCGCGGCCAGATGCTCCGCCAGGGCCGCCACCTGGGCCGCCTCCCGCTTGATCTCCTTCACGGAACGGCCCGTGCGGTCCTGGAAGGCGTTGAAGGCCCGGGCCAGGGGGGCCGTCTCCCCCTCCGGGGGCAGCCGCAGGGCCAGGTCGGCCTTGGCCAGCTGGTCACCCAGGGCGGCGATCCCTCCCCGATCCAGGATCCGGGCGCCCCAGGCGAGGACGGCCAGCAGCCCCACCCCCAGGAGGACCCGGAGTCCGAAAGGCATGCTCGATTGCAGGATCAGGGTCGTGACGGCCCCGAGCGACGCGAAGAGGACCGCGATAACAACAGCCTTTTGGGTAGGTACCACGCCCGTCCGGCTCATATCGCCTCCTTGAAGGCCTCATAATATCAGGCGTGCGAACAGACTACCTAACGAGAGATCAGGGCCGGAAGACGACGAAGCCCGTGATCTCAGGGTTGGTGAAGGTGCCGCCCTTTTCCGTGAAACCGAAGCGCCACCTGGGCAGGCGCTCGTGGCGGAAGACCCAGGTCTGCTGCAGGCCGTATTTGTCGATGCGCACGAGGCCCGTGCGGTAGGGGGTCTCGCTGTACGACCAGGAGAGGTCCAGGCCGAAGCCCTTGAGGAAGGAGCCTCCGGGGCCCTGGACGCTGGCGCCGGCATAGGCCCGGAAGAAGTGCTGGCGGCTGATCACCGCCCGCAGGGGGCTGTGTTCGGGCAGACCCTGCCAAACGTTCTCCGCCTGGGCCCACACCCGCACGGGGCCGAAGGTCCGCCAGAGGGCGAGGCCCGCCAGGAAGCCCACGCCGCCGCTGCTCTGGAGGGTGTCCTGATGGCCCGTGGGAAGCTGGAGGCTGGCTCCGGCGCGGCCGCCCCGGGCCCCGTCCCCGAAGGGGAGCACCCAGGCCAGGTCCACGCCCTGGATCTGGAGGCGCGGCCGGCGCAGGTCGAAGACCGTCATCCCGTTGCTGTCCAGGTGGTACACATCGTCGAAGGTGGGGGCCTGGTCCCGGCCTCCCTGCTCCACGCCCAGGATATCGTGCCAGTTCATGATGGCCCGGCTCGCGATGCCCGAGGAGCGGTAGGTCACCCGCGCGCGCACATTGAAGCGGCCCGGGCCCAGGTCCCCGGCCAGGTCCGACACCAGGCTCCAGTCCTCGCCCTGCAGGTGGGCGTGGGTGAGGCCGTCCCCGGTATCGCGCCGGTCCGGGCGCAGGAACTGGTTGCTGGCCTCCAGGGCGAACTGGGTCCTGCCTTCGGGCAGGGGCTCGGGGAAGATGGAAAGCCAGGCGAGGCGGTTCGGGTGGGGCGTCTCCTGGGCGCCCAGGGGGAGGAGGAGGGCCGCCAGGGCGGCCCAGGCGCGGAGCTTCATGGGTGGATCCTATTTCAGGGCCATCTGCCCCGTGAGAACGGAGGAGAAGGCGGCGTCCAGGGCGTAGGGGCGCACCACCAGCTGGTTCACGCCCTGCCGCCTCGCGGCGAGGACGATGGCGGTGGAGATGTCCTCCGCCGCCATGACGATGGGCGGCAGCTCGTGGAAGGCCGACCGGAGGCGCTGCACGAACTCCAGGGTCTCCACGGTGGACATGTTGCCGTCCAGGAAGAGGACGCCCAGATTGGGCTGGCGCAGCAGCTCGAAGACCTCCTCCTGGAAGGTGGTGGTGAGGATGCGGCCGAAGCCGTCCTCCTCCAGGAATCCCCGCAGGATCTCGTCGAAGGCCGCGGAGCGGCTCAGCGCCACCACGGCCCGGCTCCGCTTCTTGAGGCGCAGGAGGCTCTCGCTGCGCGCGGCCTGGGGGCTGGCCTCCCCTTCGGGGCCCGGACCTTCGGTCGCGGGATCCGGGCCGTCGCCGGCCGCGGGCTCCCGCTTCGGTTCGGGCTTGGGCTCGGGCTTGGGTTCGGGCTTGGGCTCCGGCCTGGGCTCGGGCTTGGCTTCGGCCCTGGGGGCGGGGGGCTCCGGCCGCGTCCGGACCAGGGGCTCGTCGTCGAGGCCCCCGCTGGCGGCCTCGGGCCTGCGCCTGGACTTGGGGGGCAGGGTGGAGGGCACCGCCGAGGCGCGGGAGGAGACCATGTTGCGCAGCGCCGCGGAAACGTCGGCCTTGGTGCGGTTGAACTTGATCCCCATGGTGAGGCCGGAGGCGCCGAAGTCGAGATAGACGGCGGAGCCCTCCACCTCCAGCACCGGCGGGCACTTGGGGACCTTGTTGAGCTTGATGAGCATGAAGGGCTGGCCCACGGGCACGAGGCTCGTCGCCAGGGGGAGCTTCTTCTCCCCCTTGATGCTCATGGCCTTCTCCACCTTCACCCGGGCGCCGGTCTCGGAGATGTTCTCCAGGACGCCCGTGATGCCCACCCCCTCGAAGAGGCCGGTGAGGGCGGTGAGGGTGGCTCCCTCCTTGGGGTTGAGCCTCGCCCGGGGCTGCTTGCGCCGCTCCCCCAGCTCCAGGCCCTCGGGCAGCTCCAGCACGGCGACCCCGGGCCGGGTCTCCACCAGGCGGGAGGAACCGGTGATGCGGAGGCTCTCCTGGATGAAGATGAAGTCGACGGCCTGGCCCTTGTCCGCCAGGAGGGGGCCGGTGATCTGGAAGGCGATGGTGCCTTCGGACTCGTCGATGGCCTGGACCACCGCCGGCGTTTCGCCCTTGCGGGGGCCGATGAGGGTGAAGGGGGCCCGCACCCGCTGTGCGTCCTCGAGGTAGGCCAGGACGAGTTCCTGCCCGTTCCCCGCATCCTTCTTGTCCTTCCCGAAGCCGAAAAGGGCCATATCACCTCGGAGTTTCCCCCATGATGCACCGGATGGGTCCCAGGGTCCACGACTCCGGCGGGGGACGCGTTTGATGGTAACCTCGACCTCTATGCCGGAACTGCCCGCCCGATGCTACCTGATCGCCCACCAGGGCCCCCAGGACCATGACAGCGACATCGAAGTGCACCTGGCCGAGCTGGAGGAGCTGGCCCGGGCCTGCGACCTGAAGCCGGCCGGGCGGGAGCGGCTCCGCCGGGCGGTGCTGGACCCCCGCACCTATTACGGCAAGGGGCAGATCGAGGCCGTGGCGGCCCGGGCCCGGGAGCTGGAGGCCACCCTCCTCCTCTGCGACAACGAACTCTCCGGCAGCCAGATCCGCAACATCGAAAAGGCCACCGGCATGACCTGCCTGGACCGCACCGGCCTCATCCTGGCCATCTTCGAGCGCCGGGCCCAGACCCGGGAGGCCAAGGCCCAGGTGGAACTGGCCCGCTGCGAGTACGAACTGCCCCGCCTCAAGGGCGCCTGGACCCACCTGGAACGCCAGGTGGGCGGCGTGGGCGTGCGCGGAGGCGCGGGCGAGACCCAGATCGAGGTGGACCGCCGCATGACCCGGGTGCGCATCAGCCAGCTGAAGAAGGAGCTGGAGCACCTCCAGCGGGTGCGGCGAACCCAGGGCCAGGGCCGCAGCCCCAAGGTCCCCCGGGTGGCCCTGGTGGGCTACACCAACGCCGGGAAGACGAGCCTCCTCAAGGCCCTCACCGGGGAGGGGGAGCCCCGCGACCTCCTCTTCGCGACCCTGGACACCACCACCCGCAAGGCGTGGCTGGGGGTGGACGAGACCACCTTCGAGCCCCGCCAGGCCCTCGTCTCCGACACGGTGGGCTTCATCCGCAAGCTTCCCCACCAGCTCGTGGCCGCCTTCCGGTCCACCCTGGGGGAGGTGCGCTCCGCGGAAGCCCTCCTGGTGGTGGCCGACGCCTCCAGCCCGGAACTGGAGGACCACCTGAAGGTGGTGGGGACCACCCTGAAGGAGCTGGGCTGCGGGGACCACCCCCGGCTCCTGGTGCTGAACCAGATCGACCGGGTCACCCGGCCCCGCCGCCTGGACCTGAAGCGGGCCCACCCCGGCGCCGTCCAGACCTGCGCCCTGACCCGGGACGGCCTGGAAGAGATAAGGGAATGGCTCCTGGAGCTGGTGCCCGGTCCTCCCCGCCCGCGGGAACTGGAGCCGTGGGAAATTTGAGGCATAAAATTTAACTGCCGGACGACCGGGACCGATGTAGGATGGACCGCCGCAGGGAGCCATCCCGTGAACCAACGTAAGCTATCATTAAAGATATTCATGTCCGTTGGCTTGGTTTTGACCGCCGTCATCGTGGCGGTCATCTGGGTGGTGGGCACCCGGGAGTCCAGCCTCATGGAACGGGCCTTTGATGAGAATCTCACCACCCTCTCGGTGGCCTCCCGGAACATGTTCCACGCCTCGGCCGGGGAGTACTGCTCGACCCACGGCATGAACTACCACCGGGTGGAGCCCGGCCGGCTCAGCACCGGCCCGGAGGGCCAGGTGGAGCGGGAGGCCCTCGCCGCCTTCAATGCGAATCCTTCCATGGACGCCTTCACCGGCGCCTTCCGCAAGGCGGACGGCGCGGACTTCAAGTACACCCTGAGCCCGGCCCGGCTCAGGGACGAGTGCGTCCTCTGCCACCAGGCCGTGGGCATGGACGCCTTCAAGGACCGGAAGATCGGGGATATGGTGGCCCTGTTCGGGGTCTCCGTCTCCACCGAGGAACTGAAGGCCAGCGTCCGGCGCACCCGGTTCGTCTCCCTGGGAGCGGGCCTCCTGCTCCTGGCCGTCGTCAGCGCCATCGTGACGGCCTCCGTGAAGCGCCATGTGCTCGTGCCCCTGGGCGGCCTCTCTGAGTCCTTCGGGCGCATGGCCGAGGGCGATCTGCGGGTGCGGGCCCAGGTGACCAGCCAGGATGAGATCGGCCGCCTGGCTGAGGCCTTCAATGCGATGGCGGCCCAATTGAACGAGGCCCTCCGGGAGGTCCTGATGGCCTCCCAGCGGGTGGCCTCGGGCAGCGTCCAGCTGGCCGCCAGCGCCGAGGAGATGACCCGCACCGTGGCCGAGGTGGCCGGGGTGAGCCTGGAACTGAAGGCCTCGGGCCGGGGCGTCCAGGAGGCGCTCCAGAAGCTGGACGGCAACGTGGAGACCATGGCCGGGGAATCCCGCCACACGAGCCTGGAGGCGGACGCCGCCGTCGTGGATACGGACAAGGGGGCCCAGGAGGGCCGGGGCACCGCCGAGGGCATGCGCGCCATCCAGGACGCGACGACCCGCATCGTCAGCGCCGTCCAGGCCATCCAGGGCATCGCCCGGCAGACGAACCTCCTTTCCCTGAACGCCGCCATCGAGGCGGCCAAGGCCGGGGCCGCGGGCAAGGGCTTCGCCGTGGTGGCCGAGGAGGTGCGCAAGCTGGCCGAGCGCAGCGCCCAGAGCGCCAAGGAGATCGAGGGCATCATCCGCATCACCGAGGAGGCCGTGGCCGGGGGCGACGCCTCCGTGCGCACCACCCTGGACCATCTGGAGGCCATCCGCCGCCGCATCTCCGAGATCGCCAGCCGCATCCGGGGCATCGGGGGCCTCAGCCAGGAGCAGGCCCGCACCAGCCAGACCGTGGGCCGCCTCATGGACGAGACCGCCCATCAGCTGGATCAGAACGCCACCGCCGCCCACCAGATGAGCACGGCCGTCCGGGAAATCGCCCGGACATCCGAGGAACTGGCCAAGGTGGCCGAGGGCCTGAAGGACGTGGTGGGGCGCTTCAAGCTCTAGGGTTGGAGGAGGCCCCGTCGCGGGCCTCCTGCCTTGCGAACACGCCCTCGTTGGCGATGGGGACGATCCCTTGGGGGCGGTGGGCCGTTTCCTCCTGGATCCGGCCCATCGGCATCCTTCAGGCCTCCCGTTTCCGGGGCAGGGAGGCCACCCCGGCCGCCAGGCCCAGGGCCAGCAGGATGCGGATGAACATCAATTGACGGCTGATGCCGTGGGCCTTCTGGTAGGCCACCCGGTCCGGATGATCCTGGGGCAGGGTTTCCACGGGAGCGGCCATGCGGGCGCGGGTGCGGCCCAGGCTGGCGGATACGATGAACTGGCTGGTGAAGGTCATGAGGAGGGCCACCAGGAGGGTGGCGCCCCAGAGGCGGAGGGGGCCGACGGGCTGATCCTCCTGGATCTCCTGAAACCAGCGGGGCAGGAGGGCCAGAGCACCGGCCAGGACGAAGAGCAGCCAAGCCGCGATGTCCAGGCGGGTCACCACCCGTCCGGCAATGGCCCCCGCCACATCCCGGCTGGGCAGGGTGGAGAAGAGCAGGGGGGCGACCAGGATCGCGAAGCCCAGGACGAGGCCGACCCAGATGAGCAGGCAAGCTGCGGCCAGGGCGTCGAAGCGCGCGAGATTCCTCATGTTCACCACTCGTTGTAGGGGACCTGGTTCTCACCCATGTCGGTGGAACCGCTCCGGATGCGGAAGATGCCCGTCTCGGCGTCAGGGCTGTCGGGGTCGGGGCTCTCGAACTCGGTCACCCAGGTATCCCGGGACTGGGTCATGGGATCCACCGGGATGTCCCGGATGTAGCCCTGGTCCTTGAGGGCCGAGATGGAGGTGGGGTACTTGCCCTTGTCCGCGCGGAACTGCTCCAGGCAGTGGTTCAGCTGGAACAGGTCCTCCTTGAGGACGGCCTCCTTGGTGGCCTTGGTGTGCCGGCGGTAGCCCACCACGCCCACCGTGGCCAGGATGGCCAGGATGGTCATGACTGTGAGCAGTTCAAGAAGCGTGAAACCCCTTTGACGACCGTGCATGCTTGGACCTTACCAGAGGTGTGCGCCCAGGGGCGTACAGGTTCACCGTCCCCGATCAGGACAGGCTGGTGACGGCCACCTTCTCCCGGGTGAAGAATTCCAGGAGGTCGCCTTCCTTGAGGCCCGTGAAGCCGTCCAGGTCGATGCCGCAGTCCAGGCCGTTCTTGACCTCGCTGACCTCGTCCTTGAACCGCTTGAGGGTCTTGAGGTTGCCCTCCCAGAGGACATCCGTCCCCCGCTTGACCCGGACCTTGAAGGCCTTCTGGACCTTGCCCTCGGTGACGAAGCTGCCGGCGATGACGGACTTGTTCACCTTGAAGATCTGGCGGACCTCCGCCAGGCCCTGGATGGTCTCCCGCTCCTCGGCGTCCAGGAGGCCGACCATGGCGGCGGTGATCTCCTCGGTGACCTTGTAGATGATCTCGTGGAACCGGATATCCACGCCCTCTTCCTGGGCCAGCTCCTCCGTCTTGCGCTCGGCCTTGACCGAGAAGGCGATGATGGCCGCCTTGGAGGCCTCGGCCAGGAGCACGTCGTTCTCGGTGACGGTGCCGGCGGCGGCGTGGATGATCCGCACCCGCACCTTCTCCGTGGAGAGGCGCTCGAGGCTGCCCACCAGGGATTCGACGGAGCCCGAGGTATCGGCCTTGATGATGAGGGGGAGTTCCTTGACCTGGCCGTCCTTGAGGGTGCTGAACAGGTTCTCCAGGGTGACGCGCTGCTTGAGGTGCGCGGCGGCCTTGGCCTTCTCCTGGCGGAAGCTCACGATGGTGCGGGCCTTGCTCTCGTCCTCGACCACCTGGAGGTTGTCGCCCGAGACGGGAACGGACTCGAAGCCCAGGATCTGGACGGCCATGGAGGGGGTGGCCTCCTCGACCTTCTCGCCCCGGTCGTTGAACATGGCGCGGACGCGGCCCATGGTGGCGCCGGCCACGAAGGTCTCGCCGGCCTTGAGGGTGCCCTGCTGGACGAGGACGGTGGCCACGGGACCGCGGCCCCGGTCGAGCCGGGCCTCCAGGATGCTGCCGGCCGCCGCGCAGTCGTAGACGGCCTTGAGGTCCTTGAGGTCGGCCACGAGCAGGAGGGTCTCCAGGAGGAGATCCAGGCCCTGCTTGGTCTTGGCGCTGACGCGCACGCAGGGGACCTCGCCGCCGTAGGCCTCGGTCTGCACCCCGTACTGGAGGAGCATCTGCTCGACCTTGTCGGGGTTGGCGCCGGGCTTGTCGATCTTGTTCACGGCCACGACCATGGGCACTTCCGCGGCCTTGGTGTGGTTGATGGCCTCGATGGTCTGGGGCATCACGCCGTCGTCGGCGGCGACGACCAGGATCACGATGTCGGTGACCTTGGCGCCCCGGGCGCGCATCTTGGTGAAGGCCTCGTGGCCCGGGGTGTCGATGAAGACCACCTGCCGGTCGTTGCCCTCGCCGTCCTTCACGTCCACGTGGTAGGCGCCGATGGCCTGGGTGATGCCGCCGGCCTCGCCCGCGGCGATCTTGCTGGTGCGCACGGCGTCCAGCAGGGAGGTCTTGCCGTGATCCACGTGGCCCATGATGGTGACCACGGGGGGACGGCGGAGCCGTTCGCCCTGGACCTCGCTGGCTTCCTCGGCGGCCATCTGCACATCCTCTTCAAAGGAGACGATGTCTGCCAGGTAGCCGAACTCACGAGCGATTTCCTTGGCCAGCTCCGTGTCCAGGGGCTGGTTGATGGTGGCGAAGATCCCGCGGTGCAGGAGCTTGGCGACGACGTCCTTGGCGGGCCGGTTGCACTTCTCGGCCAGCTCCTTCACCGTCACGCCCTCGGAGAGCATGACGATGCCGATCTCGTCGGCCACGTACTCGGTGGCGATCTGCTGGGCGCGGCTCCGGGGCTGCCGGAGCTTCAGCTCCAGTTCCTCGGCGATCTTCTCGGCCTTGGAACGCTTGTCGTCCTTCTTCTTGCCCGTGAAGTGGCCGCCGCGGCCGGGGCCCTTCTGGGCGTTGGGATCGATGGCGGTGGTGGTGGGCAGGCTGGGGCCGCGGCCAGGGCCGCCGGGCCGGCCGGGGCCGCCGGGGCGACC
>DATGXY010000210.1:0-6555 GCA_035298525.1 Holophaga sp.
GGTCGTAGTACTCCACCCAGCTGTGGGCCTCGTTCTGGGTGACGAGCCAGTAGCCGCCCTCGGGGATCCAGGGGCCCAGGCGGTAGCCCGTGACGACCCGGGCGGGCACCTTGCGGGCCCGGAGGCTCACGGCCAGGGCGGAGGCGAAGTACTCGCAGTGGCCGGCCCGGGTCCTTTCCAGGAAGTCCTCCAGGGGGTGGGCGGCGGTGCCCGAAGGGTTGTCCAGGGTGTAGCGGAAGGTGCGCAGCTCCTGGGAAAGGCGCGCGGCCAGGGCGGCCGGGTCCAGGTCCCCGGGGGCCGCCCGGAGGCTCCAGCGCAGGGCCGCGTTGCTGCCATCCCCGCCCTCCAGGAGGTGGGCGGTGCGCTGGGCGTCCATGTAGCGCTCGGGCTCCCCGGCCAGGGGGGTGAGGCGGATGCGCAGGGGCAGGATGCGGCGGAAGGGCACGGCCCAGGCGATGGCGCCCCCCGCGTCGCCCCGCAGGGGGGCCCCTTCGGGGGGATCCAGGTCCACCAGCCCGTAGGGGAGGGGCAAGGCCCGCACGGGGCCGGGGCTCATGAAGAGGGTGGCCTCCAGGGCCGGCTGTCCCGGCAGGGGGCGGCGCCAGCCCGCCGTGAAGCGGCGGGGGGTATCCGGGGAGCGCTCCCAACGCTCGCCTTCCAGGTCTTCCAGCACCATGGCCTTGAGGAGGTCCAAGGGGCGGGCGTCCCGGGGGCTGCCCGCCTCCGGCATGACCCGCAGGGCCACCTCGCCGCCTCCCTGGATGGGTCCCCGGCCCGACAGATCCAGGACGGTGCTCAGGCCGGCCTGGGCCCCCACCGGGGCCTGGAGGCCCAGGGGCAGGCCCCGGACCCCCGCCCGCAGGCGGGGGAGGATGACGAAGAACCCCAGGCCGGCCAGGAGGATGGCTCCCGTCCACAGGGGGATGCGGCCCAGGGGAGCGGGGCCCGTGGGGGTGGGCACCCGGGCGGCGGAGGCCTCCCACTGCTGCTGGACCAGGACGGCGGCGCCCCCGGCCGCCCAGGCCACGGTCCAGAAGAGGAAATCCAGTTCCGACGTGGAGACGGCCGTGGTCAGGAAGAGGAGGAAGCCCATGAGGAGCACCTGCCGCCGCTGGGGGGTCTCCCGGGGAAGGCAGAGGCGCACCCCGCAAAGGGTGAAGAGGGTGTTCACCACCGTGGGCAGGACGCCGATGCGCAGGAACACGAGCAGCAGGAAGACGCCCAGGGCGGCCATCTCCAGGGCCCGGCGGTGGCGGGTGAGATCCAGGCGGCCGGCTTCCACGGCCCCGGCCGCCAGGAGGGGCAGGGCCATCACCGCCAGTTCGGGCGGGGTGTAGGCGCCGGTGCTGGCCAGGGCGCCCCAGGCGAGCCAGGGGGGCGCGTGGTCCACCCACCGGCCGGGAATCACCGGGGCACCCAGCTGCCCAGCACGACGGGCCGGGAGGCGCCCGTGGCCTCCGGCAGGTTCCCGGGCACGCCGGCGGCGGCGGCGGCCCCCAGGAGGGCCCAGCTCACCGCCTCCCGGGCGCCCGGGGGGAACTGGATATCGTCCTGGAGGGGGTGGCCGGGCAGGCGCTTCGCGAGGCCCTCCCGCACGGCCTTGTGCCGGGCGCCCCCCCCGGACAGGAGCAGGGGGACGCCCGCCGGCATGGGGGCGTGGGCCTCCAGTTCCCGGGCGCAGGAAGTCGCCGTGAAGGCGGCCAGGGTGGCCAGGCGCCGGGCCAGGGGCAGGCCCTCCAGGGCGGGGGCCTCGGCGTCCAGCCAGGCTTGCCCGAAGACCTCCCGCCCCGTGCTCTTGGGCGGGGGGATGCGGAAATGGGGATGGTCCGCCCAGCGGGCCAGGAGGGCCTCATCCGGCTCCCCGGCGGCGTGGGTCCCGTCGGGATCGAAGGCCAGCCCCAGCCAGCGGGTGGCGGCCAGGTCCAGGAGGCTCATGGCCGGCCCCAGGTCCCAGGCCCGGAGCCGGGTCCCGTCCCAGACGGTGGCGTTGGCGATGCCCCCCAGGTTGAGGGCCATCCAGGGGCCGCGGCGCCCCCTCAGCCACACCTCCGCCAGGGGCACCAGGGGCGCCCCCTGGCCCCCCAGGGCCATATCCCGGCGGCGCAGATCCCAAACCACGGGGCAGCCGGCGGCCTCCGCCAGCAGGTAGGGATCCGCCAGCTGGAGGGTGGCCCCGGCGGCGGGCCGGTGCTGCACGGTCTGGCCGTGGAGGGAGGCCAGGTCCGGGCGGATGCCCAGGCCGCGGACCAGGTCCGCGGCGGCCCCGGCGTGGTGCTGCCCCAGTTCCCGCTGGAGGACGCAGATCCCCGAGGGGGGCAGCTCGTCCCCGGCCGCGGCCAGCACCCGCTCCCGCAGGGGGGGCGGGTAGGGGGTGTGGGCGTGGCCGAGCAGGTCCAGGAAGGGGCTCCCCCCCTCGAAGCCCCCGGGCTCCACGCGCACCGCCACGACATCCACGCCGTCGGCGCTGGTGCCGGACATCAGGCCCAGCACCGTCCAGGGGCCGGGGTTCGGGAGGAGGCGCTCGCGATCCATGTCCCGGCCATTATGCACCAGGGTCCGCCCCGCGGGCTCCCCGCGCCTTGCATCCGCGCTAAGCTAGGGGCGCGAGGTGATGTCATGAACACCCTTCTCCTCATGTTGCAGTCCGGGATCCTGCGCCGGCAGGGGGAATCCTCCGGAAGCGGCCTGGGATGCTTCATCGGCATCCTGATCGTCGGCATCGTGATCTTCCTGGTGCTCAAGGGCCGCAAGGACCGGGAGGAACAGCTGGGGGCCGCCCACCGGCCCATGGGAACCGGTTCCGTGGAAGCCCACACCTTCGCCTGCCCCTATCCCAAGTGCCCCTCCTGCGGGGCCAGCGGCGAGCGCATGAAGCAGCAGTACGACGGCCTGAGGAAGGTGACCTGGACCTGCGGGTACTGCGGCACCGTGGCCGGCGTTCAGGAACTCAAGGACGAGGAACTGCCTCCCGGCGCCCGCCAGCGCCTGGGCCTGGACATGCCCCAGGGCATGGCCCCGGGCCAGCCCTACTACCCGCCCCAGGGGGGCGGGGGCGGCGGCATGGGCGGCCTCCTCACCGGCATGATGATCGGCAGCATGATGGGCGGCGGCCACTCCCACGATTCGAACCGGGACGGCTGGGGGGGCGGCGGCTCCTCCGACTCCGGCGGGGATTGGGGGAGCGGGGGCGGCTCCGATGGCGGCGGCTCGGATTGGGGTGATTCCGGTGGTTCAGACTGGGGCGATTCCGGCGGGGGCGACTCCGGCGGCAGCGACTGGTAGGGCAAGCCAACGAGAAGGCGAGGGCCCCGCGCACGCGGGGCCCTCGCCATTCATAGGCTCATACCGATCAAACAGGCATGAGGCCCCGCCGCGGTCCGTGCGGAAGTTGCCCCCGCATCCCATGACGGTGGCCAGTAAAACCCCGCGAATATTCGGAAATTCAAACCCTTCCCCCTCCGGTCCGATTAGAGTTAAACAGAGGATTTGAATGGGGTTAACTTGCTAGGCCTCACTGCCCGCATGCGGGTTCTCCTGGGGATGGCCCCCTGCGCCTGCGTGGTGGCGGGGGTGGGGGCCGGGCATCTCACGGGCCGGCCTTGGCTGGCGGCCTTCGGACGGGGCCTGCAGCCCATGTCCCTGCCCGCCCTGGGCATCCTGGCGGTCCTGGCGGCGGGCCTGCCCCTGGCCGAGGCCGGGCGGCGGAGCCCCCTGGCCCGGGCCGGGGCCTTCCTGGCCGCGGCGGTGCCCGCGATCCTGGCCCTGGCGGCGTCCTTCACCTTCAACCTGCCCGTGGCGGGCTTCCTGGGGGCGGGGGCCAGCCTGGCCTTCCTGGCCGCCTCCAGCGGGCAGTGGCGGTCCCTCCGCCAGGGGGCCGCCTTCGCGGCCCTCGTGCCCTTCCTGGCGGGCTTCCTCCTGCTCTTCGGCTACGCCGCCGGGGTGCCCCTGGGCTACGAGTCCGAGGCCCTGCCCGCCTCCCTCCCCACGGCCCTGGGGCTCTTTTCCCTGGGGGCCGCCCTCCTGGCCCAGGCGGGGGAGGCCTGCTTCCCCCTCTCCCTCTTCCGCCTGGACAAGGCGGAACGGAACCCGGACGTGCCCTGGTCCCCCCGGCTTCCCCTGGCCGCCTTTCTCCTCCTTTCCGCTTGCATCGCCCTGGGCGGGGCCCTGGCCATGCGCGCCCAGGCCGCCTCCACTTTGGCGGCGGCCCGGAGCCAGCTGGCCGCCTTCGCCAATCTGAAGGCCGGAGGCCTGGACCGGTGGGTGGCCGAGCGCAGGGCGGACGCGGAGCTGGTGCGCCGGTCCCCCCTCCTCCAGGGTCCCCTGGCCGCCTTCCTTCGGGGGAACCGCCGCCAGCAAGGGGAACTGGCGGTATGGCTCGAATCCCTGCGGGGGCTGGGGGGCTACCGCTCCGCCACCCTCTGCGATCGGGAGGGACGGGTGCTCCTCCAATCCGGCCCGCCCGAGGGGCCCCTCCAGGATCCCGCCCACCGTGTGGCCTTCCAGGCCGCCCTGGCCTCGGGCGCGGTGACCCTGGCCGACTTCCACGAGGACGCCCCCGGGGGCGAAACCCACGCCGGTTCCTGGGTGCCCGTCCCGGGGTCGGACGGCAAGGTCCTGGGCGCCCTCAACCTGGCCATCGGCGCGGAGCCCTTCCTGGGCCCCTTCCTGGCGGAGGGGACCGGTCCCTCCAGGCTGGCCTGCAGGCTTCTCCATGGTTCCTCCCGGGAGCCGGGGACCCTGGGCGCCCCCCTGGCCCTGCGGGACGAGGGGGCCCTTCGCGACGCGGAGACCACCGGACTCCCCGTGGATCTGGAGGAGGGCGCCGGCAGGCCCCTGGCGCGGACCTACGTCTCCCTCCGGCCGGTGCGGGGCACCCCCTGGATCCTGGGCGTGCAGGCCCGGGAGGCGGACCTGGCCGTCCAGCTGAGGCCGCGCTTCTGGGTGGTGGCCTTCGCCACCCTGGCGATCATGGGCGGCATGGCCCTGGCGACGGGCGTGCTGGTGCGGCGCTACGCGGCCCGGCGCTTCCGGGAGCAGCTCGCGGCGGAGCGGGAGCGCAAGGTCCTGGCGGAGCGGGCCGGGGCCCTCATGCAGGAGGCCAACGATATCATCCTCATCACGGACACCCAGGGCCGGATCCTGGAAGCCAACCGCCTCGCGGAGGCGGCCTACGGGTACACCCAGGAGGAACTGCGGGCCATGCCGGCCGGGGACCTCCGTTGCCCCGGCATGGAGGCGGATTTCCTGGAACGCTGGTCCCTCCTCATGGCCAGGGGCCGGGGCCTGTGGGAAAGCCGCCACCGGCGCCGGGACGGCTCCTCCTTCCCCGTGGAGGCCAGCAGCCGGGTCGTGGCCCAGGGCGGCGAGACCTGGGTGGTCTCCTTCATCCGGGATATCTCCGAGCGCAAGGCCCAGGCGCGTGCCATCCGGCGCCTCACGGGGCTCTACGCGGCCCTGGGGCAGGTGGGCCAGGCCGTGGTCTGGGCCCGGGACCGGGAGGCCCTCTTCCAGCGCATCTGCGATGTGCTGGTGGAGCATGGCGGCATGAGCACGGCCTGGGTCGCCCGGGTCGCCGGGGACGGATCCCTGGAGACCGCGGCCCGCCGCGGGCCCGGGGATCCCGGGGCCATGCTCCCGTCCCTGGGGGCGGCCTCCGCCCTGGACGGCCCGCGGGTTCTGGAGGGCCGGCGCGCGGCCTTCCCCGTGGTCCAGGACGGCAGCGTCACCCATCTGCTGGGCGTCGAGGCCGCGGACGAGACCCCCTTCGGGGAGGAGGAGGCGGAGCTCATGGCCGAAACGGCCCTGGACCTGGCCTTCGCCCTGGACAAGCTGGACGGCGAGGCCGGCCGGCTCCGGGCCGAGGAGGAGCAGCGGAGGCTGGAAGCCCAGCTGCAGCAGGCCCAGAAGATGGAAAGCCTGGGGAGCCTGGCCGGAGGCGTGGCCCACGATCTCAACAACGTGCTGGGGGCCATCCTGAGCCTGGCCTCCGCCCAGCAGGAGGCGGGGGAGCTTCCCCCGGGCCTGTCCCGGTCCCTGGACACCATCGTCAAGGCCTGCCTCCGGGGGCGGGACGTCATCAAGAGCCTCCTGTACTTCTCCCGGAAGGGCCTCGATTCCACCAAGCCCCTGGACCTCAACGCCCTCCTGCGGGAGCTCACCCAGCTCCTGGCCCACACCACCCTCAAACGGGTGCAGCTGGACCTGGAGCTGGAGGAGGGCCTGCCCAGGGTCCTGGGGGACGCCTCGGCCCTCAGCCACGCCGTCATGAACCTCTGCGTCAACGCCGTGGACGCCATGCCCGGCGGCGGCACCCTCACCCTGGCCACCCGGCGCGAGCCCGGGGGCGGGGTGGCCCTGGAGGTGCGGGACACGGGCGAAGGCATGCCCCCGGAGGTCCTGGCCAAGGCCATGGAGCCCTTCTTCACCACCAAGCCCCTGGGCAAGGGCACCGGCCTGGGCCTGTCCATGGTCTTCGGCACCATGAAGGCCCACGATGGCGTCCTGGACCTGGAAAGCCGCCCCGGCGCAGGCACCCGCGCCATCCTCCGGTTCCCC
>DATGXY010000211.1:0-7627 GCA_035298525.1 Holophaga sp.
CTGGGCGCACCTCGAACCCCAGGTACGCGCAGGCCGCGCGCAGCTCCTCCAGGCGCGGCCCGCGCCGGGCAGGGTCGCTGCCCAGGGTGACGGCGGCCACCACCACCCGGTGCCCGGCCTCGCGGCGCAGGCGCAGGGGCAGGGCCCCCACGATGCACTCGTCGTCGGGGTGGGGGGAGAAGACGAGGGTGACGGGGGCGCCCGGGGCTGCGGCGGGGGCGGGTACGGCCTCGGCCCCGGGGAGGGTCCGGGCCTCCTCCAGGGTCCTCCGG
The DNA here is from genome assembly GCA_035298525.1 of Holophaga sp. GTDB lineage: Bacteria > Acidobacteriota > Holophagae > Holophagales > Holophagaceae > Mesoterricola. Next base: position 273 of record DATGXY010000211.1, read on the forward strand.
AAGGCTTGGACGAAGGGCAGGTAGGGGCTGTTCACGGCTTGGCCTCCAGGGCGGGGATGCTGGCGGCGGCCACGGCCTGGCCCACGCGCCGGCTCTTCTCGTCGGGCAGGAAGATGGAGACGCGGGGCGCCAGTTCCGGGAACTCCCGGGCCAGCACCTCCCGGGCCACGGCCAGGATGCGCTCCCCGCCGGCGCCGGTGGTGACGCGGCCCAGGATCATGGCGTTCTCCAGGTCGTAGAACTCCGCGTACCACGCAAGGGCGTAGCCCAGGCAGGCGCCGATGGTGTCGAAGAGGGCCGCGGCCCGGGGATCCCCGTCGGCCATGTGCTCCTGCACGGCCTTGAGGCGCTCCGGAAGGCCCAGGGCCGGGTCGAAGGCGAAGCCCGCGGGCCCCGCGAGGCGGTTCACGGCCTGCTGGCTGAAGTAGGCGGCGCCGATGCCGGGGTTGCCGCTCCAGTCGTCGGTGCCCGCCGCCGGGTTCGCGTCCACGGGGGCGAAGGCCAGCTCGTTGAGCCAGCCCGTGACGGCCCCGTCCCGGTCCAGCCAGCCCGCGGCCTCGCTGGAGCCCATGGCGATGCCCAGCAGGCCCCTGAGCCCCATGGAGAGGGCCCCGGCCAGGGCGGTGACGTCCCCGTCGTTGAGCACTTCCAGGGGCACGCCCCAGGTCTCGCGCAGGCGCAGGAAGAGGGGCTCCACCTCGGCGCGGAAGGCCTCGTCGGGCACGGCCCGGAAGAGGGAGGCCACCCGCACCCGGTTGTCCACGATGATGCCGGCGGAACTGCCCCCGATGGCGTCCACCCGGGGCAGGTGGGAGGCGGCCAGTTCCAGGCCCGCCTGCAGCTTGGCCAGGTGGTAGGCGGGGTCCGCCTGCACCTTGGGATCCCAGGGCAGTTCGGCGGAGAAGACGGCCTCCCCGTCCTTCACCGCGGCCACCTTGTAGTCGCTGGCCCCCAGATCGAAGCCGATGCGGCACCCTTCCAGGTGGCCCCCCAGGGCCGTGGCGGGGGAGGCGGCGGCGGGCAGGGCCTCCAGGGTCACCCGCTCCACGGTGAAGGGGCGGGCGAAGGCCTGGGTCATCATGCGGGCGTCGAAGGCCCGGGCCCCTTCCGGTCCGTACTCCGCGGCCAGGGCCTCGCAGAGGCCCCGGGGGCCGGCCAGGGCCGCCCGGTGGCCGCCCCGGGCCCAGAGCAGGAAGTTGAGGGTCCAGGAGGCCAGGCGGAAGTTGTCCGCGTCGCGGCCCGCGCCCTCGGGGAAGAGTTCGACCCCGTGGCGGGAGACCCGTCCGGGGCCCTGCTCCAGGGCGATCTCCAGCCTTTCCCGGCGCGGCTCCAGGGCCAGGGCGGCCCGGAAGGCCTTGAGGCCCAGGGAGAGGGGGCGGAAGCCCGGGTCCAGGGGCAGGGGGCGCCCGGGGGGCGCGTTGAAGAGGCTGGTCTCGAAGGCGTGGGCGTTCACGTACATGGGACTCCTTTCCGCCCGTGGCCGTTGGCCCGGGCGGTATGGCGGAGGGGCTCCGCGCTCATGGCCCTTAAGGCGGTCCCCCGGTCGGTAGGTCCGCGGGCCGGGGCGGGACCCCGGGCAGGGTGAGGCGCTCCCCCAGGGGGAGGTGGGTGTTGCGGGTCTCCCCGCCGGTGGCGAGGAAGAAGCGGTCCCGCTCCTGGCCGGCGTCGATGCTGGTGGCCGGGTTGCGGTCCGCGGTGAAGCGGGCGGTGAGGAGGGGGGACCAGGCGCCGTCCGGGCCCAGGACCCAGCCGGGGCCGAAGGCCGCCCGCCGGGCGAGGGTCAGGGAGTGCCGGTCCCGCCGGAAGTCCTCGATGAAGGAATAGAGGCCCTGCAGGCGCTTGCCGCCGTTCAGGGTGCTGAAGGTGACCAGGCGGCGCCAGGTCCCCTTGGCCGGATCCAGGAACCAGCCCGTGGTGGCCGTGCGGTCCCCCTCCACCTGGGCGGTGACGGCGAAGCGGAGGGTCTGCCCCTCCTTCCAGGCCAGGGGGAGGAAGCTCTGCCCGCCCGTGCCTTCGCCCCCGAAGCGGCCCACCCGCACCTCCGGATCCCGGAAGCGCAGCAGGACGCGCTGGCCTTCGGGCACGGCGGCGGGATCGTCCCCGGGCGTGGGGTCCCACACGGAAAAGATGATCTGGCGGCGGCCTTCGTCGCCCTCCTGGATGCCGAAATAGCCGCCCCGCCAGCCGCACACCATGAAGAAGGTGCCCGGGGCGGAGCGCTCCACCCGAACCTCGTTGGCGAAGGCCGCCACCTCGGGGGAGGGGTAGGCCAGGTGGACGGAGCGGCAGGCGATGCCCGCCAGCTTTTCGTCCGCGGCCGCGGGGGACGCCAGGATGGCCGCGAGCGCGGCCATCCCGGCGATCCTGGAGGCGGGGCGGGCCACCCTCAGAACCGGTAGGTGACGGTGAGGTTCAGGTAGGCGGGCCGGGTGGGGGGGATTCCCTCGTCCGGACTGCTCCGCCACTCCGTGAGGGTGTAGGCCAGGCCGGCCTCCCAGGCGGGGGCGAAGCGGTAGCTGGCGCCCAGGCGCCAGCCCAGCTTGAGACCCTGGTCGCCCACCTTGCCGCCCCCATCGCCCTGGCGCACCACCTGCCACACGTGGGCGGAGGGGCCCGTGAAGAGGCTGATGTTCTTCCAGGGGCCGTAGACGAGGTCGAAGCCCACGTGGGGTCCGGCCAGTTCGTACGTGGTGCGCTCGGCGGAGGCGGTGGCGGCGGGCAGCTTCGTCCAGCCGCCGTAGAAGCGGAGATCGGCCCCGAAGTCGGCGGGGCGGAAGCGGTAGCCCACTTCGGCGGTGAAGCCGCCCCCGACCTTGCCGGTCATGTCCTGGGCGTTGCCCTGGGCGAAGGCGAGGCCGGCGGTGAGGGAGAGGCTGTCCTTGTCCTGGGCGGAGGCCAGGGTGGCCCCCAGCAGGGCGAGGGCGAGGATGGAAAGGCGCTTGGTCATGTCATTCTCCTCGGCCTAGAAGCGGACGCCGGTCTGGATGGAGACGGAGCGGAGCCCGTTGCGGTAGATGTAGTTGCCCTGCGAGTCCTTGCCGTAGATGTTGGAAAGATTCGCGCCCAGCTGGTAGCCGTAGGGATTCCGGGTGTAGGGTCCGCCGATGTTGTCGCGGGCGGCCTGGCCCGGGAGGGCGTAGATGCCGTGGGAGCGGCTGTTGAAGAGGTTGTCGACCTGCACGTTGGTGAACCACACCAGGGTCCGCATGATGGGGAACTCGATGTTGTACTGCAGGTTCACCGCCCACTGGTCCTCGTTGGTGAACTGCCCGGCCCCGTAGTACTTGGCCAGGCTGTTGATGAGGCCGCCCGTGTTGCGGTTGGCGCCGGTGGGACCGTCGTAGTAGCCGGGGATCACCTCGTAGGGGATTGTGTAGCTGAAGGTCCGGCTCGTGGGCGCGCCGCTGGTGTAGGTGCCGCGCAGGCCCAGGTTGCTCTTCACCTTGCCGGAGGTCAGGTCGTAGGTGAGGAACCACTTGATGGAGTGCTGCGGGTCGCGCAGGGTGACGGGGTTGAATTCGTCCCGCGTCATGTAGTTCAGGTACCAGCTGCGGAAGTTGGTGCTGTTGTTGGTCTGGCTCGAGCTCCGGCTGGGGCTGTCCAGCATGTTGCGGACATTGCTCATCAGGCGGGAGAAGGTGTAGTTGCCGCCGAAGGTGAGCTTCTTCGTGAAGGGGATGCTCCACTCGATCTCGACGCTCTTGTACTTGCGCTCGGCCCCGGAGTCGTTGCGGAGCACCGAATGGAAGGCGGCGCTGCCGTTGGCGGCGGTGAACACCTCGCCGGGGAAGAAGTCGAAGAGGTTCGTCCAGTTGCGGTAGACGAGGCTGGCGCGCCAGAAGCCGCCGTTGCGGTAGGCGCGGCGCAGGCCCAGCACGTACTCGTTGGAGACGGGGGCCTTCCAGCCGGGATCGACGGTGAAGCTTTCGCCGGCGAAGGACTGGTTGGCCACGAACCCGTAGTTGGAGAGGGTGAGGAGGGCGGCCTTGTCCACCAGGTAGGGCGCGGCGGTGCCCTGGTTCCAGTAGAGGGTGGAGGAATTGGCGAGCCGGCCCGTGATCATGGGGTAGAAAAGGCTGCCGGGCTGACGGGAGTGGAACTGGCCGAAGGAGGCGTTCACGAGGCGGGACTGGTCGCCGTAGACGTCCCACTTGTATTCCAGGCGGATGGTGGGGATGCCGTACGAGGCGATGGTCTTCACCGTGTCGCTGACCTTGAGGCGGTCGTAGCGCAGGCCGGCCATGACGCTGTGGTGGGAGTTGATCGTCCACAGATCGTTGATGTAGTAGGACTCGGTGCGCATCTTGTACGAGCCCTGCTCGCTGCCGGAGAGCACCCGCACCCGGGGGATCAGGCTCTCGTACCCCGAGCCCATGATGGCCTCGGCCGGGTAGTTGGGGTCCAGGTCGCTCTGGAGGGCCGCGTAGTTGAAGACGATGTACTTGCCGGCGTAGAGGCTGGGGTCCTTGACGCCGCCGCCCTCGATGTCGGCGGCGCTGAGGTCGTCGGCGATCTGGCCGGGGGCCCAGAAGGTGTACTTGGCGCCCTGGGCCTGGGTGTCCCACTGGAAGGTCTCGTACTGGAGGCCCACGTCGATGATGTGGGAGCCGGCCTTCTCGATGATGTGCTGGTAGTTGAGGGTGCCGCTCTCGCCCTTGAGCGTGTCGCCGCGGTCCGTGACGAATCCGTTGGTGTTGACGGTGTAGCCGCCGTTGTCCCAGCCCTCCAGGAGGCTGTTGGCGAGGTAGGCCCCGGAGCCGTCGGGGGTGCCCGTGGGGTAGGTGTTGAGGTAGACGGGCGGGTTGGCCGGGCTGTAGGGGTGGGGGAAGGCGCGGGTGGTACGGGAGTACCTCGCCTCAAGCACCCCGTGGCTGCCGATCACGCCCTTGTAGCCCAGGTTCCAGGTGCGCATCTTGTAGGCGTCGTTGCCGGACATGTCGCCGTTGATGACGCCGTAGGTGGAGACGTAGTCCTCGTCGTCCTGGGTGTAGTTCCACTCCAGGGTGTGGTCGGGGGTGATCTGGGCGAAGACCACGAACTGGTTGTAGGTCTGGGCCTGGGTGTCGGTGGTGTACTTGCCCTGGGCCCAGAGGTTGGAGCGGCGCACGACCTGCCCGTTGGCGGGGTTGCGGTAGAAGATGCCGTTGGGGTCGGTGGGCACCGACGGGCTGTTCTGCAGGATGTCGAAGGGGTAGGAATAGTACTGGTTGGGGATGAGCACCCCGCCGTAGGCGAAGGTGATGTGGTCCTTCCAGAGGGGTCCCTTGATGGTGTATTCGAAGCGCCGGCTGATCTCGTCGGTGGCCGGATTGTAGTCGGCCATGGCCCCCGTGCGGGTGGGGTAGGGGGTGTCGTTGGCCTTCCAGAAGGGCCGGGAGAAGTTCAGGCGCATGGACCCGGAGAAGGTGTTCGAGCCCTTGGTGGTGACGATGGAGACGATGCCGCCGTCCGTGTTGCCGAACCTCGCGTTGAGCGGGCTCTGGACCACGGCCATGGAATCGACCATGTCGGCCAGGGTGCCGGTCTCCAGGGCGTAGCCGCCGCCCTCCTCGGTGATGGTGGCGCCGTTGAGCAGCATCTTGGTGCCGTGGCCCGTGCCGCCGCGGATCTTCAGGGCGCCCTGCTCGGCGAGGTTGCTGGTGGAGAGGCCGGGGGTCAGGAGGCCCAGGGTCTGGAGGATGGAGGAGGAGTCGCTGTTGCCCAACTGGCTCAGGGTCTCCAGGGAGACGTTGGTCTGGGTGACGGTCTCCGTCTTGTCAACCTGGGCCACGGTCCCGACCACCTCGACGGTGGCGGCCTGCACCTTCTCGACCTCCTTGATGGGGCGCAGCGCGAGGTCGAAGCGCATCACCTGGCCGGCCAGGACGTTCAGGGTGCCCTTGGCGCCGAGGAAGCCCGGCGCGTCCGCGGTGACCGCGTAGGTGCCGTTGGGGAGCAGGGGGATGCGGAAGGAGCCCTGGGCGTCGGTCGCCGCCGTGCGGCTTCCCAGCATCCTGGGCGAGGTGATCTGGACCCGGGCGCCGGGGACGGGCTTGCCGGCCTTGTCCGTGACGCGGCCGGTGAGGGTGCCCGTGGTGTCCTGGGCCGTGAGGGTGGCCGCCGCCAGCAGCAGGGCGACGGACGGGAGGGTTCTGCGGATGTTCATCGAGGTTCTCCGTTTCAGATGGGTTCCGCGGTCACAGCTTCAGGCAGAGGGCGACGTCGAAGGAGAAGCCCCGCTTCGTGGAGGTCTCCAGGGCGGCGGGCTTCCCCGTGTAGGTGGTGGGCAGGTAGTCCTGGTGCTTGAGCCCGAAGTTCCTCAGGTTCACCTCGATGGCGAAGTCCTCCCCGATCTCCTGGCGCAGGCCGGCGAAGACGCCGGGCGCGAAGCCGGTGGTGGTCGAGACGAAGGCATAACCTTCGTAGTACTTGCCCTGGGTGGTGGTCACCTGGGTGGGGGTGCCCGACGCGTTCAGGTACATGGGCCGGAGCGTCCCGGTGAACTCCGAGGAGACCTTGTAGGCGTCCAGGCTGATCCCCGCGTGCCAGCTCAGGCCGGGATTCCAGGCGAGGGGGGCGCCGTAGCCCACCTTGATGGTGAAGCCCTGGGCGCTCTCCTTGCGCAGGTCCAGCGACTCGTTGGGGCGCAGGAAGTAGGCGTTGCCCGTCGTCGGGTCCGAAGTGCCCAGGCCGGTGCCGGCGGGGGCCCAGATGGCGCCGGAGGTGCGGGTGGCGTCGTAGTTCTGGCCGGGAAGGAGGTCGAAGCCCGCCTCGAAGGTGAGGCGCCCGGCGCCCCAGGCCCTGCTTCCGCCGATGGCGAAGCCGAAGAGCTTGTTGTCCTTGAGGGCGGTGCGGACGTCGCCCGCCTTGAGACCGGTCTTGAGCTTGAGATCGAGGCCGCTGCCCGTGTCGGCCGCGAGGAGCGGCGCGCAGGCCGCGGCGAGCACGGTCAGGGCGCGGAAAACGGCGAGGTGGTCCTTCATGGGGTTCCTCCCTTTGGGGTTGTGGGGATCCGCCGGAGCGGAAGGTTGGCCTGGCTGGAACGCCGGAAAATTTTTTTGAGGGAACAAAACAATTGCCCGGCCGAAGAATTTTCTGTAGCTTATGGATGCCCTCCAACGAGGTCAAGCTAATTCCGGTCCGTCCGGAAAAATTTTTCGAGTCATCGATAAAACGATCCCGGCACCCTCCAGGGCCGCGCCGGGAGGGGCGGATTCTGTCCACCCGGGAGGTTCCATGCGCATCCTCGTCACCGGCGGAGCCGGATTCATCGGAAGCCACGTGGCGGAGCGCTGCGTGGCGGAAGGGCACCGGGTGACGGTGCTGGACAACCTGCGGAGCGGATCGGAGGAGAACCTTCCGGCGGGGGCGGACTT
>DATGXY010000212.1:0-3285 GCA_035298525.1 Holophaga sp.
CCGCCTTCGCGCCGGGGGAGCGGGTCCGGGTGGAGCCCATGAGCCGCATGCGCAAGATCATCAGCGACAATATGGTCCACTCCAAGCACACCAGCGCCCACGTGTACACGGTGTGGGAGATGGACATGACCAACGTGTCCCGCCTCCGGGCCAGGAACCGCAAGGCCTTCGAGGACGCCTACGGCACGAAGCTGAGCTACATGCCCTTCGTCATGGCCGCCGTCGTGAAGGCCCTGCAGGCCTTCCCCGTCGTCAACGCCTCCGTGGACGGGGACAGCATCGTCTACAAGCAGGACGTGAACCTGGGCATCGCCGTGGCCCTGGACTGGGGCCTCATCGTCCCCGTGGTGAAGGGCGCCGATCAGATGAACCTGGGCGGCCTCGCCCGGGCCATGAACGACCTGGCCGGCCGCGCCCGCAACCGCCAGCTCAAGCCCGAGGAGATCCAGGGCGGCACCTTCACCATCACCAACCCCGGCAGCTTCGGCGAGACCTTCGGCCTGCCCATCATCAACCAGCCCCAGGTGGCCATCATGGGCATGGGCGCCATCAAGAAGCGGGCGGTGGTGGTGACGGACGCGGATGGCGCGGACGCCATCGCCATCCGGGAGACCATGTTCAGCGGCCTCACCTTCGATCACCGGATCATCGACGGAGCCACCGCGGATCTGTTCATGGCCGCCGTGAAGAAGGAACTGGAGACCTCGGACTTCGGCCTCGCCTGAGCCCCTTCCCGTACGAAGGAAGCGCCCGCCGGATGGCGGGCGCTTTTCTTTTCAGGCGTTGGAATGGATTACTTCTTGCCAACCCACTTCTTGCCTTCGTCGGTCAGGTTGGTCTTGGTGCAGGGCATGCCGGTGTGGCAGGTCTTGCAGGTGACCTTGGGGTCCTTGGCCTTGGCTTCGTTCTGCAGCTTGACGGTGGCGGACGCGAAGGAGGCGGCGGCCAGGATGACGACGAGGGTGAGGGCGAAACGCTTCATGGAATCCTCCTGAGGTGACCCAAGTCTAACTTCCGTCCGGGCGGGGGGCAAGAGAAGGGGATGCCATTATCTTTAATTGTATGGCCTTCTCATAACCCCCTGCCCTGGTGGGATTACCAGCCCAGGAGGTAGGCGAACATCAGGGGCGCCACGATGGTGGCGTCGCTTTCCACGATGTACTTGGGGGTCTTTTCGCCCAGCTTGCCCCAGGTGATCTTTTCGTTGGGCACGGCGCCCGAGTACGAGCCGTAGCTGGTGGTTGAATCGCTGATCTGGCAGAAGTAGCCCCAGAGGGGGGCCTCCAGTTCCAGGTCCTGGTGGAGCATGGGGACGACGCAGATGGGGAAGTCGCCGGCGATGCCGCCGCCGATCTGGAACATGCCCAGGCTCGCGTCGCTGGTGATCTCCTGGTAGAACTTCGCCAGCCAGGTCATGTACTCGATGCCCGTGCGCACGGTGTGGACATTCTTCACATCGCCCCGGATGACGGCGGCGGCGAACATGTTGCCCAGGGTGCTGTCCTCCCAGCCGGGGACGACGATGGGGAGGTTCTTTTCGCAGGCGGCGATCATCCAGCTGTTCTTCACATCGATCTGGAAGTGCTCCTCCAGGACGCCCGAGCGCAGGAGGCGGTAGAAGAACTCATGGGGGAAGTAGCGCTCCCCCTTCTGGTCGGCCTCCATCCACTCCTTGAGGATGGCCTTCTCGATGCGCCGCATGGCCTCCATCTCGGGGATGCAGGTGTCCGTCACCCGGTTCATGTGGCGGTCCAGGAGGGCCTTCTCGTCGGCGGGGGTGAGGTCCCGGTAGTGGGGCACCCGCTCGTAGAAGTCGTGGGCCACCAGGTTGAAGATATCCTCCTCCAGGTTGGCGCCCGTGCAGGTGATCAGGTGCACCTTGTCCTGGCGGATCATTTCGGCCAGGCTCAGGCCCAGTTCCGCGGTGCTCATGGCGCCGGCCATGCTGATCATCATCTTGCCGCCCGCCTCCAGGTGGACCCGGTAGCCCTCGGTGGCGTCCACCAGGGCCGCCGCGTTGAAGTGGCGGTAGTGGTGCTTGATGAAGGAACCCACGGGACCCGGGGTGAAGGTGGCGTTGGTCGGCATGGTTGACTCCAGGAAGGGGCGGCAAGGCTTTCAGGCCAAGGTCTCAGGATACCCCGCCCCTCCCCTGCGAACCAGCCTTCCTTCCGGCCCGGAAGAGGGCCAGCACGGCCACCTCCCGGGCCCCCGCCCCCGCCAGGGCCCCGGCGCAGCGGCGGAGGGTCGTCCCCGTCGTCCACACATCGTCCACCAGGAGCACGGCGGCCCCCTGGGCCAGACCCGGGCGCGCCACCGTCACGGGAAAGGACGCCCGCCGGCGCCGCCCCTCCGGGAGCCGGGCCTGGCGGGGGGCGAACCAGGGCTTGCGCAGGGGGGCGTGCCAGGGCTTTCCCAGGCGGCGCGCCACGAGGCGGGCCGCCTCCTCCGCCAGATCGAAGCCCCGCAGAAGGCGGCGGAGGCGCCCCGTGGGGGCCCCGCACACCCAGTCGCAGGCCGGGGCCCAGGGCGGCAGGGGCATGCGGGCCGCCCGCTCCAGGAGGGCCTCCATCCAGCCCGCCTCCCCCCGCTTGATGGCGGGCACGATCAGGGCCCCCAGGCCCCCGTGGTAGTCCCAGAAGGCGTCCCCCCAGGCCCAGGGGGCCCCGCCGGGGCAGGGATCCCCCCACCCGTGGTCCAGGGCGCACCGGGGGCAGCGGGTCTCCGCCAGGGGCACCAGCAGGCTCCAGCAGCGCCCGCAGAGCCCCGCCCCGGCGCCCCGGCCCAGGGGACCCAGGCACCCCCGGCAGGGCATCACCCCGCGCCCCGGAGGGCGCTGTGGTGCCGGCCGTAGGCCAGGTACACCCCCACCCCCAGGGCGAGCCAGGCGATGAGGCGCCACCAGTTGGCCGCCGGGAGGCTGAACATGAGGAGGAGGCAGGAGGCGATGCCCAGGAGGGGCACGACCGGCACCCAAGGGCAGCGGAAGGGCCGGGCCACCCTGGGGTGGGTGCGGCGCATGACGAGCACGGCGGCGCACACGATGACGAAGGCCAGCAGGGTGCCGATATTGGTGAGGTGCAGGAGCACGTCCACCGGCAGGAGGGCCGCCAGCACCGCCACGCACCCGCCCACGAGGAGGGTGGAGCGCCAGGGGGTGCGCCACCGGGGATGGACGGTGCCGAAGGTGGCCCGGGGGAGCAGGCCGTCCCGGGCCATGGCCAGGAAGACCCGGGGCCCGCTGAGCATCATCACCAGGAGCACGGAGGTGATCCCCGCCACCCC
>DATGXY010000213.1:0-24945 GCA_035298525.1 Holophaga sp.
CCGGTTCGAAAGGTTCGAGCGTGACCTTGTAGCCGAGTCGTTCGAGGTCCGCGACCCGCTTGTTCTTGATCCTGGCCTGGACTTTCCTGGACATGGGCTTGGGGATCGGCTCCTTGTATTCGGTTCCGGCCGCCAGGTTTCTGTAGATGATCAGGGCCAGCTTGTGGGCGATGGCCATTCGGGCTTTCTTTTCCTCGGAATCCTGTTCGACGCAGTGCGTCGAACAGGATTCCGAGGAAAAGAAAAAATGGGTTCTCACCTGCCACCTGGATGCGCCGGGCTGAAATGGCGTTACACGTATTTCTGGCGGCCTACACCAGGGTCTTGGCTCGCACCTAATCAAGAGGCGACCCGGAGAACCGAGGCGCCAACCTATTTTCAGCCCTCGGGGTGCCCCCCCAGGGGCACCCCGTCTGCGTCCCCCCGCACCCCCACTGCATGACCGGGCGGAGCCCGGTCATGCAGTCCAGTCAACGCCTGATCAGGATCGGCTCGTCATCGTCCCCCTCGTCCACGATCCGGATATGGGATCCGGCTCCGAGGGGGACGGCGTCTTCATACATGTTGTGGAGCTTGGGCTCGTAGCGGTCCGCCTGCTCCAGGCGCGGATCCTCGCCCAGGGCCAGTTCCAGGCGCTCCAGGCCCGTGAAGGCGGCGGGCTCCCCGCCCAGGATGGCGGCCAGGAGCTTCTGGGGATTGGGGGCCTGGCCCGACTGGATGGCGGTGCGCAGGAGCAGATCCCCGCCCTCCCAGGCCAGATCCTCCACGAGGGGCCGGATCTCGATGCGCTTGAGGCCCTTCTGGCCCCCGGTCTTGCCCGGCTTCTCCATGCAGAAGGAGGCGGCTTCCAGGAAGGCCCGGCCCAGGCGCGCGGCCTCTTCCAGGCGCCCGGCGGGACAGGACCAGCGCCAGAGGGCGGAACGGCACAGTTCCGATACCGGCGAGGCATGATTGGGCACCGTTTCGCAGGCCAGGAAGCGCAGGCCCTCCGGGGCCCGCGCGTTGAGGAGGGCGGGCAGGGCCTCCGCCGGCCCCGGATCCCGGTCCAGGCCCGCGTCCGCCCACTCCCCGCGGCCGGGCACGCCCAGGGGCAGAGGATGCCCCAGGGTCACCGCGGGCCGGGGCACCTTTTCCAGGCCCATGGCCAGGGGCAGCCCCGCGTCCAGGAGGACGCGGGCCACCTGGGCCAGGAGGGCCGGCGGGTGCTGGTCGCAGGCCGGGTGGTCCACCTCGAAGCGCAGGCGCAGGGTGCGGCGGTGAGGATCGGCCTGCCAGCGGCTCATGCGCCGGTCCCGGCTGGAGGCCGCCAGGACCTTGAGGCGGATGCGAAGGGCCTCCCAGCCGCCATGGCCGGGCTTCAGCCGCAGGAGGGCCAGGGCGTGGCCGGCGGTGCCTTCCTTTTCCAGCCCTTCCAGCAGGGATTCAAGGGCCTCTCCGGCCGGAGGCGGTTCCTGGAGGGAGGCCTGGAAGGCCTGGAGAACGGGTGTTGCGGAATCGGGAGGGACCTGGCGCATGGCCTTCCAGTCTAACCGGGGCGGGCCTTTCCGGGTTTTCCGCGAAGGCTGCTGATTTCTCCGTGGGGAAGTCCCGAGTCGCTATGAGAATCAGGTAAGCATCGGATTGCTGCAAACCGAGTGCAGGGAAATTCCCCGGAAGCGCCTTCCCCCGGAACCCCAGTGAATCCGCCAATCCAGCGCTTGCGCCTCCAGATGTTACAAGCGGTTCGCGGCCTTGTAGGGGGCCTCCCAGGTCATGAATCGATTTTTACCCTGGGCGTTCCCGGCGCCTCAGCGGCTCCCCTTCGTCTCCATCCATCGCTTGGCTTCCCGGCGCAGGATCTCCGCCACGCCCTTGTCCCGCATGAGCAGCTTCAGGTCCATGTCCACCAGGCGCTTGAAGAGGTTCAGGGAGATGGCGATGGGGGTCTTGGGATTGAGGACCAGGGCCTTGGCCACGGCGTATTTCTTCAGCCACTCGCGGTTCTGGGCGATGATCCGGATCACCTCCTCGTTGACCGTGCGCATCTGGGCGATGAAGGCGATCTCGCCCTCCGTGATTCGGGGGTTCCGGATCACATTGACCTGGATGAGGCGGTTGGCCTCGCGGATGAGGAAGGTCCGCTCCTCCTTGCCCCCCTTGATGGCGAGCATGATCTTCTGGTTCGTCTTGAGGGCCATGATCCGCCGCGTGAGCGACAGGGGCACCTCCACGCCGGCCTCGTCCAGGACGGGTCCCGCCTCCCTGGGCTCGGGATGGGGCTGGGGCGCCTCCACCTCCTCCGGGGCCTCCTCCGGCAGGGGAAGCTCGCTCCAGGCCCGGTCCAGCCTTCCCGCCTCCACCTCGTCGATGATCTCCAGGCGTTCGGCGGTGACCTCGGAGGAGGCCAGGCGCAGAACGTCACGGCGGAACTCGTTGACCTTCCGCTTGATGGAGTAGTCCGCCTCGGGGTGGGTCTCGAGGAGGTCCAGGATCACCGGCCGCTCCAGCCACAGGACCTGGTTGTTGAGCGGGATGTCCAGCAGGGTCCCCGGCAGGGCCGGCACCGCCCGCTCCATCCAGGCCGACGTCATGTCCCCGTGGAGCAGGGCCGCCTCCAGGAGCGCGGGCTCCCGGCGGTGGAGGAGGATGAGGCCCAGGGGATCCGGCGGGTCCTGGGGCAGGAGCAGGACGCTGGCCAGCACCTGCTCCGGCATCGCGGCCACCGTCTCGGCCGCGGCGTCCTTGTAGGGGGTCCCGGCGAAGAAGGCGTGGGCGAGGCCCACCAGCAGGTCCGCGGGGGGGACCGGGAGATTGCCGGCCACCAGGGACTTGGCCATGGCCTCCGGCAGCTGGCCGTCGATGAACTTCTGGATGATCAGGTGCACGTCAATCCCCTTCCTGGTCCGATTCCGGCGGCGACGGCGGCACCTTCGAGGCCGGCTCCTCGGGCACGAAGAGCTCCCCCGTCTGGGAGAAGCGCCCGGTCCAGGCCTCGCCCAGGGCGCCGCCGTGGCGCACCCGCCGCCCCGCGACGTCCAGCACCACCATGCCGGCGTTGTCGATGGAAATGGTGAAGGGCCCCTTGACCCTGAGCCGCCACGGATCGGAGACCCGCATGGCCCGGGCCTGGGCCCCCCCGCCCTGATCGGGCGTCACCGTCACCTGGCAGGCGTCCAGGGCCCGCAGCGCGACCAGGACCCCTTCCTCGTTGACGGGCGCCTCGGGGAGCACCTCCCCCACCACGGGATAGGGTCCCGCGGGGGCCGTGGGCACCCACCTGGCCGGCGGCGTGCGGTCCGAGGCCTGGGCCACCTCGATCCGGTCCCGCCGCAGGCTCCGGCCCGGCACCACCAGCCAGAGCACGAGCAGCACGGTGCCGGCGGTGAGGCCGCCCATGAGGAGGCGTTCCATGCGGTCCCGCCCGGGGTCTGGGGCCTCCTGCTCCATCCCGCCGGGGAGCTGGCTCCACTGGTCAGGCAGCGCGGCCAGGTCCACCCCGAGCCGCTCCGCCACCTGCCTCGCGTAGGGCCGCTCCCGTCCGGGCGGGACCCGGTCCCATTCGTCGGCCTCGATGGCCTCGAGGATCCGCACGTTGATGCTCAGGTCGAACCCGAGGGCGTAGAGGGAGATGCCCTGCTCCAGCCGGGCCTTCCGGAGGATCCCGCCCACGCCCGGGCGCGGCGCGTCCGCGGCCTGCGCCTTCACGGCTTCCAGCCCACGGGAACGCCGCCCAGGATGCGGGCCAGCTGCTCCCGGCGCTCGTCCCGGTTCAGCCTGCGCTCGTCCATGGTGCCCCGGTGGGCCATGGCGTCGCCCAGGGTGGCCTGGAGGTCGTCCGGAGTGATGAAGCCGCGCCCGTCCAGCCAGGCCTCGGCCTTGGCCAGGGCCAGCCAGTGGCTCGCGGCCCGGGTGCTGCAGAAGCCCCGGCCCTCGCGGATGCTGGCGATGACGCGCTCGGCGTATTCCAGGGCCGCGTCCGAGGCCTTCACCGAGACCACGGAGGCCCGGGCCCGGCGCCATCCTTCCAGGTCCATGACGGGCCGCAGCCGGTCCAGGGTGCCGGCCCCCGCCTCCCCGCGCAGGACGAGCCGCTCCGCGCGAGGATCCGGGTAGCCCAGGTGGAGGACGCAGGCGAACCGGTCCATCTGGCTCTCGGGGAGGGGGAAGGTGCCCGAGTGGTCCATGGGGTTCTGGGTGGCGATGACGAAGAAGGGGTCGGGAAGCCGGTAGGTGGTGCGGTCCAGGGTCACCTGGCCCTCCACCATCACCTCCAGCAGGGAACTCTGGGTCTTGGGCCCGATGCGGTTCAGCTCGTCCAGCAGCAGGACGTTGGCGAAGACGGGCCCCTCCTGGAAGCGGAAGCGCTGGTGCTCCGCCTCCCACAGGTGGATCCCCAGGAGATCCGAGGGCAGCAGGTCGTTGGTGCCCTGAACCCGCTGGTACGTGCCCCCCAGGAGCCGGCTGAGGCCCTTGGCCAGGGTGGTCTTCCCCACCCCGGGCAGGTCCTCCAGGAGGAGGTGGCCGCCGGAGAGGAGCACCGCCACCGCCCTGCGGACGGGTCCGTCCTTGCCCACCACCACCGTGGAGAGGGCGGCGAGGCCTTCCAGCACCGCCTTCCTGAGTTCCGGTTCCCCTGCGCCTTGCGTCATACCACCATCCTAGTCGCCATCCAGGGGAATGCCACGCTCCCGCAGGACCCGGGCCAGGGCCCTGGGCGAGAGCCCCAGCGCCTGGGCCGCGGCCGCGGGGTCCCGTCCCTCCAGGGCCCGGCGCAGGAGGACCTCCTCCGCCCGCCTCGAGACCTCCCCCACCATCTCAGCCAGGGTCCCCGGCGCGGGGTGGTCCAGCACGAGGGGGGCGCCCCGCTGCGGGCCCCCGGGGGGCAGGGCCGCGAGCACGGGCCCGGCGGTGGCCGCCATGGCCTGGGACAGGCACCAGGTGAGCTCCCGGATGTTCCCCGGCCATTCACGGTGGAGGAGCACCTTCTCCGCGGCCCGCTCCACCAGGGGCGCCGCCCTTCCCTCGCGGCGGGCCTGGGCCTCCAGGAGGCCCCGGAAGAGGGGCAGCACGTCCTCCCTGCGCTCCCGCAGCGGCGCCACCCGGAAGGCGAGGACGCCCAGGCGGAGGCGCAGGCCCTCCCCCAGGGAGGCGAGGTCGCCGCAGGCGCCCATCCACTGCACCCGTTCCGCCCCGGGCAGCTCCATGGCCGCGGCCAGGGCCTGCTGGGAGGGGGCCTGGTCCAGGTCGGCCAGGAAGAGCGTCCCGTCCCGCGCCACCTCCAGGTCGGCGGGGCCCGGCACGGCGGCCGCGGCCGACATGCGGAGGAAGGGGGCCTGGGGATGGCGGAGGGTGTGGAGGCGCCTGGCCGCCCGCGCCTTGCCGCTCCCGGCCTCCCCGTGGAAGATCACCGGCTCCCCGGATTCCGCCGCGCGGGCCAGGTCCCGGTCCAGGGCCGCCATGGGGGCCGAGGCCGCGACCCAGGGCTCCCGGGGGTCCGGCGGCGGAGCCAGGCACAGGGCCCGGAGGCGCGCGAGGAGGGCCAGGAACTCGTCCAGGTCGAAGGGCTTGGCGAGGAAGTCGTCCGCCCCCCACCGGATGGCCTCGACGATGTCCCGGGTCTCGCCGAAGGCGGACATCACGAGGGCGCGCATGGCCGGGTGCCGGCGCTTGGCGGCCTTCAGGAGGTCCAGGCCCGACATGCCCGGCAGGCGCAGGTCCGTGACCAGGGCGTCGAAGGGGCCCTGGGCCAGAACCTCCAGGGCCTCCCGCGGGTCCCCCACGGCGGTGACATCCCAGCCGCCGCCCTCCAGCGCCTTGAGCAGCAGCTTCCGGAAGCTGTCCTTGTCCTCGACCAGGAGGAGCCGCATCTCAGCCTCCCCCGCATTCGCGGATGAAGATATCCGACTGGAGCCGGGCCTGGGCCTCGAAGAGCGCGGCCCCGTCCACCAGGGCCAGCCCCGCCTCCCGCGCCCAGCGGGAGAAGGCCGTCTCCTCCTTGTAGATCCATTCCACGGCCCAGGCCGCCCCCGGCGCCGCGGCCTCCAGCAGGTCCGGGAAAGGCGCGGGATCGGCCGGGTCCATGCCCAGGGAGGTGGCCTGCACCACCCCCACGGGGGCCAGGGCGGCCACCTGCGCGGGATCCGCGGGCCGCCTGCGCGAGGCCCGCAGCGCGGTCCGTCCCGACCGGGCCAGCACGGCCAGGGTCGTCGTGGCCACCCCGCCGTCGCCCAGCACCAGCACGGGGCCCGGGGCCAGGCCCGCCAGGGCCTCCTCCAGGGCGCCCGCGTCGGTGTTGGCTCCGCGCCAGGGGTCCCGGTCCGAGCGCCGGTAGAGGGTGTTCAGGGGCCCATCCAGGCCCAGGGCCCGGGGCAGCGTCTCCTTCAGGGGGGCCGTGAGGCTGGCTCCAAGCAGGGGAAGGGCCTCCAGGGCCTCGACGGCCTCGGGCACGCTGCCGCAGTCCAGGCTCAGGTAGAGCAGGTCCTTGAAGGCCGCCTGGAACCGGGGGTTGTGGTAGGCGGGGCCCCGGGAGTGCATCACGGGCCGGCCCAGGACGCCGCAGAGCGCGTGGCCCCGGTGCAGGCGGTGGCAGCGCCAGGCCGCCATGCGCGACAGGGGCACCTGCCCCGGCGCCGCCGGGGGCCCGTCGTCGGGGGCGGCGTAGGTGAAGGCCCCGCCCCAGGCCAGCTGCATGCAGCGGGAGGCGATGCCCTTGTCGCCCATGAGGAAGGCGGAGAGGAAGACCCCGTGGTCCCCGGCCCATGCCAGCGGCCCCTTCACGCGGGCGTTGTCGGCGAGGACCGAGGCGCGGCCCACCCACTTCCAGGCGTCGCCCTCGGGCAGCTCGCGCAAGCGCTCCTCCAGGTCGAAGACGCCCTCCCCCACGTGCACCGAGCGCAGGAGGCGCAGATGGGTGCGGTGGGCCCGGATGCCGTCGGGGATCTCCAGGTCCCACTCCAGGTCCAGCCACGCGGGGCGGCACGCCGCGGCCGCGCACAGGCGCTCCAGGCGGGAGGCCTCGTCCCCGTCCCAGGCCCCGCCCTCCTCCCGGCGGCGGCAGGTGACGAGACACCGGCGGCCCAGGGCCCGGATCAGGTCCTCCGGGTCCCCGGCATGGATGTCCAGGCGCAGCTCGGGCATGGCCTCCGGGGGCAGGCGCCTGGCGCAGGCCAGCGCGTCCTCCCAGACGGGATGGGCCAGGGTCGCGAAGAAGCGGGGCGGAACCGTCACGGGGCGTCCCCGGACCCGGCGCCCTTCGCGCGCTGCCAGGCGGCCTCCATGGCCTCCATGTCCTGGGCCTCCCAGCCGCCGTTGGCCTCGGCGTGGTCCTCCACGTGGTCGAAGCGCGACCGGAACCGCGCCATCTGGCGCCGCAGGGCCCGGTCGGGGTCCACGCCCTTCTTGCGGGCCCACTGGACCAGGGTGAAGAGCACGTCGCCGAACTCCGCCTCGACCCGTTCGGGATCCGATTCCCGCTGCAGTTCCCCGATCTCCTCGCCCACCTTGTCCAGCACGCCGTCCAGGTCGGGCCAGTCGAAGCCCACCTTGCCGCAGCGCTTGCCGATCTCCATGGCCTCGTCCAGGGGCGACAGGGAGGGCATCCCCGCCAGGAGGCGGCGGCGCGTCTCCTGCCCGCGCCCGGCCTTCTCGTCCTTCTTGATGGCGGCCCAGTTGACCAGGACCTCGTCCGAATCCTCCACCTCCACCTCGGCGAAGACGTGGGGGTGGCGGCGCACCAGCTTCTCCACCACCATGGCCTCCACATCGGCGAGATCCCAGGCCCCGCGCTCCTCCGCCAGACGGGCGTGGAAGGCCACCTGGAGCCACAGGTCCCCCAGTTCCTCGCACAGGTGGCGCTCCCGCTCGGGATCGCCGGGCACGTGGGCCGCGAGGGCGTCCAGGGCCTCCGCCGCCTCCTCGCGCAGGAAGCGGGCGAGGGTCTGGTGGTCCTGCTCCAGGTCCCAGGGGCAGCCCGTCCCGGGCTTGCGGAGGGCTGACATGACGGCGCGGAGGGTGGCGGGCTTCATCCGCCCATTGTACCTACCAGAGGCGGGCGGTGCCCAGGAGGCCCGCGGGATCGAAGTGGGCCCGCAGCGCCGCCCCCGCCGCCTTCACCGGCGCGGGGGTGAAGAGGTCGAAGAACCGCTGGTTGTGGGGCCCCACCCCGTGTTCGGCGCTGTAGCTGCCCCGGAAGCCCTCCACGGCCAGGGCGTAGACGGCGGCCTGCACGGCGGGGATCCAATCCTCCCCGGGCCCGGGCGCCTCCTCCTCCCGCCACACGAGGTTGAGGTGGGTGCCCCCGTCCCCCCAGTGGCCGAAGTCCCGCACCGACATCCAGGGCCAGCGCCCGGCCACCAGTTCCCTGGCGGCCTCCGTGAAGGCGGCCAGGCTGGAGCGGGGCACGGCGATATCGAAGGCCAGCACCCGGCCCTCCTCCCGCAGGCATTCGGAGACCCGGTGGCGGAGGGCCCAGAAGGCCTCGGCCCGCCCGAAGCGCGCGTCCAGGATCCCGTCCCCGCCTTCCTCCAGGTGGGCGCCCACGGCCCCCTGGAGGGCGTCCTCCAGGTCCAGGGCCTCCCGGGGCAGGCTGGAAGCCGCCTCCACCAGCACCGCGTACGGGGGAACGTCGCCCGGACCCCCGAAGGGATTGGGCAGGTGGCGGAGGACGGGGGTCAGGGCCCCCGCGGACACCGCCTCGAAGGCGGAAAGGGTCTCGCCAAGGCCCGTCTCCATGGCCCGCAGGAGGGCCAGCGCCGCCTCCCCGTCCCGCACCGCCACCAGGGCCGCCGCCACCTGGCGCGGCAGGGGCGACACCTGGAGGGCCGCGGCCGTGACGATCCCGAAGAGGCCGGTGGTGCCCGTGAAGAGCTGCTTCCAGTCCAGCCCAGCGTTGTTCTTCCTCAGGGGCGAGAGGGCTTCCACGACGGTGCCGTCGGCCAGGACCACCTCCACGCCCAGCAGGTTGCGCCGCACGTCGCCATGGCGGAGGAGGCGGGTGCCCCCCGTGTTCGTGGCCACCATGCCGCCCACGCAGGGGTCGGCCCCCAGGTCCACGGGGAAGTGGAGCCCATGGGGCGCCAGGGCCGCGTTGAGGGCCGACAGGCGCACCCCGGCCCCGGCCACGGCGGCGCGGTCCGTGGGATCCACCTCCAGCCTGCGGTCCAGCCGTTCCGTGCCCAGCACCACCATGCCTCCGCCCCCGTCGGGCACGGAGGCGCCCACGAGGCCCGTGTTGGCCCCCTGGGCCAGCACCCTCACCCCCCGGGCCGCGCACCGGGCCATCACGGCGGCCACCTCGGCCGTGGATGCGGGCCGCGCCACCAGGAGGGCCCTGCCCTTCCCGTAGCGCCACCCGGTGGCGTAGGCTTCCGTATCCGCCGGATCCGAGAGGACGCCCCCCGGTCCCAGCAGGTCCTCCAGTTCCACCTTCAGGTCCACCGCGGCCCCGGCCCCCATCAGCGGACCCCCGGGGCGGTCATGCGGAAGATGGCCTGGGCGTTGCCCGTGTCGAAGCCCAGGTCGAGCCCGCCCCCGGGCAGGGGCCTGCGGGTGATGAACTCGAAGAAGCTCCCCGGCACCGTCTCGAGGACGGCCCGGCCCCCGGGGCCCCGGAAGGCGCGCACGACGGGGTCCGCGAGGAAGGCCGTCTGCAGCACCCGGCCGCTGGCCGAGACCTCCACCGCGTCCTTGATGGGCCGGCCCAGATCCCGCTGGGTCCGGGAGAGGGCCTCCACGTCGGGGACCCGGTCCGTGGCGTGGTTGAAGGCGTTCCCCTCCGTGGCGATCCAGGCCATCTCGGCGCTGGACTCCGCCAGGATGCGGTGGTCCGCGAGGGCCGGCGCCGGGTGCTGCCGGCCGAAGCACGCCGCCAGGTCCGGCAGGAGGGCGGCGGCCTCCTCCAGGGGAAGGGAACCCTCGCCCCCGAGGCGCTCCAGGGCCGCCAGGGCCCGGGGCGGGAGGGGATCCCGGGATCCCGAGAGCACCCGCTCGGAAGCGGCCCGGAAGGCCGCGCCGAAGCGCTCGGGGTGGAACTCGCTCAGGAAGTACTGGGGCACGTCCGCGGGCAGGTCCTGGTGGCGCCAGGCCCGGCCCGTCATGGCCAGGCGGTCCAGGGGGTAGGTCTCGGCGGGGGCGTAGCCCAGGGGACCCAGGATCCGGGCCAGGGCCGCCTCCCCCGGAGGCAGGGCGCCGGAGGGGCCCAGGACGGTGCGCACGGCTCCGTGGTCCAGGACGAGGCGCCGGCCCTCGCCGGCGAGGTCCTCCACGTAGGCCCGGGCCGTGGGGACCCGGTCCAGCAGGTCTTCCGCCAGGACGAGGAAGAGGGCGTAGGCCACCTGGGCGCGGCTCGCGCGGGGGCCCCCGGGCGCGTCGGCGAGGGACGCGGGCAGCTCCATGGCCTCCAGCGCGCGCCTGGCCCGCGCCCAGCCCAGGGCCCTCCCGGCCAGTCCTTCGATCAGCTCCGTCCCGCGGCCATCCTCCCGCATTTCACCTCCGGGGGATCCGCCCCCGATGGTTCGATGCCGGCCGGCGTCAGAGCGTTCCCAGGAACTCCGCGGCGCCGCAGATGCGGCCCAGGAAGGCGCTGGCGGCCACGGTGGCAGGGCTCGCGAGCCAGACCCGGCCGGGCCCGCTGCGTCCCGGGTTGTTGCGGTTGATGGCGCTGATGGTGACCTGGTCGGCCCGGGTGGACACGCCGGGGCCCGCGTTGATGCAGGCGCCGCAGCCGGGATCCAGGATGCGGGCGCCGGCGGCCTCGAAGTCCCGCACCCAGCCCTTGGACTCGGCGTGGGCCCGCACGTCGGAGCTGCCCAGCTGGATGAAGAACTGAACCCTCAGGGGCACCGTCAACCCCCTGGACAGGGCCGCGGCGACCACCTCGTGGACCCGCTCCAGGTCCTCGCGCTTGGCGCCGGTGCAGCTGCCCACGTAGGCGATGTCGATGGGGACATGGGCTTCGAGGCTGGCCAGGGGCATGCCGTTGCCGGCGGAGCCCGGCGAGGCCAGCATGGGGACCACGGCGGAGCAATCCACCTCCAGCACGTCCTCGTAGCGGGCGCCGGGGTCGGCGCGCATCCAGGGCACGAGGCCGATGCGCCGTCCCCGGCGCTCCTCCACGTAGCGGACGGTCTCCGCGTCGGGGGCGATGAGCCCGGCGAAGGCCCCGAAGTCGGCGGCCATGTTGGTGAGGGTGGCGCGCTCGTCGACGCCCATGTCGGCCAGAGCGCTTCCCTCGAACTCGATGATCCTGCCCTGGGGCCGTCCATCCCGGAAGAAGGGGAGCGTCAGGAGATGGAGGACCAGGTCCTTGGCGTGCACCCCCTGGCCCAGCTTCCCGCCCAGGCGCACCAGGACGGTGTGGGGGACGGTGACGCGCACGTCGCCCGTGACCCAGGCCGCGGCGATGTCGGCGGCGCCGACCCCGAAGGCCAGGGCGCCCAGGGCGCCGCTGTGGGGGGTGTGGGAGTCGGTGCCCACGATGACCTGCCCCGGGAGGGCGTACCGCTCGGCCATGAGCACGTGGCAGATCCCCTCGCAGCCGGCCTCGGAGCCCTCCCCGTGGAGGCGGATGCCGCGGGAGGCGCAGAACTCCTCCTGCAGCCGATGCATGCGGCGGGCCACGTCGGCGATGCCGGGCCGGGTCTCCTCCTGCGTGTAGTGCCGGCCCAGGAAGGTGAGGTGGTCGCGGAAGGCGAGGATGGTGGAGGTGTCCTCGAGGGGGACGCCGTCGCCCAGCGCCTCGCGCAGCATGGCCACGGCCAGGGGGGTGACGGCCTCGTGGGAGAAGCGCCAGTCGGCCTTCACCAGGATGCCGTCGCCCGGGGCCACCGATTCGAGCCCGGGCTCCTCGTCGCCGCAGTCGGGGCCCAGGCAGGCCCGGGCGGCCCGGGCCAGGATCTTCTCGCCGTAGGTCATGGGCCGGCGCCCGCCTTCGGGGGCCCGCAGGCGGGCCTCCCCCGCCAGGCGCGCCCGGGTGAACTCGAAGAGGCCGCCCCTGCGCACGATCTCAGCCGTGAGGGGGTCCAGGCCTTCGGTGAACAGCTCCATGGGGAGCGCCTCCCCGGCCCGGATCCGGTCCACCAGGCCGTAGTCGGTGGAGGTCAGGAGGCCCAGGGCGTGGCAGCGCTGCCGGTAGGCGGGGTCGAAGCTGGCGGCGATGACGAGCCGGATTCCGGAGGCCCGTTCGGCGTAGGGGGCTTCCTCCCGGAGGGCGCCCGCCCCGTGGTCCCGCCCGGAGACGACCACCTGGAAGCGCCCGCGCTTGATGAAGCCTTCGTGGATCGGGTAGGCGCCATCGCACAGGCAGCCGAGGTAGGGGAAATCCCCCAGCCGCTGCCCGAAGTAGAAGCAGACCCAGGCCGGCGCGATCTCGTCGATGGCGACGCGGTTCCGCAGCGGGACCTCCCCGATGGGGAGGTCCTCGCCTAGGAACTGGCTCCGGAGGCACGCCGGGTCTTCGCTTAGGAGCAAGACCCTGCCGTCGACCTTCACGGAATCCTCGTTCATGTCACAAGAATGCCACAGGTGGCGGTTGACGGAAGGGCTACTTGCCCTCCTCCTCCTCAAGCTTGGCGCTGAGCTCGTCCAGGTGGGCAAGCAGGCGCTGCGCGAAGGCCTCGTCCTCGAGGATCGTGAAGTCGTCGCCCTTGACCTCGAAGATCTCGATGGTCAGGTTGCCTTCTCCCTCGGTCTCGTCGCCGGCCTCGGAGTAGGCCTGGACTTCGGCCAGGGGGGCCATGATCGCGAAGTGGCGGTCCTCGAAGTCCACCTCCTCCAGGATCGCGAACTCCTCCTTCTCGCCGTTCTCGTCCTCCAGCTCCACCACCTCGATCTCGTCCTGGTGGTCCTCGTGATGGGCGTCGTGGCCGCAGCCGCAGCTATGGTTATGGTCGGGGTGGTCGTGGGCCATGACGGGCTCCTTACAAGCCTCCAGACTAGGGCCTTTGCCCTTTCAGGACCAGACCCTATTTGGACCCGCCCAGCCGCACGCGCGCCGATCCCGGACCCGTCACCACGGCCTGGACCAGCTTCCGGCTGGTGGGCATTTCCAGCCTAACCCGGTCGCCCAGGGCCCCCGCGCTCTTGGCGACGGCGTCCACGGCGACGGTGAGGTCCCCGTCCACCAGTTCCAGGCGCACGGGATCCCCGGCGTTGACGAGGGGGATGGGCTCCAGATCGGTCCGAACCAGCACGTGCCCCTCGGCCACGGGGCCCCGGAGCCGGTGGCCCGGAGGGGGGGTGCGCAGGGCCCCGGGGGGCGGCGAACCTTCGAAGTCGAAGGCCTCCAGCTGGCCGGGCTCCAGGGGCGTCTTCCGGGGCTGGGCCCCGCGGAAGCGCAGGAGCTTTCCCGTCCACCGGCCCTCCATGTCCACCCGGACCATGCCCAGGTTCCGGCCCCCGGCGACGGCGTTGAAGGACACGTAGAAGCGCCCCGTCAGCTCCGCCCGGCTCAGGTGCGCGGGCTCGAAGGCCAGTTCCCCCTTGGCGGGCCTGGGCAGCACGGGAAGGTGGACCACCTTGAACGTGTAGGTCCCCTCCCGGCCCGAGACCTGCTCCTGGACGTAGGCCAGGGCCTGGGCCTGGAGCCGGTCCCCCGGAGGCAGGGGAATCTCCTCCCCGGCGCCCAGGGCGGCGCAGAGGAGGAGGGAGGCCAGGATCATCGCTTGAGACCCGCCACCAGCTGCAGCATGCTGTCCGCGGTCTGGATGGTCTTGGAATTGGCCTCGTAGGCCCGCTGGCCGATGATCATGTTGACCATCTCTTCGGCCATGTCCACGTTGGATACCTCGAGGAAGTACTGCTGGATGGTGCCGAGGCCCGTGAGGCCCGGGGTGCCGTCGATGGCGTCGCCGCTGGCCAGGGTGGGCTGGAAGAGGTTGCGGCCCAGGGCGTTCAGGCCGTTGGTGTTGATGAAGTTGGAGATGGTGATCTGGCCCACCTGCTGGGGCGCGGTCTGGCCCGGCTGGGTCACGGACACGGTGCCGTCGGTGGCGATGGTGACGCTGGTGGCGTCCTGGGGGATGGTGATCTGGGGGTCGAGGGGGTTGCCGTTGGCCGTGACCAGGTTCCCGTTCTGGTCCACGCTGAAGGACCCGTCCCGGGTGTAGGCGAAGGTCCCGTCGGGCATCGTCACCCGGAAGAAGCCGGCGCCCTCGATGGCCATGTCGAACTGGTTGCTGGTGTTCTTGAGGCTGCCGGTGGTGAACTCCTTCACCATGGCCGTGAGCCGCGCGCCGTGGCCGATCTGGATGTTGCCGGGATAGGTCGTGGTGGAGGTGGTGTTCGTCCCGGCGGTGTTGATGGTCTGGTAGAGGAGGTCCTGGAACTCCGCCCTGGACTTCTTGAACCCGGTCGTATTGATGTTGGCCAGGTTGTTGGAGATCGTGTCCATGTTCACCGTCTGCACGTTCATGCCGGCGGCGGCGGACCACATGGCTCTCATCATGGCTCACTCCTGGGATGGGGCGGATTCACTTGCCCGTCGCGACGTCGCTGATGCTCTTGGCGTCCAGGTCATTGGTGATGGTCGAGGCGGCCTTGAGGCTCATCTCGAACAGGCGGTTGAGGCGGATCATGTCGATCATGCAGGTGGCCATGTCCACGGAGCTCTGCTCCTGGGACCCCTGGATCACCTGGGCGGAGGCGGCCTTGGGCGCCGCGGTCCCCGGATCGAAGCGGTTGGAGCCCACCCGCTGGAGGGCGCCGGTGTCCTGGTAGTCCTTGATATCCAGCTGGCCGCGGGGATCGGCCCCCTGCTGGACGGTGCCGTCGGGCAGGACCGTGAAGGAGGGGTCGGCGGGATCCAGGACGATGGGCTGGCCATTTTTGCCCAGCACCGTCGCCCCGTCCAGGGTCTGGAGCTCCCCGGTGCGGGACATGGTCAGGCGGCCGTCCCGGGTGACCAGCGTCCGGCCCTGGGCCCGGATCGCGAAGAAGCCCGCGCCGTCCAGGGCCAGGTCCATGTTGCGCCCGGTGGGCTTGAGGGTGCCCTGGGAAAAATCGGTGCCCCGGGAGGCCAGGACGGTGCCGTCGTTGACGTCCCCGGACAGGGGCAGGCCCCGGCCCTCGGACCGGGCCTTGTTGAATACGGAAAAGAAGCTCCGCTCGGACTTGTAGCCCGGGGTGGCGCTGTTGGCCAGGTTGTTGGAGACCACGTCCAGCTGGAAGGAACGGGCCTTCAGGCTTCCTGCTGCGACGTAATAGGCGGGATCCATCGGTGGGCACTCCTCGCCGGGGAGGGTGCCAAGGCCGTGCCAGTTTTCAGGACCGCCGGGCCTCGCCTTCCACCCAGGCGGCGTCGCCATCCCGGTAAGCCTCCCGCTTCCAGATGGGGACGCTCTCCTTGATCCGGTCCATGATCCAGGCGACGGCCTGGAAGGTGGGTCCCCGGTGGGCGGCGGCGCAGGCCACGACGACGGCGGCCTCGGTGAGGGGCACCTCCCCCGTGCGGTGGTGGATGGCGCACCCCAGGAGCCCGAAGCGCTCCATGGCCTCCTCCCGGATCCGGCCCAGCTCGGCCATGGCCATGGGCCCGAAGGCCTCGTAGGCCAGCAGATCCACCGCCCTGCCCTGGTGGTGGTCCCGGGCGCAGCCCTCGAAGACGGTGACGGCCCCGGCGCGCGGGTCCCGCATGGTGTCGCGGATGGCCCCGGCATCGAGCCTGTTTTCTGTGACATCGATCATTGAAACCAACGAAGGCCCCCCAGGCACCCCATGGTAGTCTGTCCCAAACCCGAGGCTGAATATGAAAAAATCGCAGGAAATCCGCGTGCAGCCCACCGAAGTCTTCGACGTCCTCGGCAGGCACCTCCTGGTGGATGGATTCCACATGGTCATGGACCTGGACAAGTCCAAGGGCTCCTGGATCGTGGACGCGCGCGACGGCAAGCGCTACCTCGACTTCTACACCTTCTTCGCCACCGCGCCCCTCGGCCACAACCACCCGCGCCTGCGCGACGAGGCCTTCCAGGCCGAGCTCGGCTCCATCGCGGTGAACAAGCCCGCCAACTCCGACATCTACACCACGGCCTACGCCGAGTGGGTCGAGACCTTCGCCACCAAGGCCGCCCCGGACTACCTGCCCCACCTCTTCTGGATCGACGGCGGCGCCCTGGCCGTGGAGAACGCCCTGAAGACCGCCTTCGACTGGAAGGTGCGCAAGAACCTGCAGAAGGGCAAGCCCGAGAAGGGCGGCAAGGTCATCCACTTCAAGGAGGCCTTCCACGGCCGCAGCGGCTACACCCTCAGCCTCACCAACACCGCCGACCCCAGGAAGTACCAGTACTTCCCCAAGTTCGACTGGCCCCGCATCACCAATCCCAAGGTCACCTTCCCCCTGGACGCCGAGAACACCGCCCGGGTGGAGCAGCTCGAGAAGGTCGCCATCGCCCAGATCGAGGAGGCGATCCGCCAGGATCCCGACGACATCGCCTGCCTGATCATCGAGCCCATCCAGGGCGAGGGCGGCGACAACCACTTCCGCACCGAGTTCCTGCGCGAGCTCCGCCGCCTCGCCGACGAGCACGAGTTCCTGCTCATCTTCGACGAGGTCCAGACCGGCTTCGGCGCCACCGGCAGGTGGTGGGCCCACCAGCACCACGACGTGCGCCCCGACATCATCGCCTTCGGCAAGAAGACCCAGTGCTGCGGCATCGCCGCCGGCGCCCGGCTCGACGAGGTGGACAGCGTCTTCAAGATCCCCAGCCGCATCAACAGCACCTGGGGCGGCAACCTGGTGGACATGGTCCGCGGCAAGCGCATCATCGACGTCATGGTGGAGGAGGACCTGGTCGGCCACTGCGCCAGGCAGGGCGAGCGGCTCCTGGAGGGCCTGCGCCAGATCCACCGGGACTTCCCCGAGTTCACGAGCAACCCCCGCGGCAGCGGCCTCTTCTGCGCCCTGGACATGAGCACCCCCGCCCTGCGCACCGCCACCGTCGCCAAGGCCCAGGACCTGGGCATGATCATCCTCTCCACCGGCCAGCAGGGCCTCCGGTTCCGTCCGGCCCTCAACCTGGCCACCGAGGACCTGGACCTGGGCGTGGAACTGCTCCACAAGAGCATCGCCATGGCCGTGGAATCCGTCCGTCCGCACATGGCCAAGGCCTAGCGCGTGGAGGTCGAGCTCTACTGCGACGGCGCCTGCCTGGGCAACCCCGGCCCCGGAGGCTGGGCCTACCTCCTCCGGGTCCGCACCTCCGCGGGCCCGAAGGAGAAGGAGGCCGCGGGCGCCGAGCCTGACACCACCAACAACCGCATGGAGCTCATGGGCGCCATCATGGGCCTGAAGGCCCTCACCCGGACCTGCTCCGTGGACCTCTACTGCGACAGCCAGTACGTGGTGAAGGGCATCCAGTCCTGGATCAAGGGATGGAAGGCCAAGGGCTGGCGCAAGGCCGACGGCAAGCCCGTGCTCAACGAGGAGCTCTGGCGGGAGCTGGACGCCCAGGTCATGCGCCACCACGTCACGGCCCACTGGGTCCGGGGCCACGCCGGGCACACCGAGAACGAACGGGTCGACCGCCTCGCCTCAGACGCCGCCAAGGGCATGGCCTAGGGGGCCCCGCGACGGCGCCTCCGACCTAGCCGCTGATGGACTGGATGGCCCGGCTCCAGAGTTCCTGGGGATCCTCGGACATCAGCCACTCGGGGTTGAGGGGCACCCGGGCCCAGGCCCCGTCCTGCAGTTCCTGGTCCAGCTGGCCCGGCCCCCAGCCGGCGTAGCCCAGGAAGAGGCGGAACCGCGCCCTGGGCTCCACCAGGAGGGATTCCAGGAGGTCCTTGCGGTAGCTGATGAAATCGGTGAAGTCCAGCACCGTGTCCTCGGGCTCGGGCAGGCCGCCCCGCACGAGGATGACCCCCCGCTGGGGGTCCACGGGCCCGCCCCGCCAGGCCGTGGCCTCCGGGTCCCCGGCGAAGGCGAGCCGGCTCTCCTGGCAGATCTGCTGGAGGCTCACCGGCAGGGGCCGGTTCAGGATCACCCCCATGGCCCCGTTCCCGTCGTGCTCCACCAGGAGCACGACGGAATGGAGGAAGTTCGGGTCCAGCAGGAGCGGACTCGCCACGAGCAGGCATGGGGCCAGTTGACTCATGCCCTCGATGATAACGCGCTACCCTCATGGAATGACCACGTCCCCCACATCCGACCTCGCCTGCTTTCCCGAGAGCCTGCGCCTCCTGGCCCGCAGACCTTGGGTGGCCCTGGCCCTGGGGGTCCTGGGGGCGGCCCTGGGGGCCCTGCCCCCGGCCCTGACGATCTGGGCCCGGCTCCCCGACCAGGAACTGGCGCGCCTGGCCCTGGCCTTCGTGGCCCTCCTGCCCCTGGAGATGTATTTCATCCCCCGCTTCCAGGCGGAGGCGGACGCCCGTTTGGGCGGGGACCCGGCCCATCCCCCCGAGGGGTGGGAGAAGCGCTTTGACGAGCGCTGGCCCATCGCCATGGGCGCCCGGTTCCTCCTCTACGGCTGCGCCATCCTGGCCACGGTGATCCTCATGCCCTTCCTGGCGGTGGCCGCCGCCGCCGGGTTCCAGGCCGTCCTGCTGATTCCCACCCTCCTCGTCAGCCTGGCCTTCGGGTGGGCCCCCCTCCGGGTGCTCCTCCGGGGCGGGGCCCCCCTCCCCGCCTTCCGCGCGAGCCTGGAGATGATGAAGCGGGCCTGGCGCCGGGTCCTGGCGGTCCTCTTGGGGGTCGGGGCGGGCTACATCCTATGCCTCACCCTGGTGGCCCTCCTGGTGGGCGACCATGCGACCGAGCCCACGCCCTGGGAGCACCTGGTCCGGCCGGGGATATGGGCAGGCAATTTCCTGGCGACCCTTGCGAACCTATGGGCCAGCACGGTCCTGCTCGTCCTTTTCCGGAGGATCGAACCGACGGCCGGGCCTGCGGATCCAGCAAATAGCAATAATAGCAACATTTTATAGTCCTTTTTCCGTTCCCGGCCCGGCTTAAAGGCCCATACTCCGCCTGAGGGAGCCGTCCGAACCCCATGCGGAAATCCAGCACGCGATCCACCGACTCCGCCAGTGGCGAGCCGCTGGATGCGGGAGCCTCCAGGACCCTCCACGACCTGGAGGAGCTGCTGGGCGAAGTGGTGGACTACGGGGTGTTCCTCCTGGACGCCCAGGGCCGCGTCCAGACCTGGAACGAGGGCGCCCGGCGCATCAACGGCTGGGAGGCCCCGGAGGCCCTGGGCCGGTACTTCTCCCTCTTCTACCCCGAGGAGGACGCGGCCACGGGCAAGCCCGCCATGGAACTGGCCCTGGCCGAGGCCTACGGCACGTACCAGGAGGAGGGCTGGCGGGTGCGCAAGGACGGGACCCGCTTCCTGGCCCACGTGACCATCACGGCCATCCACGGCCGGGGCGGGGCCCTCACCGGCTTCCTGAAGATCGTCCGGGACGTGACCGCCCAGAAGGAGGCGGAGACCCGGCTCCGGGACCTGGCCCGGGAGCTGGAGGAGACGGTGGCCCGGCGCACCCGGGAGCTGCGGGAGAGCGAGGCCCGGCTCCAGGGCTTCGTGCAGCACGCCACCGCGGCCATCGCCTTCAAGGGCGCGGACCGGCGCTACCTCATCGTGAACGCCGCCCGGGAGGCCCTCATGGCCCGCCCCGCTTCGGAGATCCTGGGCCGCACCGACCTGGAGGCCATGCCCCCGGGGGTGGGGGAGCGCCTGGACCGGGAGGACGGCCTGGTCATCGCCTCGGGCCGTCCCCTGCAGTCCGAGGAACGCTGGACCCACGCGGACGGCACCGACCACGAGTACATCACCCTGAAGTTCCCCCTGGCCGGGGACGACGGGCTGAACTGGGGCATCGGCATCCTCAGCACGGACATCACTGAGCGCCGGCACGCGGAGCAGGCGCGGCTCCAGAGCCAGAAGCTGGAATCCCTGGGGGTCCTGGCCGGCGGCATCGCCCACGACTTCAACAACCTGCTGGGGGCCATCCTGGGCAACCTGGGCCTCGTCCAGATGGAACTGCCCGCGGGGACCCCGGCCAAGGGCCGGCTCGAGACCATCGAGAGCCTCCTGGGCAAGGCCACCTCCCTCACCCGGCAGATGCTGGCCTACTCGGGGCGGGGCTCCTTCGAGATCCGCCCCCTGGACCTCAACGGGCTGGTGCGGGAGATGACCCGGCTCCTCTCCATCTCCATCTCCAAGAAGGTGGCCATCCGCTTCGCCCTGGATCCCGCCCTGCCCCTCATGAAGGGGGACGCGGCCCAGATCCAGCAGGTGATCATGAACCTGGTCATCAACGCCTCGGACGCCATCGGGGACCGCGCCGGCACCGTGACCCTCCGCACGGGCTCCATGCACGTGGACGCGGACTACCTCCTGCGGGCCTTCCCCAACCAGGAGATCCGCGCCGGCCAGCACGTGCTCCTGGAGGTGACGGACGACGGCTCCGGCATGAGCGAGGAGACCCAGAAGCGGATCTTCGAGCCCTTCTTCACCACCAAGTTCACGGGCCGGGGCCTGGGCCTCTCGGCCATCCTGGGCATCGTGAAGGGCCACGGAGGCGGCATCCGCGTCTATTCCGAGCCGGGTCACGGCACCACCTTCAAGCTCCTGTTCCCGGCCGCGCCCACCGCGGTCGAGGCCGTCCCGAAGCCTCCGCCGGCGAAGGCGGGGGCCTTCCGGGGCTCGGGGACCGTCCTGGTGGTGGACGACGAGGAGGGGATCCGCGCCGTGGCCTCCGGGCTCCTGGCCCACCTGGGCTTCGACGCCCTCCCCGCGGCGGACGGCCTGGAGGCCCTCGTCCTGTTCGAGACGCACAAGGCCGATATCCGCCTCGTCATCCTGGACCTCACGATGCCCCACCTGGACGGCGCCGAGACCTTCGCGGCGCTGAAGGCGCGGGGCTGCGAGGCCCCCGTCCTCCTCAGCAGCGGCTACAACGAGCGCGAGGCCGTGGCCCGGTTCCGGGACCAGGGGCTGGCGGGCTTCCTGCAGAAGCCCTACCGGGCCTCCGAGTTCCTGGAGGCCATCCGCAGGGCCCTGGCCGCCGTCTGATCAGTCCCAGTGGGTGATGCGGGGCCACAGGGCCCGCAGGGAGGTCTTCCAGCCCCGGCAGACCCAGATGGGCCGGTTCTCGTACGCCATGCCCCAGGGGTGGGCGTGCCGGCCCGCGGCCTCGAAGCTCGAGAAGATCCGGTCCAGCCCCTCCCCGTCCGACCCGACGAGGATGAGGATCTCGGGCTCCTCCGCTGGGGGACCCCACAGGGAGTGGGCCTGGTGGGCGCAGATGGCCGGCGGGAGCCCCAGGGCGGGCCCGTACAGGTTGATGGCGCCGGCCTCGCCGTAGTTCTCGGCGTAGATGCCGGCCCGGGCCCGGTCCCCCTCGGGCAGGGCATGGTAGACCCGGGCCACCTCCCGGGCCATCTCCTCCCAGCCGAACTGGTCCGCCAGCCGCTGGTCCAGGGGCGAGTCGTGGCTCCGCTCCGTGCGCGTGGGGGCCAGCCCCAGCCGGGCCTGGTACGCCAGGAGGGAATCCGGCGGCAGGAGGGGCAGGATCAGGGGCGCCAGGAGGGCCAGGGTGGCCAGGGGCGGGACCAGGACGGCGGCCCGGAGGCGGGGACGGCCCTCCAGCAGGGCCTCCAGGCCGCAGGCCCCGGCGGCGAAAAGCACGGGATACGAGGCCGCCAGGTAGTAGTCCTTGGCCTTCAGGGCCATCATCGCCCCCAGGAGGAGCAGCCAGGACACGCCCAGGATCCTGGGCCCCTTCCGGCGCAGGAGCCAGACCAGGCCCCCCGCCCAAACGGGGAACAGCACGGGATTGAGGACGAGGATCTGGCGCAGGAGGAAGGCCGGGGGGGCCAGCTCCACGTTCTTGCCGATGCGCCGGATCTCGGCCATGTCCCGCAGGAGGGGGAAGTCGTTCCGGACCTGCCAGAGGAGGGTGGGCAGGGCCACCGCCACCGCCAGGAGCGCCCCGGCCCAGAACCAGCCCCGCAGGGCCTGGCGGCGCAGGGGATCCAGGACCAGGGCACCCAGCATGCAGGCCAGGACGAGGAGCATGGTGTACTTCACGTGGATGCCCAGGCCCGCGACGAGCCCGAAGGGGATCCAGAGCCGGGCGTCCCCGGTGCGGGCGATGCGGGCCAGGAGGAGGACGCAGCCCATCCAGGCCAGGGGCTCGATGGCCCCCACGCACAGGATGCTGTCCATGCCGAGGAAGACGGGGGCGGCCAGGATGCAGAGTCCCGCGAAGGCCTGGGCGAACCTCCCGCCGCCCAGTTCCCGGGCCAGGAGGGGGCCCGTGAGCACCGTCAGCGCGCCGCCCAGGGCCGCGATGGCCCGGACCGCGCCCAGGCTCCCCCCCAGGGCCAGGGCCGCCCGGAAGGCCCATACGATGCCGGGGGCGTCGTCCACGTAGCCCCACTGGGGATGCTTCGCGCAGTCCAGGAAGTAGAGCTCGTCCCGGAACCAGCCGTACCGCTCCAGGGTGAGGGCGTGGAGCAGGAACTTGGCCCCCGCCAGGGCGAGGGCGGGGTACCAGGCGAAGGCCGGAAGGCGTCGGGATTCGGGCTGGGGGTCCATGGTCGGCCTGGGTCGGGTTGGGCCGACAGTCTACCGCGCCGTGGCGGCTACTTGAGGGCCTCCGCGCCGCCGAAGGCGCGGGCCGGGCTCAGCTCCTCCAGGACGGCCTCGTCGCCCTCCCGCAGGCTGTCCGTGGCCAGGCGCGCCACGAGGGCGCCCACGCCGGGGCCCAGCATGTAGCCCTGCCCGCACATGCCCACGGCGTCGATGTAGCCCTCCAGGTGGGGGGACTTGCCGATGAGGGGGGCGCCGTCGGGGGTCATGGGGTAGAGGCCCCGCCAGGTGCGCCGGACCTTGAGGTTGGCCAGCTTGGGCATGAGGTCCACCATGCGGCGGGCGATCATGGGCAGGTAGGCGCTCGTCTCGCGGCGGTCGGAACCCACGATGGGCGGGTTGGGGGTGATGCAGAACACCACCTGGCCCGGCTTGTGCTGGTAGAAGTAGAAATTGGCCGAGCCCGGCGCGGGGCGGATGTCCACCAGCATGGGATCCAGGAAGGGCGCCACGGCCTCGGTGATGCCCGCCTCGTGGCAGTCCGGCACCACGGGCACGTCCATGCCCCCGGCCTGGGCCACGGCCCGGGCCCAGGCGCCGGCGGCGTTGACGACGCAGCCGGTGGCGTAGCCGCCCTTGTCGGTGCGCACGCCCACGACCTTGCCCTTGCGGCGCATGATGCTGGTGACCCGCTCGTTGAAGCGGCATTCCACGCCCAGTTCCACGGCCCGGCGGTGGAAGCCCAGGCAGCTGCGCATGGGGGAGGCGGAGCCGTCCTCGGGGGAGTAGGTGCCGCCCAGGAGGCCTTCCTGGCGGAGCCCGGGGGCGAGGTCCAGCAGTTCGCGCCGGTCCTTCCAGTCGATGTTGAGGCCGGCCTGCTTCTGCACGACGAGCAGGTTCTTCAGGAGCCGCTCCTCCTCGGGCCGGTAGGCCACGAACACGTAGCCGCCCCGCGCCCACTCGATGTCGAAGCCGTGCGCCTCCTTCCAGGTGGAGAAGGTGCCCAGGCTGTCCAGGCAGAGGCGGATCTTGGCGGGGGAGGAATGGGTGGCGCGGATGCCGCCGATGGCGGCCTTGTTGCTGCCCTGGCCCGGGGAGGCGAACTGGTCGAGGACGAGGACCTTCATGCCCTTCGCGGCCAGTTCCATGGCGGCGGGCATGCCGACGCTGCCGGCGCCGATGACGATGACGTCGAAGACGGAGGTGGTCATCACAGACCTCCCTGGAAGGCGCTGACGGCGTGGGTCGGGGCGACGTCCTGGCGCGGGCCCTCGCCGGTGTCCACCCCGGCGAAGGCGCCCAGGGGCACCTCCATGAAGACGGGGCGCTGGGTGAACTCGGTGATCTCCGAATCCTTGACGCCCTCCTCCCGGAAGATCCGCCGGATGAGGCCGGGGCAGGTCTTGCCGCCGCAGGAGCCCATGCCGGCGCGGGTCGCCGCCTTCAGCTCGTTCAGGTCGCGGACCCCGGCACGGATGCGGGCCCGGATCTCGCCGGCGGTGACGCGCTCGCAGCGGCAGACGATCTCGTCGTCGGCCACGCGTTCAACCTTCTCCTCCATGGGTTCGGAGACCCAGGGCTCCTGGACGCGGATGCCGGCGATGAGCTTGGCGATCTCCTCCGGCGCCCGCACCTTCACGAGGGTGGCGTGGTCGGCGAACCTGGGGGAGCGGGCCTTCTCGACGGGCACGTTGCCCAGGATCCGGCCCAGGGTGTCGAGCACCGTCACGGTGTCGCCGGCCTTGATGCTGGCGTTGGGGAACTCGTAGGGGATGGTGACGAGCACGCCGGGCTCCTGCTCGCGCCGGTAGTCCACCAGGGTGATGGCCAGGCCGGGGCAGACCGCCACGCACTGCTCGCAGGCGATGCAGTCCTGCTCGTTGAAGGTGGGGACGCCCAGGATGTCGTTGCCCTCGATCTGGATGGACCCCTGGGGGCAGATCGACGTGCAGGGGTTGCAGGGGATCTCCTGGCTGCAGTGGAAGACGGGGTAGACGCCCCGCTCCTCCTCGGGGATCTCCTCGGTGATGGTGGCGCCGGGCCGGGACTTGAGCACCTCGGCGGTGCGGTGCCATTCCTGGGGGACCTCGCCCGCGTCGCGGCCCAGGGCCCTGGCGATCTCCAGGCCCCGGATCTTGCCCGTGAACATGGCGGCGGAGGCCTCGGCGATCTCCTCGGCGTCGCCCGCGGCGAAGACCGGCAGGCCGAACTCCTTCGCCTTGAGGTAGAACTCGTTGACGGGCTCCAGGCCAACGGCCACGAGCACCGTGTCGCACTTGAAGGTCTTCTCGGTGCCGGGCACCACCTTCCAGTGGGCGTCCAGCTTGGCGATGGTGACGGATTCCACCTCGTCCCCGCCGTTGGCGGAGACGACGGTGTGGCTCGTGTGCACCGGCACGCCCATGCGGACCAGCTTGTCCTTGTGGACCTTGTACCCGCC
>DATGXY010000214.1:0-4924 GCA_035298525.1 Holophaga sp.
GAGGAGGACGGCCGGGGCAAGGCCCGGCGGTCCAAGGGGGAACTCCAGTCCCTCAAGCAGAAGCTCATCAGCACCCTCCAGGCCAAGGGGGCCCTCAGCAGCTTCGAGGCCCAGGACCAGCTGGACCTGAAGAACTGCGATTGGGCCCCCGCCACCCTCCGGAGGTTCTTCTCGGAACTGGAGGACGAGGGCGTGGTGCTCAAGCAGGGCCAGAAGCGGGGCACCCGCTACGTGTGGAAGGGCTTCAACAGCCTCCACGCCTCCGCCCCGGCCCGGCTGGTGAAGCGTTCGGGGGAAGACCCCTCCCCGGTGGGCGGATGATATCCGCCGTCCTCCTCCCCGTGGGGGAGAGTCTTTGGAGGCTGGGCCAGCCCTGGTGGGAGTTCGTCCTGCGGGCCCTCCTCGTGTACGGCTTCCTCCTGGGGATCCTGCGCCTGACGGGCAAACGTCAGGTCAGCCAGATGTCCCCCTTGGACCTGGTGCTCCTGCTGGTCCTGTCCAACGCCGTCCAGAACAGCATGAACGCCGGCGACAACACGGTGGCCGCCGGGTTCATCCTCGTGGCCACCCTCGTGGCCCTCAACGCGGGCCTGGGCTGGCTGACCTTCAAGTCCAAGTCCGTGGAGAACCTGGTGGAGGGCAAGCCCCTCCTCCTCGTCCACAACGGCGTCGTCATCCCCTCCGCCCTGGCGGAGGAGCGGGTCACCCGCCACGAACTGATGGCGGCCCTGCGCACCGTGGGCCTCTCCTCCCTGGACGAGGTGCACGTGGCCGTGCTGGAATCCAACGGCCGCATCAGCGTCATCCCCCGGTCAGGCTCTAGCGGGAAAACAGGGCCAGCCCCGACAGCGTGAGCACGATCCCCAGGATGCGCCGGGGGGCCAGGGGCTCCTTGAACCAGAGCACGGCCACGGCCACCAGGAGGATGGCCGCCACCCCGTTCACCGCCGCCCCCGACCACTGGAGGGAGCCCCCGTGGCGGTACGCGAGGAGGAAGCCGATCTCGATGAGGAAGGCCCCGCCCGCGATGGCGAGCACGGGCCAGGCGAAGACCTGCCCGGCCAGCGGGCCCTGGCCCGGCGCCTGGAAGAAGGGCGCGCCCAGGGCCGAGAGCAGGAAGGCCGCCGCGTAGACCCCCATGAGCACGACCATGGGATTGGAATCGTGGCCCAGGGCCCGCTGGCCCAGGTGGTACAGGGCGTTGCCGGCCGCGGCCAGGAAGAGGAACAGGAACAGAGGCTTCAAGGGCGCACCGATCAAGGGCGGGGCGGGCCCGCGCCTCCAGCCTAGCACCCCCCTCAGCCCTTCCCCTTCCGGGGCTTGGGCAGGGGCAGCTCCGCGGCCGTGGCCCGGGCCAGGGGGGCCAGCCAGGCCGGGTCGTCCCACCGTTCCGGCGGGATGAGCATGCAGGGCTTGGCCCCCGGATAGGGCTCCTCGTACGTGGCCCCGGGAAAGATCCGGCGCCCCGCCTCGGTGGGTTTGAAGAGCAGGCGCTCGTCCGCGATCATCGCGAACATCCGCCCGTCCAGGAACAGGCCGTACTCGCCGAACATCTTCTTGGCCGTGACGGCGCCCGCCTCCTGCAACTGATCCACGATGAGGGTCATCGTCCGTTCAGAGGTTGCCATGGCCGTCTCCTTTCATCCTCGGGTCCGGGGATCCGCCCCTGGCTTCCGTCCACCGGAGGGAACGCCGACCCGGGGAGGGAGGTGGGCAGCGGGGCTCCGGTCAGGGGACCAGTATGGCCAGGGGCGGGATTCCCCGGTAGGGCCTTGCGCGGTGGGAAGGGGCGCCTAAATTGGCCCCGTGGCTTGGAAAAGAAGCCGATTATTTACCGTTTTTAGGAATAGTTTTTAGCGACCTGACGACTCCAGGCCGCTTGAAAACCTGCGCCCCGCAGGTTGGGGCGCCCCTTTCGAAAGGAAGCCATGCGCGTTTCGATCCTTCTCCCCCTCGCGGCGGCCTTGGCCGTCCTGCAGGCCCAGGACCGGCCCGACCTTCCGACCCCGCCCGCTTTCGCCGATGCCTCCGCCAACCCCATGGCCGGTTCCCCCCGGCTCGTCTCCACCCAGGCGAAGATCCTGGACATGGGCCGCCTGAGTGGTCCGGTCAAGGCCTCCCTCCAGGGCATGGGACGGACCCCCAAGGCCTCCGGCGACGCCTGGATCCACCCCCGGGGCGAAGCCACCCGGGTCCTGGCCCGGGTGAAGGACCTGCCCCCGGCCTCCGACCTGGGGGGCGACGCCCTCACGTACGTCCTCTGGTCCATTTCGCCGGCGGGCAAGGCCACCAACCTGGGGGAGGTGACCCCCACCCGGGGCCGGGCCCGCATCGAAGCGATGGTGGACGCCCAGGCCTTCGGCCTCGTGGTGACCGCCGAGCCCTACTTCGCCGTCTCCCGCCCGGGGGACATGCCCGTCCTCGCCCTGGCCCAGGTGCACGGCCACGACGCGCCGGGCTCCCTGGCGGAGGCCTCGTACGACCAGGTGAGCCGTCCTCCCCTGGCCCTGGCGGAGGGCCAGGTTCCCGGCGGGGATCCCAAGGCCTCCCTGACCCTGCGGGAAGCCCGCAACGCCGTGCGCATCGCCCGGGCGGCGGGGGCTCCCGAGCACGCGGGCACCGCCTTCGGCCGGGCCGAGTCCCTTCTGGCTGAGGCGGAGGGTTCCAAGGGCAGCCACCGCCAGCGCCTGATGACAGCCCGGGAAGCCGTGCGCATCGCCGAGGATGCCCGGGACGCGGCCTGCCAGCGGCAGGAGGCCATCCGCATCGCCCAGGAGCGCCGCAATGCCGAGCAGAAGCTGGAGGAGGCGCGGCTGGCCGAAGCTCGGGCCGCCGAGGCTGACGCCAAGGCCCGCATGCAGGTGGCCAAGGCCAAGGCGGAGGCAGGCCAGGCCAAGGCCGAGGCGGGCCAGGCCCAGGCGGAGGCCGGCCAGGCCATGGCCGAGGCCGGTCAGCTGCGCTCCCGCCTCCGGGACCAGCTCAACGCCGTGCTTCAGACCCGGGAAACCGCCAAGGGCCTCATCGTCAGCATGTCCGGGGTCCACTTCCAGACGGGCAAGTCCACCCTCACCCGGGAGGCCCGGGAGAAGCTGGCCAAGATCGCCGGCATCCTCGCCGCCCACCGGGGCCTCCGCATCGAGGCCGAGGGCCACACGGACAGCACGGGCTCGGAGGCCTTCAATCGGGTCCTGTCCGAAAAGCGGGCGGAGGCCACCCGGGCCTACCTGGTGAGCCAGGGCGTGAGTCCGGACGCCATTTCCTTCAGGGGCTTCGGCAAGGCCAGTCCCGTGGCCACCAACGACACCCCCGAGGGGCGCCAGGAGAACCGCCGGGTCGAGCTGGTGGTCACCGGCGCGGGTCTGGGGAAGCCTTGAGGGCCCCCAAGGTCTCCAGGCAGGACTTGGCCTGGGGATCTCCCTGGTCCGCGGCCTTGCGCAACCACAGGGCACCTCCCTCCGGATCCGTGGGGCCCCCCTCTCCCAGGAGCAGCATGGCGCCCAGCTTCGCCTGGGCGCCAGCGTCACCCGCGCGGGCCGCCTTTTCCAACCAGACCCGGGCCTGGGCCCGGTCCCGGCCCAGGACCTCCCCCAGGTAGTAGTGGTCCGCCAGACGAACCTGAGCGTCCGAATCCCCGCCCCGGGCCGCTTCCTGGTACCAATGCAGGGCTTCCGTGCGGTCCTGGGCCACCCCGTCCCCCTCCTCCAGGAGCATGGCCAGGATGGCCTGGGCCCTGGCATCCCCCCGTCCCGCCGCCTTGCGGAACCAGTGGGCGGCCTGGGCGTGATCCCGGACCACCCCCTCGCCCATGTAGAACATGGAGCCCAGCCGGGTCTGGGCATCCGGATCCCCGGCCTCGGCCAGTTTCCGGCAAGCCACGGCCTCCGGGGAAAGGGATTGGGGAACCCGGGAGAGGGTCAGGACGGCGGGGGGGGCCAGGGCCGCCCGGGATTCGGTGGCCGCCAATGGCAGGCCGAGGGCCAGGAGGGTGAGGAACCCTGCGTGCATGGTGTGCTCCTTCGGCCCCAGGAGGGGGCCTTCCCGACCCCTATCGGCAGCCTACCTGGTTGACAGGAGGGCTCTTAAGCAGGCAGCCAGGGGCTAGACGAACGCCTGGCCAAGAAGCCGGCCCGGAAGAAAGGCCGATGGCTCAAGGCGAATCCGGGACCGCCCCCGGGGTGTGATCCCGGACACATCCTGATAGGTCCCGTGGGGGGACCGCGCGGTCGCTTCGCGCCCTCTCCGTCCCCCCACGCCTCCACGTGTTGCCCGGGCGGAGCCCGGGCAACACGTCCGATCTGTGCTGTGGGGGGACCGCGCGGTCGCTTCGCGCCCTCTCCGTCCCCCCACACCCCCACGTGTTGCCCGGGCGGAGCCCGGGCAACACGTCTAGGCCCTCCGCCGCCAGGCCTCCCGGACGCGACCCGCCAGGAGGGGAAGGATCACCATGGCCGTCAGCATGAGGGCCACGGTGGCTTCCGGGTGCCGGATCCGGTCGTTCAGGCGAAGGGTCACCGCCGCCACGACGGCGTAGTAGAGCATGTCCCCGGCGATGGCGAAGGCCCAGCCCGCCACGGGACCGTGGCCAGCCGCCAGGGCGGAGGCCCGGCCCGTCATGGGGTCGATGCCGAAGGAAATGAGGACGAGGGCGGCGGGACCCGCGGGGCTGCTCCCAAAGGTGCCCTGCGTCCGGGCCTGGGCCTCCCGCCAGGCGTACCGGAAGCGGTCTGGCCAAGGGACCCGCCGGGCCATGGCCGTCAGGACCCGCAGCACCGGTTCGAAGGCCAGGGCCAGGATCAGATCGGAGACCAGGTAGAGGCCCGCCGTGAGGGGCCACGCCATGCCCTTGGCCCGGGCCAGCAGGACCCCGGCGGGGATCCCC
The DNA here is from genome assembly GCA_035298525.1 of Holophaga sp. GTDB lineage: Bacteria > Acidobacteriota > Holophagae > Holophagales > Holophagaceae > Mesoterricola. The sequence continues at coordinate 4,880 of DATGXY010000214.1, forward strand.
CCGCCCACGGGCACCAGGAAGAGAAGGAGCACCGCCACCATGCCT
>DATGXY010000215.1:0-8424 GCA_035298525.1 Holophaga sp.
CCGGTTCGAAAGGTTCGAGCGTGACCTTGTAGCCGAGTCGTTCGAGGTCCGCGACCCGCTTGTTCTTGATCCTGGCCTGGACTTTCCTGGACATGGGCTTGGGGATCGGCTCCTTGTATTCGGTTCCGGCCGCCAGGTTTCCGTAGATGATCAGGGCCAGCTTGTGGGCGATGGCCATTCGGGCTTTCTTTTCCTCGGAATCCTGTTCGACGCACTGCGTCGAACAGGATTCCGAGGAAAAGAAAAAATGGGTTCTCACCTGCCACCTGGATGCGCCGGGCTGAAATGGCGTTACACGTATTTCTGGCGGCCTACACGAGGGTCTTGGCTCGCACCTAATCAAGAGGCGACCCGGAGAACCGAGGCGCCAACCTGTTTTCAGCCCTCGGGGTGCCCCCCCACCGCCACTTCATGACCGGGCGGAGACCGGCCCTGAAGTCTAGTTGGTGTAGTACGTCCGCTCCGCCAGTTCCCGGTTCATGCGCCCCACGAGCATGGGCCCCTCGAAGATGAGGGAGGAGTAGATCTGCACCAGGGCCGCGCCGTCCTGGAGGGCCACCGCCGCGTCCTCGCCGCTGCCGATGCCGCCGCAGGCCATGAAGGTGAGGTGGCGGGGCAGGCGCGCCATCACCCGCCGGTGGATCTCCCGGGCCTTGATCTTGAGGCCCCGGCCGGAGAGTCCGCCCATGCCCAGGGCCTCCACCCGGGCGCGGTTGGTCTCGGATACGATGCTTCGGTCCAGGGTGGTGTTGGTGGCGATGAGCCCGGAGACGCCCGAGGCCACCACCGCGTCCACGGTGGCGTCCAGCTCCTCGGGGCCCAGGTCCGGGGCCAGCTTCACGAAGAGGGGCTGGGCTTCCAGGCCCATCTCCTTGCGCAGGCGCAGCATCCCCTCCAGGAGGGGGACCAGGGCCTCGGGGGCCTGGAGGCGGCGCAGGCCGGGGGTGTTGGGGCTGGAGACGTTGAGGGCCACGTAGTCCACGAGGGGGGCCACCTGGCGGTAGGCTGCCTGGTAGTCCTCCAGGGCCCGCTCCTCGGGGGTCGACCTGTTCTTGCCGATGTTGCCGCCCACCACGAGGCCCTGGGGCCGCCGCTTCAGGCGCCGGGCCACCACGTCGGCGCCCTCGGAATTGAAGCCCATGCGGTTGAGGATCAGCTGCTCCTCGGGGAAGCGGAAGACCCGGGGCTTGGGGTTGCCGGGCTGGGGCCGGGGGGTGACGGTGCCGATCTCCACGAAACCGAAGCCCAGGGCCTTCCACAGGGGGAGGAGCTCCGCCCCCTTGTCCAGGCCCGCGGCCAGGCCCAGGGGCGAGGGGAAGCTCAGGCCGCACACCTCCCGGCGCAGGGTCGGATCCGGGCGCCCGCAGGCGGAGCCGAGCAGGGGCAGGACGCCGGGAATCCGCTGGGCCGTTCCGCCCAGGGCGAAGGCGACGCCGTGGGCGGTCTCGGGGTTCAGCTTGAAGATCAGGGGACGCAGGAGGGCGTACAGATCGGGGGATGTGTTCATTCGGGACTCATGGCCGGTGGAACTCCATTATGACGCCCCAGTCGCATGCCGGGGGCGAACCTGCGCATAATCGGCACCGGCCTTGATTCCGACCGGATCCCCCCGCCGAGGTGCCCATGCGATACCTGATCACCAACCTTCCCCTGGCCCTCGGCGACGAGAAGCGCCCCCTGGACGCCGTGCTGGCGGAGATCTTCGGGGGCAGGCCCGGGGAGTACCTGGAGCCGGTCCTGGAGCGCCTGAGCCTCGACGCCCGCCACAAGGGCTCCATCCGCTTCCTGGCGGCCCTGTCCTTCTCCACGGAGCGCCGCCTGGAGGGCCTGGAGCTGCCCAAGGGGGCCCAGCTGGCCCCGGCCCCGGCCCCCCTGGACTGGGCCGTGGCCCCGGTGGGGAGGCCCCCCCGGGTGGTGGTGGTGGGCAGCGGTCCCGCGGGCATCTTCTGCGCCCTCCGCCTCCTGGACTACGGCATCCAGCCCGTGGTGCTGGAGCGGGGCGCCCCCATGTCGGAGCGGGTGCGGGCCGTGGCCGGGCTCTGGTCCGGGGGGCCCCTGGCCCTGGACGCCAACGCCCAGTTCGGGGAGGGCGGGGCCGGCACCTTCTCGGACGGCAAGCTCACCACCCGCATCGGCCACCCCGCCATCCGCTTCGTCCTGGAGACCTTCGTGCGCCACGGAGCCCATCCCAAGGTGCTCCATCTGGCCCGGCCCCACGTGGGCACCGACGTGATCCGCAAGTGCTCCGTCCTCATCCGCAAGGACGCCGAGGCCCGGGGGGCCACGTTCCGGTTCCGGGCCCGCCTCGCCGACATCGCCTTCCGGGACGGGGCCGTGGCCGCCGCCATCCTGGACTCGGGGGAGGAGATCCCCTGCGACGCCCTCGTGCTGGCCCCCGGCCACAGCGCGAGGGACACCTTCGAGATGCTGCACCGCCACGGCGTGGCCATGCGCCAGAAGGCCTTCGCCATGGGCGTGCGGGTGGAGCACCCCCAGGACCTCATCGACCGCAGCCAGTACGGCCCCTCCCAGGGCCATCCCAGCCTGGCTCCCGCCGACTACAAGGTGGTGTGCAACTTCAGCCCCGCCCGGGCCGCCTACAGCTTCTGCATGTGCCCCGGGGGGGAGGTGATCCAGTGCGCCTCCGAGGAGGGGGGCTGCGTCGTCAACGGCATGAGCAACGCCAGGCGGGATTCCGGCTTCGCCAATTCGGGCCTGGTGGCCAAGGTGAACACGGCGGACTTCGGCTCGGACCACCTGCTGGCGGGCATGTACTTCCAGCGCCGGTGGGAACAGGCCGCCTTCAGGGCGGCGGGGGAGACCTACGGGGCCCCGGCGATGTCGGTGCAGGACTTCCTCAAGGGCCGGGCCACGGGGAAACTGCCGGCCACCAGTTTCCGCCCCCACGCGGTGCCTGCCGACCTGAAGACCTGCCTTCCGGACTTCATCCAGGAACAGCTGGCGGGGGCCATCCCCGACTTCGACCGGAAGATCCACGGCTTCGCCAGCCGGCAGGCCCTGCTCCTGGCCATCGAAAGCCGCACCAGCAGCCCCGTGCAGCTCCTGCGGGCGGAGAACGGGGAAAGCGCCAGCCACCCGGGCCTCTACCCCTGCGGGGAGGGGGCCGGTTTCGCCGGGGGCATCACCTCCGCGGCCGTGGACGGCATCCGGGTGGCGGAGTGGATCGCCCGCAAGGCGGGGGCGCCCGTCTTCGCGCCCTTCGAGCGGAACGTGAAGGCCGGGGACTACGCCACCGAGTACTGATGCCGGCGTCCCTACCGGGTGAACGGCACCACGAGGAAGAGCAGGGTGGCCCAGAAGGCCCAGAAGAAGCGGTTGACGGCATCGGCGTCCAGTTTCATGATCCCCGGTCCCGAAGGCCTGAGCCTTCCTGAAGGTTGTTGCGCAATTAAAGACAGCAGGGAGGCTGCCATTCAATAATAATTAATTAATGGCTCCTGGCAAGATCCGCCCTGGATCCAGCGCCCGCCGGGGTTTGCGGCTATACTGAAGGCGAGCGGCCTCCCCATCCGGGGCCGCCTTTTTTGTGACGGGACCATGAACCTCAGCGACGAGATCCAGCGCCGGCGCACCTTCGCCATCATCAGCCACCCGGACGCGGGCAAGACCACCCTCACCGAGAAGCTCCTGCTCTACAGCGGCGCCATCGACCGCGCCGGAAGCGTCAAGGGCCGGGAGGGCGCGGGCCACGCCCAGTCGGACTGGATGGAGATCGAGCAGGAGCGCGGCATCTCGGTCACCTCCGCCGCCATGCAGTTCGAGTACAAGGACCACGTCCTGAACCTGCTGGACACCCCCGGCCACCAGGACTTCAGCGAGGACACCTACCGGGCCCTCACCGCCGCCGACAGCGTCGTGATGCTCCTGGACTGCGCGAAGGGCGTGGAAGAACAGACCAAGAAGCTCTTCCGGGTCGCCAACGACCGGGGCCTGCCCATCTTCACCTTCGTCAACAAGCTGGACCGCCCCGGGCGGGAGCCGGTGGAACTCATCGACGAGGTGGAGGAGCTCTTCGGGCTCCACGCCGTGCCCATGACCTGGCCCATCGGGTCCGGCCCCGACTTCAAGGGCGTGTACGTGAGGGCCACGGGCCAGATCCAGGTCTTCGAGCGGGCCAAGGCCGGCCGCAAGGCCCGGGTGGCGGGGCAGGGGAGCCTGGACGATCCCGAGATCGCGGCCCTGCTCACCCCCGACGAGCTGCAGCGCCTGAAGGACGACGTGGAGCTCATGGATCACGTGCTGCCGGCCTTCGACCTGGGCGAGTTCCTGGCGGGGCGCCAGTCGCCCCTCTTCTTCGGCAGCGCCCTCAACAACTTCGGCATCGCCGAGTTCCTGGACGAGTTCCTGGACATGGCCCCGGCCCCCCACGCGCGGCCCCTGGCCGACGGCGGGGAGGTCGCCCCCGAATCCCCCTTCACGGCCTTCGTCTTCAAGGTGCAGGCCAACATGAACAAGGCCCACCGCGACCGGGTGGCCTTCGCCCGCGTCGTCTCGGGCCGCTTCGAGCGGGGCATGGACGCCCTCCACGTGCGGGGCCAGAAGTCCATAAAGCTCAACTACCCCCACATGTTCTTCGGGCGGGAGCGCCTCATCGTCGACGAGGCCTTCCCCGGCGACATCCTGGGCCTGATCAACCCCGGGCTCTTCCGCATCGGCGACGTGCTCAGCGCCGGCGGCCCCCTGGAGTTCCACGCGGTGCCCCGCTTCTCCCCCGAGCAGTTCGTCTCGGTGCGCCTGGCGGACCCCGGGGCCCGCAAGGGCTTCCTCAAGGGCGTGCAGCAGATCGCCGAGGAGGGCGTGGTGCAGGTCTTCTGGCCCAAGGGCGGGGCGCCCCTGCCCATCCTTGGCGCGGTGGGCCGCCTCCAGTTCGACGTGCTCCAGCACCGGCTGAAGACCGAGTACGCCTGCCCCGTGCTCATGGAGCCGAGGAGCTTCCAGATGGCCCGGTGGATCCAGGGCGGGTGGCCCGAGCCCAGCCGCTTCTGGGGGGAGCTGGTGGAGGATTCCGAGGGCCGGCCCTCCATCCTCTTCGAGAACGACTGGCAGCGCCGCACCACCGCCGAGAAGAATCCCGGCCTGACCTTCATGGAGCATCCCGCATAGATTCCTTGACTCCGGGGGCGGCCCTGCCGATACCCTTGATCAGGAGGCGGGGATGCGCCAGGAAATCAAGCCCGAGGACCTGATCGTCACGGAGAACGACGGGACGCGGCGCATCAACCACGACGTGCTGGAGTCCTACGGGCTGTTCAACCTGCCCAAGTCCATCATGCGCAGCGCCCTCATGGTCTACTACGACAACGCGGCCCGCCAGGGCCGGGCGGCGGCGCAGACCGTGCGGACCTTCATCAGCCTGGCCTCCTCCATCACCCGCTTCCCCAAGCCGGTGGCCATCAACTTCACCCGCGGCGCCGCCTACCGCCGGAACATGCGGATGCTCCGGCGCTACAGCCGCTAGTCATGCGCCGGATCCTCCCCGCGGCCTTCCTGCTCCTGGCTCCGGCCTGCGCGCCGGACAAGCCCTTCCCCTTCGAGCAGGCCAATCTGGGCGTCAAGGCCCTGTTCCCCGGGGAGCCCCGGCAGGCGGTGTACCCGGAGGACACCCCCTTCGGCAAGATCCAGTGGACGACCTTCTCGTACTTCCCGGGCGGGCGCATGGATCTGAGCTTCCACCTGGATGTGGGCAACCTGCCCCCCGGCGACCGGGGCGGGGACACCGTCCCGGCCGCCCTGGCCACCTTCGAGCGGTACCTGGGCACCCGCCTGCGCGGCCCCGTCGTGCGCACGGAGCTCCCCGCCACCCGGGGACCGGGGTTCCAGTACGTGGCCCCCGGCATGGGGGAACTGCGGGTGGAAGGGGTGGTGATCCTGAAGCGGGGCCGCCTCCACCATGTCCAGGCCACCGTGCGCAAGGCCGACGACCCCCGGCTCCGGGCCTTCCTGGACAGCTTCGCCGTCCAGTGAAGGGGCCCCCGGTCCGGGGCAACGGTGAAAGGCTTACCCAGGGCTCCCCTTGGTCTATGATGTATCCATTAATTGGAGACCCATGGCCCAGGACCCTGCAGAAGCCGCCGGTTGGTCCATCCAGTCCTCGAACTGGCCTTGGACCGCTGTAAAGATCCATGGCCCCAACGCCATCGCCCAGGGGCTGCCCGTTCTCCTCATCGTCCTGGTCCTCGGGCTCTGGGCCCTGGGACCCCAGCCCATATATGAAAATCGAATCCTTCTCAACGGCGGCAACCTGGTGCTCACCCTGGGAGGGTCCCTGGTGGTCGCCTGCTTGATCCTCTGGGCCTTCCTGGAGGGGGGGCACCCGGGCCTCCTCCTGTACGGGTGCGGGAACCTGGCCTGGGCCGCCACGGGCCTGGCCAGCCTGTACGGCGATCGCGGGCCCAATGTGCTGGTCACGATCCACAACCTCCTGGTGCTGGCTTCCGCCCTCCTGCACGTGGGGGGGGCCGCCTTCCGCCCCGAGGCCCGGCCCCTGCCGCCCCGCCTGCGCCTGCCCCTGGCCTTCGGCGGGGTGGCCATCGTCGCCTCCCTGGCCGCCGGCATCATCAGCCTGGCCGTGGACGGCCTCCCGGTGCCCTTCTTCATCCAGGGACAGGGGGGCACCCTGGCCCGGCAGATGGTCCTGGGCTCGGCCATCGCCGGTTTCGCCGTGACGGCCCTGGCCCTCCGGGTCCAGGCCCCGGGCTTCCTCTCCCCCTTCAGCGCCTGGTACCACCTGGCCCTGCGGCTGATCATCGCCGGGCTGGTGGGGATCCTCCTGCAGCGTTCCGCCGCCGACCTCCTGGGGTGGACGGGCCGGCTGGCCCAGTTCCTGGGAGGAGCCTTCCTGTTCATCGCCGCCCTGGCGGCCAGCCACGGGGTGGGGCTCAGCCCCCGGCGGAGCCTGCCCCGGGCCTACGGCTACGGTCTGGCCGGTGTCCTGGTGGGCGCTTCCATGGCCCTGCACCTGCCCTTCGGGCCCGCCATGGACACGGGCCTGGCCCTCCTCCTGTTCATCCCGGCCGCGGGCCTTTCGGCCCTGTACGGAGGCCTGGGCCCCGGCCTCCTGGCCACGGGGCTGAGCCTGTTCCTGACCCTGTACCAATGGGCCGGGGGCGGGCCCGGGCTGTTCGTGCCGGATGCCCGGGAGGCGGCGGCCCTCGTCTCCTTCGGGATCGCCTGCCTCATCCTGGTGGTGGCCACCGAGGGGCTCCACCGGGCCCAGGCCCGGGCGGCCCGGGCAGAGGCGGAGGGCCGGGCCGCCGCGGAGCGGAGCCGGGGGGAGGCCGTCCTCCAGGAGCACGTGCGGGAACTGACCCGCATCAACCGGGAACTGGAATGCTTCGCGTACGCCGCCAGCCACGACCTGCAGGAGCCCCTGCGGATGGTGCGGGCCTACGTGGGCCGGCTGGAGGAGCGCTTGGGCCCCGGACTGGATCCCCAGTCCCGCCGGCACATGACCTTCGCCCGGGAAGGGGCGGCCCGCATGTCCCGCCTCATCGACGATCTGCTGGCCTACGCCCGGGTGGGCTCCACCCTGGCCGGCACCGCCCCCGTGGACCTGGGGGTCTGCGTCCAGGCGGCCTTGGACAGCCTGCGGGAGCAGGTGGAGGACACGGGCGCCCAGGTGCGGGTCGATCCCCTGCCCGTGGTCCCGGGCGACGCCACCCTCCTCACCCAGGTCTTCCAGAACCTCCTGGCCAACGCCTTGAAGTTCCGCCGGGGCCCCGGCCCCCGCATCCACGTGGGGATCCGGGAAGGGGCCGTCTTCGTGGCCGACGATGGCATCGGCCTGGATCCGGCCCAGGCCGGCCAGATCTTCGAGGTGTTCCACCGCCTGCACCCGAGGGAGCGCTTCCCCGGCAACGGCATCGGCCTCTCCATCTGCCGCAAGGTGGTGGAGGCCCACGGCGGACGCATCTGGGTGGAGGCCGAACCGGGCCGGGGCGCCCTGTTCCTGTTCACCCTCCCGGGCCCGGAGGCCCCATGAAGACCCTGCTGATGCTCGAGGACAATCCCGGCGATGTGGCCTTGCTGGAGGAGGCCTTCCTGGAACTGGGCGAGGACGTGCGCCTGGAACACGTGGCGGACGGGACGGAGGCCCTCTCCCGCCTCAGCGGCCCAGGCCCGCTGCCCGCCCTGGTGGTGGTGGACCTGAACCTGCCCGGCTGCGGGGGCCGGGAGATCCTCGGGGCCCTGCGGGCGGACCCGGCCCTCCGGGGACTGCCCGCCGTGATCCTCAGCGGCAGCCGGTGGGAGCGGGAGGCGATGCTCGCGGAAGGCCTGCCCCCTTCCCATTACCTGGTTAAGCCCGACACCTTCGCGGGCTATCTGGAGGTGGCCCGGATCCTGGCCGGGTTCATGGGCTGAGGTGGCGCCGGACCGCCTCCACGAAGCGGTCCTCCCCTCCGC
>DATGXY010000216.1:0-18123 GCA_035298525.1 Holophaga sp.
GGCTGCGGTGGGCGGGTCCCAGGTGGAGCAGATCGAACCCGGGTTCCGCCATCCGGGGGAAGTCCGCTGGATCCTGGGCGAAGGGGGGCCCCTCCGGATCCCGCACCTGGTGGAAGAATACGACCAGCCACAGTCCCCCCGGCCGGAGGCGCCGGGCCGTCGCGGCCACGTAGGCGGGCCTGCGCTCCGGGGCCATGGCCGCGTAGCAGGTGTGGTCGAAGACCCCGTCGAAGACGGTGAGGCCCTTGAACCAGTCCTCCCCGGACCAGGCCACCCGGTCCCCGTGGCGGGCCCGGGCCTGGGCCAAGGCCTCCGGCGCGAAGTCCACCCCCGTCACCTGGAGCCCACGGTCGGCCAGGGCGGCGGCATCGTGGCCGAATCCGCAGCCGGGCACGGCCCAGGCAGGTCCAGGGGCCTCGCCCGCGGCGGCGACCGCTTCCAGCAGCTCCTCCAGCACGGGGGTGGGCCCGCCCATGTCCCAGCCGGGGCGGCCTTCTCGGTGGTAGATCTCCCGCCAGAAGGCGGGGTCCTCGCTGGGGGCCGGCACGGAGGTCTCCCGGGAAAGGACCCAGCATAGCCGAAGTTGCCGCGTCCGCTCCGGGAGCCCATCCTTCAGGCCCTGGGGGCCCGGCCATGATCACCATCCTCGGCATCGACCACGTCGTCCTCCGCTGCCGGGACCTGCCCCGCATGCTGGCTTTCTACCGGGATGTGCTGGGCTGTCCCGTGGAGGCGGACCAGGGGGGGCTCGTCCAGCTCCGGGCGGGCCGGTCCATGCTGGACCTGGTGGAGGCGGGGTCCGGTCCGGCGGGCCGGAACGTGGATCACGTGTGTCTCCGGGTGAGCCCCTTCGACGGGGAGGCCCTCGTCCGCCACCTGCGGGCCCACGGCCTCCGGCCGGGGGAGGTCGTGGCCCATCGCCTGGGGGCCGACGGGCCGGGGCCCTCCCTCTACGTGGACGATCCGGAGGGGAACACGCTGGAACTGAAGGGGCCCTGAAGGGAAACCGTTTCCCGGGGGGAACTCCGGCGGGTGGATGGCGCAAGTATAGGTATTGACCATTCATTTACCGTTGGGAAGCCCAAGACCCATGCAGCCCGAGTCCTCCCCCGCCGATATCGGTTCCCCTCGAACCCTTCTCGTCCTCGGCCTAGGCATGGCGGCCCTTTACCTGGCCGCCCTGTTCCGTCCCACCGTGTGGGGTCACGAAGAACCATTCATGGCAGCCATCGTGCAGGAGATGCTCCAACGGGGGGATCTGGTCGTGCCCACCCTCAACGGCGCGCCCTACCTGGAGAAGCCGCCCCTCTACCACATCCTGGCCGCCCTGGCGTGCGGGGTCACCGGCGGGGTCACCCCCTGGGGCCTGCGCCTGCCCTCGGCCCTGCTGGCCCTGGCCACGGGGGCCTGGGTGGCCTGGATCGCCCTGCGCCAAAGCTCCTTCCGGGCCGCAGGCTGGGCGGGCTTCCTCCTGCTGTCTTCCTTCTACTTCTTCGAGATCGGCGAGACGGCCGTCGTGGACATGACCCTCACGGCGGCGGCCAGCCTGGCCCTGGGCGCGGCCTACCTGGCCATCCGGGAACCGGAGGGCCGGGACCGCTGGGTGCGGGTCTTCTGGGTGGGCGTGGGCGCGGCTTTCCTGGCCAAGGGCGTGGTGGGCCCCGCCGTCGTGCTGGCCCCCGTGGCCGCGGCCCTGCTCATGTTCCGGCGGGGGGACCTGGCCGGGGCCTTCCTGCGCCCCAATGCGGGCATGGCCTTCAGCCTGGTCCTGTCCCTGGCGTGGGTGATCCTCCTGGCCGCGGCGGGGGGCCGGTTCTACCTGGCGGAGGTCTTCCTGCACAACGCCGTGGGCCGCCTTTACCAGCACCCGGAGATCCTCCCCTCCACGGGCCTGCTGGGGGAGCACGTGGAGCCCTGGTACTACTACCTCCTCCGCATGCCGGCCAAGGTGCTGCCCTGGTTTGCGGCCTGGGCGGCGGCCCTGGTGGCGGCGATCCCCCGGCCGGGAGCCAGCCGCCGGCTCGAGGACGTGTTCCTTCCCCTGGCCTTCGCCGTGAACCTGCTGGCCTTCTCCCTGTCGGACACCAAGCGGGAGGTGTACCTTCTCCCCGTGCTGCCCGTGAGCTTCCTGCACGTGGCCCTGTGGCTGGACCGGCGGGTGCCGAGGCGGCCGGGAGGCCGGGATCCCTGGCTCTTCGGGATCCTGGGGTTCAGCCTGGTCCTGGCCACCCTGATGAGCGCCGTCCTCCCCTGGGTGATGGCCCGGGACGGCCTCTTCAGCGGGCCCACGGCCGCCTTCCTGGCCTGCGTCTCCCTGATCCTGGGCCTCATCACCGCCCGGCGGCACTGGCGCCGGGACGCGGCGGGCCTCCTCCGGGGCGCCATGGGGATCTGGGCCTTCTGCCTGGTGGTGATGGTGGGCCTCGCGGCCCCGGCCATGGACCGCCGGGTCTGGCGCCCCATCATGGATCCCTTCCGCCGGGCGGCGGCCCTGAGGGAGGCGGGGGCCTCGGTGGCGGCCGCAGGTCTTTCCGAGCCCCAGGTGGGAGCCGCCTGCCTCACCCTGGGGGCTCCGGTGCGCATGCTCGATTCCGTGGAGGAGGCCCGGGCCTTCCTGGCGGGACCCGGCCCCGCGGTGCTGGTCACCGGCCGCCGATGGTGGAAGGAGGCGGGCGCGAAGGGCTTGGAGGGCGTCGAACTGCCCCAGACGGGCGATGCCCTGGCCCGGCAGAGGCTGGATCGCATTGCCGTGCTGGTGGCCAACCCCGCCGCCGCCGGCGGCCGGAACCCGATCGTCGCCCGCCTGGACCGGCCCTGAGGGCCGGGCCTCAGCGCATCCTTTCCAGGGGCAGCAGGGCCAGGGCCTCCCCCTGGAGGGCGGGGGCGGCGCGCATGGGGCCTCCGTTCATGGGGCGACCACGGGCTCGACCTTGGGCGCGATGATGCGGTCGAAGTGGGGGATGGTGCCGATGAGGGGCCGCGCGTAGTCGCGGAAGGACTCGTCGATGTCGTGGTTGCCCTTCAGGTACACCGGGGGCAGGAGCTTGGTCCGCGCCGCCACCGTGTCCAGGGGCGTGAGGAAGTAGTCCACCGAGTAGTCCCCGGTCCTGCGGATGGCCACGGAGCCGTCCATCTGGCGGTTGAAGGCGAAGTGCACCGCCGTCTCGCCCACGTCCCTCGCCTCGCTGGAGTCCGAATCGGAGATGACGCCCAGGAAGGAGCGCTGCAGGTAGCCGAAGGTGTCGCAGCGCACCCGCTTGATGCCCAGGCGCTGCTTGATGGCGTCCGAGAGCGCGTCGCCCAGGGTGCCCCGGCCCGAGAGCTGCACGTTGCCGAAGGGATCGATCTCCGTCTCGCCCTGCAGGTGGGTGAGCACGGGCCTGCCGTCGGCGCCCACGATGCCTTCCGACAGGGCCACCACGCAGCGGCCGTTGGAGGCGTAGACCCGCTCCACGTCGCCCAGGAATCGCTCCGTGTCGAAGACCCGCTCGGGCACGTAGATGAGATGCGGCCCGTCCTTGGGGTCCCGGCGGGCCATGACGGAGGAGGCCGTGAGCCACCCCGCGTGGCGGCCCATCACCACCCCGATGAAGACGCCCGGGATGGCGAAGTTGTCCATGTCGAGGCAGGCGAAGGCCGAGGTCACGAAACGCGCGGCGGAGCCGAAGCCGGGGCAGTGGTCGGTGACGGCCAGGTCGTTGTCGATGGTCTTGGGGATGTGGATCACCCGCAGGTCGTACTGCACGTCCCGCGCGTACTCCGCCACGATGTGGCAGGTCTCGGCCGAGTCGTTGCCGCCGATGTAGAAGAAGTAGCGCACCCCGTGGCGCTTGAAGACCTCCACCATGCGCGCGCAGTAGTCCCGGTCGGGCTTGTCGCGGGTGGAGCCCAGGGCCGACGAGGGGCTGGAGGCCACCATCTCCAGGTTGTGGGTGGTGGTCTGGCTCAGGTCCAGGAAGTCCTCGTTGACGATGCCGCGCACCCCGAAGCGGGCCCCGTACACGTTGGTGATGTAGCGCCACTTGCGGGCTTCCATGACGAGGCCCACCAGGCTCTGGTTGATGACCGCGGTCGGTCCGCCGCCCTGGGCGACGACCGCCTTGCCTTTGAGGTGACGCATGGCCTTCCCTCCGATGGGCTCTGCATTCGGGTATGGAGGCAGTGTAGGCCCCGGGCCCGGCCCCCATCAACGCGGGCGGGGCCGGTCGTGATGGAATGCACCCTTGACTGTGCGAAAAAAAGGCGAATCATGGAGGCATGACGCCCCCGCTCCTCCAGCTCGAACCGCCGCCGACGCTGTTCCGGGACCTCCAGGTGGAACCCGAGGAGGCCCGCAGCATCCTCCGCCCCCAGAAGGATGACCGCTACGGGTTCGGCTTCGCCCTGAGCCCCTACCGGGGCTGCGAGCACGGGTGCCGCTACTGCTACGTGCGGGACTACCCCCAGACCCTGCCGGGGGACCGGGGGGCCCTCGTGAAACGGGAGGCCTGGGGCAGCTGGTCCGTGCCCAAGCTGAACGCCCCCGAACTCCTCTGGAGCCAGCGCCACCGCCTCCACGGCCAGACCGTCTTCCTGGCCTCCGCCACGGATCCCTACCAGCCCCTGGAGCGGGAATTCCGCCTCACCCGCCGCTGCCTGGAGGTGCTCCTCCTGTGTCCCACCACCCGGGTCCTCGTGCACACCCGCAGCCCCCTCGTCCTCCAGGACGTGGATCTGCTCCGGGCCTTCGGGGACCGCGTGGCGGTGGGCTTTTCCATCCCCACGGACGATGACACCGTGCGCCAGGTGGTGGAGCCCAAGGCCCCTCCCATCCCCTCCCGATGGGCGGCCATGGAGCGCCTGGCCGCCGCCGGGGTGGAGGTGAAGCTGGCCGCCTGCCCCCTCATGCCCGTGCACAACCCCGAGGCCTTCGTGCGCCGGGCCAAGGCCTCCGGCGCCTCCAGCGCCTGGTCGGGGGGCCTCCGCCTCCTCAAGGACGATCCCTTCTACGACCTCCTGGCCCGCAACGGCTGGCTCTTCATCCTGGATCCCGATTACGTGGCGGGGGTGGCCCGGGCCCTGGAGGAGGCCTTCCCCCGGCGCCGGGCGGCCCGGACCCGGGTCGCCCCGGTCCCCGTGCCCCGTCCCATGCCCGTCCAGCCCAGCCTTTTCGAGGCCATGTGAAACCGGCCCCGGATCATGGGAGAATGACCGTTCCATGATTACACTCGCCCTCAAGTACCGTCCCCGCGTGCTATCCGACCTGGTGGGGCAGGAAGCGAGCGTCCGCGCGCTCACCAACGCCCTGAAAAGGGCGAAGGCGGCCGGCGGCGCCATCCACCACCAGGCCTTCCTCTTCGCCGGCGTGCGCGGCACGGGCAAAACGTCCACCGCGCGCATCCTCGCCCGGGCCCTCAACTGCGAGGAGGGGCCGACGGCCCAGCCCTGCGGCACGTGCCCGGCCTGCCTGGCCTCCGAGACCCCCGACCAGAACATGGATATCGTGGAAATCGACGCCGCCAGCCGCTCCAGCGTGGAGGACGCCCGGGCCCTGCGGGAGCAGGTGCAGACCCGCCCCGCCTTCTGCCGCTACCGCGTCTACATCATCGACGAGGTCCACATGATGAGCCGCAGCGCCTTCGACGCGCTGCTGAAGATCCTGGAGGAGCCTCCCCCCCACGCCGTCTTCGTGCTGGCCACCACGGAACTGCAGGACGTGCCCGACACCATCAAGAGCCGGGTGCAGATCTTCCCCTTCCGCCTCATCCCCCCGGGGATGGTGGAGGGGCGCCTGCGCTGGGTCTGCGAGCAGGAGGGGGTCACCTTCGACGAGGCCGCCCTGCGCCTGCTGGCCGAGGCGGGGCAGGGGTCCATGCGGGACGCCCTCACCACCCTGGACCGGGTCGTTTCCGCCGGCGACGGCCACGTGGCCGAGGCCCTCGTGCGCGACCAGCTGGGCATCGTCCCCGCCGTGCGGGTGCAGGGCGTACTGGAGGCCCTGCTGACGGGCGACTGCGGCGCCATCCTGGACCACTGCCGGGCCCTTTCGGACCTGGGCAGCGACTGGGTGAGCTTCTGGCGGGAACTGATGCTGGCCTTCCGGGACCGCATGGAGGCCGAGGTGCGCCAGGGCTCCGGCCCCCAGGATGTGCTCCGCTTCGCCCGCATGCTCCAGCTCCTCCTGGCCCGGGAACGGGATCTGCGGGATTCCAGCCTGCCCGACGTGGTGGTGGAGCTGGCCCTGCTCACCGCCGCCCAGCTGCCCCACCTGGCGCCCTTGGACGCCCTCCTGAAGGCCACCCCCGCCGCCGGGGCCGCCGCCGGGCGGAACCCCGCCGTGGGTGTGCCCATGGCGCCTCCGCCGCCCCGGGCCGCCGCCCGTCCCCCGGAGGGTCCCTCCCGCCCTTTTGAACCCAGGCAGGCCGAGAGCCGCGTCAGCGACTCCGGGCCTGCCATGCCCCCCCCCGCGCCCCTTCAGTCCTCCGCGCCGCCGGCCCCCGAGGCCCGGTCCGCCGCACCTCAGCCGGCCGCACCTCAGCCGGCCGCACCGCAGCCGGCCGCACCTTCCTCAGCCGCTCCGCCCACCCTGGTGGCGCCGCCGGATCCCCGCAACCTGGAGCAGCTCCGCCAGGCCGTGGGGGAGACCCTGCGCCAGGCCCCCGGCGGCCTGCCCCGCACCCTGGGGGCCCTGGCCCACATGGCCACTTCCCTGGCCTTCGACGGGCGCACCCTCCACTGGCACTTCGCCCCCAATGTGCGCAACACCGTCCAGGACCTGGAGCGGGAGCTGGCCAATCCCCACCTCCTGGAGGCCCTCCGGCCCATCCTGCCGGGGCTGGCCAGCCTTTCCATCTCCTTCGACGCCGGCGCCAAGGAACGGCCCGAGGACCTGCTCCGCGGCGATCCCGTCTTCCAGCGCCTCCTGCAGGAGACGGGCGGGGAAGTCGTGGACGTGCGCACGGAAAACTGAAGGGCGGGGCCCCCTACCGTGCGGACACACCCTGGGGGGCGGGCCGCCGCTGCGCGAAGAGCCAGTCGGTGAAGGCCTTGGAACCGTAGGCCGGGTCCCAGGCGTTGTGCCCCACCCCCGGCAGCTCGGAGTAGCGCACATCGCAGCCCAGTTCCTTCAGGACCCGGGCCGGTTCCCGGGAGCCCTCCACGGGCACCACATCGTCCATCTCCCCGTGGAAGATCCACACGGGGGTGCGGCCCAGGCCCTTGGCCAGGGCCTTCAGGGGATCCCCCGCCTCCTTGGGCACCACGGGCTGCAGGTAGGGCCGGAAGGGCAGCTCCGTCACCCACCCGCACACGGGGGCCACCGCGGCGAAGACGCCCGGGTGCCGGTGGGCCAGGTACCAGGAACCCCGGCCTCCCATGGACATGCCCGTGAGGTAGACCCGGTCGGGATCCGTGCGGAACTCGGCCTGGGTGCGCCGCAGCGCCTCCATGGCCGCCTCCGCGGAATCCCCGTCCCAGGCCTGGCCCTGCGGCACCTGGGGGAAGACGACGATGGCGGGAAAGCGGGCCGCGTCCCGGCGCAGGAAGGCACCCAGGCCCACGGCCGTCTGCAGGAGGCCATCGCTGCCCCGCTCCCCGGCCCCGTGCAGGAAGAGGATGACGGGCAGAGGGCCTGCTGGCCGGTTGGCGGGCACGTACACCTGGTAGCGGCGGGGCTCACCCCCCCGCACGGCCACGGTGCGGTCCAGGAACCCGGTTTCGCCCGCCCGGGCCCGCCCCGCGAAGGCGAGGAGGGCCAGGGCCAGGGGGCGGAGGCGGCCCACGGCGCGCCTCACTGCCACTGGCTGAAATCGGCGATGCGGAGGAAGGCCTTGCGCAGCCGGAAGAGGAGGCTGAGCCGGGCCGCCCGCAGGGCGGGATCCTCGCACTTCACCATGACGGCGGTGAAGAAGGCTTCCAGGGGACCGGCCAGATCCGCCAGGCCCGCCAGGAGGGAGGCGTGGCCGGGGTTGGATTCCAGCCAGGGCAGGCGCTCGGCCAGGGCCTTCTCCTCCGGGGCCTGGAGGACGGTGGCGTCCAGGTCCTCGGACGGGGTTTCGTCCTTGAGGATATTGCTGATGCGCTTGGCGCTCTGGCCGAGGCTGGCGAAGCGGGGATCGTCGCCGAAGGCGGCCAGGGCCTCGCAGCGGGCCTTCAGATCCACGAGGTCCGTCCAGCCGGCGGCGAGGGCGGCGCGGCGCACGGGGGCGGCGTAGCCGGCCTGCTCGATCTGGTAGGCCACCCGGTCCCGGAAGAAGGCTTCCAGGGCCGCCAGGGTCTCGGCGCGGGGCTTGGTGGCGCGCTCGCCGATCGCCTCCAGGGCCAGGGCCGCGGCCCGCAGGGGGTTCAGGTTCCAGCCGTTCTCGAAGAGGATGCGCACGATGCCCGCGCCGGCGCGGCGCAGGGCCAGGGGATCCTTGGAGCCCGTGGGGATGATGCCCACGGAAAAGCATCCGGCCACCGTATCCAGCTTGTCGGCCAGGGCCACGACCCCGCCCAGGGGGGTGCCGGGGATGGGGGCGTCGCTGGCGTCGGGGCGGTAGTGCTCCTTCACGGCCTTCCACACCTTCTCGTGGGCGCCCTCGCGCTTGAGGTACTCGCCGCCCATGATGCCCTGCAGTTCGGGGAACTCGCCCACCATGAGGGTGACCAGGTCGCACTTGGCGTACTGGGCGGCCAGCTTGCCGTCCGTGCCGTCCAGGGTCAGGGCCCCGGCGATGGCTTCGGAAAGGGCCATCATGCGCTGGGTCTTGTCGAAGTAGCTGCCCAGCTCCCGCTGGAAGGTGAGGTGCTTGAGCTTCTCCATGCGGGCGGAGAGGGGCTCCTTCCGGTCCTCGGCGTAGAAGAAGCGGGCGTCGTACAGGCGGGCCCGCAGCACCCATTCGTTGCCGCTCTTGAGGAAGCCCTCGGGATCATCGGCCCGGTTGGCGGCGGTGAGGAAGCAGGGCAGGAGGGCCCCCTGGGCGTCCTCCACGCAGAAGGCCTTCTGGTGCTCCTTCAGGGAGGTGACGAGCACCTCCTTGGGCAGGTCCAGGAAGTCCGCGGGGAAGCTGCCGGCGATGATCCTGGGGACCTCCACGATGAGGGCGAGGGTGGAGAGGAGTTCCGCGTCGGCCACGACGCGGCCCCCGGCCTCGGCGGCGAGGCGGTCCAGTTCCTTCGCAAGCCGCTCCCGGCGGACCTCGAAGGAGGCCACGACGCCGGCGCCTTCCAGGGCCGCCTCGTAGGCCTCGGGGGAGGCCACGGGCACGGGTCCGGGGTGGTCCAGGTGGAAGAGGCGGTGGCCCAGGGTGGTGCGGCCGGCCTTGACGCCGTCCAGTTCGAAGGGGACCACGTCCTCCCCGAACAGGGCCACCACGTTGCGGATGGGGCGCACGAACTCGAAGCTGCTGTGGCCCCAGCGCATGGCCTTGGGCACGTGGAGGGCGGTGACGAGCCGGGGCAGGACCTCGGCGAGCAGTTCCAGGGTGGGCCGGCCCGCCTTCACGAGGGTGGCCACGGCCACGGGCTCCTTCTTGCCCGCGGGCTGTTCGAAGAGCACCTGGTCGAAGGGCACGCCCCATTTCTCGGCGAACTTCAGGCCGGTCTGGGTGGGGGCTCCCTGCTCGTCCAGGCACATGCGCTGGGGGGGGCCCACCTGCACCTCCCGCTGATCGGGCTGGCGCTGGGGGATGCCCGTCACGCGCCAGGCCAGCTTGCGGGGGGAGTGGAAGCGCTCGACGGCCAGGTCCGCGCCCAGGCTTTCCTTCATCCAGGCCTGGAAGGCGGCGGCGAACTCCTCGGACAGGGGCTCCAGGAAGCGGGCCGGGATTTCTTCGCAGTGGATTTCCAGCAGGAGGTTCTTCATGCCTGCACCTCCTTCCCTTCCTGCCCGGGCAAGGCGGATTCGCGCTCCACGTAGGCCCGCGCGCAGGCGCAGGTGAGGTCCCGGATGCGCTTGATGATGCCGGGCCGCTCCGTGGTGGACACGGCGCCCCGGGCGTGGAGGACGTTGAAGGTGTGGCTCATCTTCAGGGCCTGCTCGTAGGCGGAGAGGTAGTGGCCCAGGTCCTTGAGCAGGCGCCAGGCCTCCTTCTCGAAGGCCTCGAAGCACTGCCAGTGGAAGGCCAGGTCGGCGTGCTCGAAGCTGAAGGCGCTGAGCTCGTACTCCTCCCGCTGGCGCACCTCGCGGTACGACACCGGGTAGATGCCGTCGTCGGTCTTCACCTCGCCCCAGGTGATGTCGTAGATGTTGTCGAGACCGCCCAGGAACATGCAGATGCGCTCGATGCCGTAGGTGAGCTCGGCGGAGACGGGGCGGCAGTCCATGCCCCCCACCTGCTGGAAGTAGGTGAACTGGCTGATCTCCATGCCGTCCAGCATCACCTGCCAGCCCACGCCCCAGGCCCCCAGGGTCGGGGCCTCCCAGTTGTCCTCCTCGAAGCGCAGGTCGTGCTTGCGCATGTCGATGCCCAGGGCCTCCAGGCTCTCGATGTAGAGGTCCTGCACCCTGGCGGGGCTGGGCTTGAGCAGCACCTGCATCTGCAGGTGCTTGTAGAGGCGGAAGGGGTTCTCCCCGTACCGCCCGTCCACGGGCCGCCGGGAGGGCTCCACGTAGGCCACGTTCCAGGGCTTCGGTCCCACGGCCCCGAAGAAGGTGAGGGGGTTCATGGTGCCCGCGCCCTTCTCCAGGTCGTAGGGCTGCCCGATCAGGCACCCCCGGTCCGCCCAGAAGCGCTGCAGTCGTAGGATGAGCTCTTGGATGTGCATGGGGATCCGCGGAAAACCTGGATTTTACCAGGGTCCCGCGGATCCGTCAGCCGGGAAGGTCAGGCTCCTAGAACCGGACCACCAGGGAGAGCGTGGTCCTCCGGAAGGTCTCGTCGGGCAGGCCCACCGAATCGGTGTAGGCGGCACCGCCCAGGGTGCCGTGCACCGTGACCTCGTGGCCCCCCACCCGGGAGAAGCCGTGCCGCAGTTCCAGGCCCACGTCCCGGTTGCGCTGCCAGCCCAGGCCCAGGTGGAGGCCGGGCCGCACCTGGGAGAACCAGCCGCGGCCTCCGCCGATGCGGGTCTCGCCGGGTCCGGCCCCGGCGGTCATCGTGCCGGTGGCGTCGAAGCGGTGGGCGTCGAGGCTCAGGCCGGCCAGGGCTTAGAGCCCCTCGGTCCGTCCCTGGGGGTGGAAGAGGTAGTCGGCGCCCAGGCTGAGGGTGCGCGCGGTGCCGGCGACGCGGGTCCGGGGGGCCGCGCCTGCGCCCAGGGCCTCGGTGCACTCCCGGCGGTTGTGGGTCCATTCGATCCGGGGCCGGAGCGCGTGGCCGCCGCCCAGGTCCACGAGGGCGTGGAAGCCCAGGCTGGGGCCCCCGGACTTGAAGCCTTCCTGGCGGGCCGGGCCCGCCGGGAGGGCGACGCCCACCTGGGCGCCGTAGGTCACTTCCCGGGCGGCCAGGGAAGGGGTTGGTGCGAGGAGGAGGCCGAGGGCGGCCCCCGTCAGGAAGACAGGGCGCATGCAGGATGACCCTTCATGGGGCCCGTCCGAGGCGGGCAATGAACATTACATGCGAAGGCCCCGGGGAGGGTTCCCCGGGGCCCGGTGCGCCGACGCGGCCCTAGAACCGGGCGGTGGCCGCCAGGAAGGTGGCGGCGAAGTCGTGGGAGGAGGTCGTGCGGTGGTAGGCGTGGTAGAGCTCCACGCCCCAGTGCCGGTTGATCTGGTAGCCGGCGCCCACCTGGACGTAGGCCTTGGTGACGTGGTCCCGCGCGGAGCCGAGACCCAGGTCGCCGATGGAGAGGGTGGTCGTCGAACGGGTGTAGACGCCGCCCATTCCGCCGAAGGCGTAGGCCCCCTTGGTCTCGCCCGTGAAATGGTAGAGGTAGTCGGCGCCGAGCCGGAGGGTATCCACGGTGAACACGTCCGAGACGCCGAGGTAGGCGATGCGGGGGCTGCGGAACCGGGCGATGTCCAGGCGGGGACGGACGCCGTGGCCATTCCCGAGATCCATGTAGGCCTGGGCGCCGAGGGTGAAGCCCTTCGCGTTATCGACCGCGTCCTTGAGATCCTTGGCGGGGAAGCCCAGGCCGGCGGTGGCGCCCCACTGGATGTCGGCGGCGGCCAGGTGGCAGGTGGCCGCCGTCAGGGCCAGGGCCAAGGAGCGGAGGGTTCGGTTGATGTGCATGGTGCTGCCTTTCGCGATCCCCGGTGTGGGGATGGATTAATAATTAATATATTTAGGCCCCATCCGGACCTTGGCAAGGGCAGGGGGCCAGGAGAGGGGTTGTGCCCTTCGTCCTTGCGCCCCGTGGTATGCCTCGTAGACTGAATTCTTTCTTTGGATTGCATATGCCTTCGAAAATCGCGCTCATCGCCATCGGCGGAAACGCCCTCCTCCAGGAAAAGCACCGGGGCCTCCAGGAGGAACAGCTGGATAGCGCCCGGCAGACGGCCGAGATGTTCGGCAACGTCATCAAGGCGGGCTACAGCCTTTGCGTGGTGCACGGCAACGGGCCCCAGGTGGGGAACATCCTCATCCAGCAAGAGGAGGCGGCCAACCGCATCCCGCCGTACACCCTGGATATCTGCGACGCCATGACCCAGGGTTCCATGGGCTACATGATCGAGCGCACGCTCATCAACCGCCTGGCCTTCCTGGGCCTCTCCGTGCCCGTCACCACCGTGCTCACCGAGGTGGTGGTGGACAAGGACGATCCGGGCTTCCAGAACCCCACCAAGCCGGTGGGCCCCTTCTACCGCGAGCACCGGGCCCTGGAACTCCAGGCCCAGAAGCGATGGCATATGAAGGAGGATTCGGGCCGGGGCTGGCGCAAGGTCGTGCCCAGCCCCAAGCCCCTGGAGATCGTCCAGCTGGACGCCATCAAGCTGCTGCTGGACGCCGGGCACTGCGTCATCGCCGGCGGCGGCGGCGGCATCCCCGTCATCCGGGACGCCTCGGGCCTCCTGGTGGGCGTGGAGGCGGTCATCGACAAGGACCGCCTGAGCAGCCTCCTGGCCGAGAAGCTGGCCGCGGACACCTACGTCATCCTCACGGGCGTGCCCAAGGTGGCCCTGGATTTCGGCAAGCCCACCCAGCGGTGGATGGATCGCCTCACCGCCTCCGAGGCGGAGCGGCACCTGGCCGAGGGCCAGTTCCCGCCGGGCTCCATGGGGCCCAAGATCGAATCCGCCCTGGCCTTCCTGAAGGCCGGGGGCAAGGAGGTCCTCATCACCAGCCCCGACGCGCTGGAAAAGGAGGACTACGCCACCGTCGGCACCCGCATCGTGAAGGACTGACCATGTACGCCCTCGCCATCGTCCGCTACCGCAAGCCCATCGAGGTCATCGACCAGCTCCTGGCCCCCCACCGGGCCTACCTGAAGTCCCTCCAGGAGCAGGGCCTCCTGCTGGCCTCCGGGCCCCTGGAGCCCCGGAACGCCGGGGCCCTCCTGCTCCGGGTGGACGACGCCGATCCCCTGGCGGCCCTGGACGCCATCCGGGACGGCGATCCCTTCGTGAAGGCCGGCGCCGCCCAGTACGAACTCCTCCCCTGGAACCCCGTCTTCGGCAAGGACGGGCTGGACCGCCTGTAGGAGCACCCGATGCGCAGCCTCACCCTCCCCCTCGCGGCCCTGCTCCTGGCCGCGCCGGCCCCGGCCCTGGCTCCGGCCCCGGGCGGCATCGACCTGGCCGGCATGGCCCGCCAGGTGGCTCCGGGCGATGATTTCTTCCGGCACGCCAACGGCGCGTGGCTCGACGCCACCGCCATCCCCGGGGACATGGCCTCGTACGGCACCGGGGCCATGCTGGTGGAACTGACCCTCAAGCGGAACCGGGCCCTGGTGGAGGAGGCGAGGACGGCCCGGCCCGGCAGCGAGGCCCGGAAGATCGGCGACTTCTACGCCGCCTTCATGGACGAGGCCGCCATCGAGCAGCGCGGGCTGGCCCCCGTCAAGCCCTTCCTGGACGAGGTGGCGGCCATCGGCGACGTGCTGGGCCTCAGCGGCGTGCTGGGCTCCACCCTGCGCGCGGACGTGGACGTGCTCAACGCCACCCGCCTGGAGACGCCGCACCTCCTGGGGCTCTGGGTGGCCCAGGACCTGGACGACCCCTCCCGCTACTCGCCCTTCCTGCTCCAGGGCGGCCTCACCATGCCCAGCCGGGACTACTACCTGGACGGCTCCGGATCCATGAAGGCGGCCCGGGCCAAGTGCCTGGCCCACATGGAGGCCATGCTGGCCCTGGCCAAGGTGGCCGACCCCGCCGGCACCGCCGCGCGGGTGATGGCCCTCGAGACGAAGATCGCGGCCGCCCACGCCACGCACCTGGACACGGAGGACGTGCGCAAGGGCAACAACCACTGGAGCCGCGCCGACTTCGACGCCAAGGCCCCGGGCATGGAATGGCGGGCCTTCTTCCGCATCGCGGGGCTCGCGAAGCAGGACACCTTCGTGGTGTGGCAACCCGGGGCCCTGAAGGGCCTCTCCGCCCTGGTGGCCTCGGAGCCCCTGGCGGACTGGAAGGCCTGGCTCACCTTCCACGCCCTGGACGACGCCGCGGGCGTGCTGCCCAAGGCCTTCGCCGAGGAGGCCTTCGCCTTCCACGGCCGGATCCTCGCGGGCACCCCCGAGATGCCGGCCCGGTGGAAGCGGGGCGTGGACGCCGCCAGCGAGGCCCTGGGCGAGGCCCTGGGCAAGCTCTACGTGGCCCGGCACTTCCCCGCCTCCGAAAAGAAGCGGGCCGAGGCCATGGTGAAGAACATCCTGCAGGCCTTCGCGCGGCGCATCGACGCCCTGGACTGGATGGCCCCCGCCACCAAGGCCGAGGCCAAGCGCAAGATCAAGGCCCTCAAGGTGGGCGTGGGCTACCCCGACACGTGGCGCAGCTACGAGGGTCTCCAGGTGGATCCCGCCGACGCCTACGGCAACGCGCGCCGCGCCGCCCTCTTCGAGTACCGGCGCAACCTGGCCAAGCTGGGGTCCCCGGTGGACCGGGGCGAGTGGGTCATGACCCCCCAGACCGTCAACGCCGTGAACCTGCCGGCCATGAACGCCATGAACTTCCCGGCCGCCATCCTGCAGCCCCCCTACTTCGATCCAAGGCAGACGGCCGCCATGGCCTACGGGGCCACGGGCGCCACCATCGGCCACGAGGTGAGCCACAGCTTCGACGACCAGGGCGCCCTCTTCGACGCCCGGGGCCGCCTGCGCAACTGGTGGTCGGACGCCGACTTCGCCCACTTCAAGGCCGCCGGGGCCAAGCTGGCCGCCCAGTTCGACGCCTATCGGCCCCTCCCCGATCTCCACGTGAACGGCAAGCTGACCCTCAGCGAGAACATCGCCGACCTGGCCGGCCTCGCCGCCGCCTTCGACGCCTACCGCCTTGCCCTGAAGGGCAGGCCCGCCCCGAAGGTGCAGGGCTTCACGGGGGACCAGCAGTTCTTCCTCAGCTACGGCCAGTCCTGGCGGGAGAAGCGCCGTGAGCCCGCCCTGCGCCGCCAGGTGCTCACGGACGGCCATGCCCCCGAGGAGTTCCGGGCCGATATCGTGCGCAACCTGGACGCCTGGTACGAGGCCTTCACCGTGAAGCCGGGGCAGAAGCTGCACCTGGCCCCCGGGGAGCGGGTCCGCATCTGGTAGCCCCCGTTCCGGCCCACGCCCCCGACCGGAACCGGGCCTGGCCTCCAACCGGGTCCGCGTGGCAGCCAAGCAGGGGCTCAATGCCGGGTCGTCCCCTCCCGCTCAGGCCGGGCGGCGGCCGGCACTTCCCCGCCCAGGGTGCTGGCCGCCCCCGACGGGACCCCGGTCCGCGAGGGCGCTGAGGCGTTCGCGGCCTCGCCCTGGAGGAGGCGGCGCCAGGCCTGGAAGGTGAGGTCGTTCCCTTCCTCGTTGACGGCCAAGCCCTCGACCACCGCCTGGAAGATCCCGCGGAGCCGGGGCCGGGCCTGGAGGAACGCCGCCAGGCCCGGATCGACCCCGTCCAGGGTGGTGGATCCGTTCAGGATCGCGGTGTGGACGGTTTCATCGTCCCCCTGCCAGCGGATGATCTCCACCTGCAGGCCGGCTCCGGAAGAGGGGGCCGCGACGCCGATGATCAACCCGCTGTCCTCCTGGTTATCGCCGGCGGTGACCATGCCCCTCTGGGAGGTGACCTCGAACTGGCCGTCATGGGCCTCGCCCGGGGCGGGGTCCTCGCCGCAGACCATGTGGATGGCGTCCTCGTCCGCGTCCAGCAGCAGGTCCGCGGTCCAGGATCGGGGCGCTTGCGTCGCACCAGGAACCGCGGGGACGGTGGGCGTGGCCGCCTCGGCGGCCAGGAGGCACAAGGCGAGGAGAAGGCCAAGGCTGGCTGGTCTGGGCATGAAGGTATCCATCCGGGTCGGCCCGGCCCATCCGGCCGGGGCACCAGTCATGAATACGGCATATCGCCTTCAGGTTCCCCGCGGGACGCCACGGGCCCCTCAGGGCTGGGGCGGGGCCGTCTCCCGTTCGAAACGGGTGCGCTTGAGCCACACGGTGATCTCCTTGCCCCGCTCGTCCTTCCCGACGTGGGTCATCTTCACGGGCCCCTGCTTGTCCCGCCGGGTCACCGTCACTCCGGGCCCCTTGCCTTCGCAGAGCAGGTCATGGAGGGCCTGGGGGCTGCCCAGCTTGGGCAGGAAGGGCAGGGAGAGACCGGAAAGGGCGATGGCGCGCTCGTCCACCTCCCGCCGGGGGATGATGAGGTGGTAGCCGTCCTTGGCGCTGCCCTGGAGGAAGGCCAGCCGCTCGCCAGGAGCGTGGATCTCCAGCACCACCTGGCCCGTGGCGGGGTCCACCAGGATGGCCAGGGTCCCCTTGCCCCCGCCTTCGGGGCTGGCGTAGCCCCAGTCATACTGGGCGCGCAGGGGGGCGGCAGCGGCCTGCGCCGCCACCAGGGCCGCGAGGATCCAGGTCTTCATGGTCACTCCCCGCCGTCCTCGGGTTCGTCCTCGTCCGGCTCTTCCGCCGCCGGTTCCGCCGGGGCGCTGCGGTCGGTTTCCCGCTTGGCCTTGGCCAGGCGGGCCTTCAGCTCCTGCACCTGCTTTTCCAGGTCCCGGCGCTCGGGGAAGACGAAGGCCAGGGCCCGCTCCCACTCCTCCAGGGCCTCCTGGGGCCGGTCCAGCTTCAGCAGGGCCTCGCCCAGGTGCCGGTGCACCTCGGGGCTGTAGGGGTTCTTGGCCAGGGCCCGGCGCAGGGCGCCCTCGGCCTCCTGGAAGCGGCCCAGCTTGAAAAGGGCCCAGCCCCAACTGTCCATGGTGGAGCCATTCTCCGGGTCCTTGGCCAGGGCGGCCTCGATGAGCCGGGCGGCCTCCTCCAGGTCCCCGCCCCGCTCCAGGATCAGGTAGCCCAGGTTGTTCTGCAGGGTGGCGTTGCCGGGCTCCAGCTTCTGGGCCTGGCGCAGCACGGCCATGGCCTCCTGGGGCCGGTCCAGGTTCTCCAGGGCGTTGGCCTCCAGGAGCATGAGCTCCACCTCCGCCAGGGGCGAGGCGGCCCGGGCCCGGCGCACGGTCTCCAGGCAGCGCTCCCAGGCGTTGAATTCGGAAAGCAGGACGGCCATGGCCTCCAGGTCCAGCTGGGCCAGGGCGTTGCGGGAGGCGCTGCGGCTGAAGAGCCCCTCGTCGAAGCGCTTGGGGGGGATGGTGGCGGCCCGCCGGAAGAGGGCCTGCCGGGGGAAGCGCTTCATGCCCTCCCGCAGGGCGGCCCGGGCCTCCTTCCAGGCCCCCAGCTGCAGCATCGCCTGGGCGCGCAGGGCGGCCAGCTCGCCCTCCGCCTCGGTCACGGGCCAGCCGGCGGTGAGGTCCAGGACCTCCTTGGGCCGTCCTTCCAGGAGCAGGCAGGAGGCGTACAGCACCCGGATGGAGGCGGCCAGGGTCGGGTCCTCGGGATCCGCCTTGGCGCCGGTGTCCGCCAGGGCCTTCCAGCGCACCTCCGCCTCCCCGAAGCGCCCCAGCTTCATGAGGCAGTAGGCGGAATTGCTGGAGACGCGGGCGGTGGGCTTCAGGGCCTCGGCCCGGGCCAGGGTGGCCAGGGCGGCCTCGAAGCGGGAGGTGCGCATCTGGATCAGGGCGATGTTCTCCCAGATCACCGGCTCCTTGGGCACGAACTGGGCGAGGCGGGTGAAGCTCTCCTCCCCGTGGCCCAGGAAGCCCTTCTCCA
>DATGXY010000217.1:0-4588 GCA_035298525.1 Holophaga sp.
CAGGGGGTTCCTCACGGCGGCCACGAAGAGGGCCCGGTACAGGAGCCAGCTTCCCAGGAGCTTGAACAGGTGCCCCGCCAGGTTGGCGATGTCCAGGACGCCGACGAAGGAGGTGAAGGCCAGTTCCCCGGCGGCCATGCACAGGCAGAAGCCGAGGAAGGGCGTGCGGATCTGGGGGCCCATCCGGTCGCGGCTGCGGGCGGCGGCGGCGGCCGAACCCAGGAATACGGCGGTGAGGACGTACTCCGCGCCCACCTTGAAGGGTGTGAGTCCCTTGCCCTCCTCGTAACAGAGGGGGAAATGCCCCGCGTAGATCGTCCAGGCGAGCCCCGCCGCCGCCAGGCTGAATCCCGTCGCCGCCAACCGGGCGTCGATGCGCCGGCCCAGGCCCAGGGGCGCCAGCACCAGGCTCGCGGCCTGGAGGGTCCGGGCCGCGATCCACAGCTGGGTGGACAGGTTGGGGCCCCGTACGGTGAGGAAGGGGGTCCCCCGGAAGGCCAGGGCGTGGAGCAGGTCCAGGCACGCGGCCGCGGCGAGGCCCGAGGCGGCCAGGACGAGGACGCCCTGCCCGTGCTGGTCCCGGGTGTTCCAGGCCAGGAGCTGGATGGTGAAGGCCAGGGCCACCGTGATCACTTCCACGCCCAGGTGGAAGGCGGGGTAGTTCAGGCGCCACAGGACGGCGAGCCCCGCGCCCAGGAGGGCCAGGGCCAGGCCCCCGGCGAGGGCGCTCCGGGAGGGTTCGGATCGCATCGGCACCTCCCCTGAGGGGGCGTGCGGGACGGGTGCGGGGATCATGGATGACCTTGGGTGGGCGGGATGCAACCCATCATGACTCAATCGGTCGCTGGCTTGGCCAAAAAAAATGATTAATCAATTTTTTCCCAGGGACCCTCAGGCCAGGGCGGTCAGGGGACCCGGAGGATGGGCAGCCCGATCCAGGAGGCCCGGTCCGGATCCCGGTGCAGGGTCACCTCCGCCGGCCGGAAGTCCTCGGGCCGGGCCCGGGGGATATCCACGAAGGTCTGGGGGTTGCGGTCCACGAGGGGGAACCAGGACCCCTGCACCTGCACCACCAGCCGGTGGCCCTTGCGGAAGGTGTGGAAGACATCGTTCAGGGTGAAGGCCAGGAGCTCCGTCCGCCCGGGCACGAAGGGTTCGGGGCGGGCGGGATCCCGGCGGTAGCGGCCCCGCAGCACGTCGCCCCGCACCAGCTGCAGGAGCCCGTCCAGGCCGTGGGCGGCGTCCCCGAAGGGATCCTCCGTGCCGGCCAGGGGGCCAATGCCGGCGGGATGGCGGTCGATGATCTTCACCACCCAGTCGCCATCCGTGCCCGTGGTGGAGGTCTGGAGGTGGACCCGCACGGGTCCGGCCACGGTGAGGTCCGCCTCCAGGGGCGGGGTGGCGTAGGTGAGCACGTCGGGGCGCCAGGCGGCGAAGCGCTGGTCCCCGGCCATGAAGCCCGGCGACACGTCCAGTTCCGTGCCCCCGGTGTAGGGCACGGGGTGGTCCGGATCGCTGACGAAGGTGTCCGATCCGGGCGCGCGGGGGGGATCCCAGGAAAGGGCTCCCGCCTCCCGCAGGTAGAGGGGCCGCTCCGCGGCCCCGGGCGGGGGCCAGGCCTCGAAGGCGTGCCAGGTGTTGGCGCCGGTGCGGAAGGCCCAGGCCCGGGGGAGGCCGGGATCCGGGGCCCCCTTCAGGTGGTGGAGGAAGAAGGGGGCCTCCACCCGCTCCTGGAAGGTGCGGGCCGTGTCCGACCCGAAGTCCAGCGCCCCCAGGCTGCGGCCCGGGGCGCGGCGCCAGCCGCCGTGGGGCCAGGGTCCCATCGCCAGGGTGCGCCGGCCGGGGCCCAGGATCCGGTCCAGGCGCAGGGGCCCGAAGAGGTCCTCGGCGTCGAACCAGCCGCCCACGGTGAGCACGGCGGGGGCGGGGGCATGGATGTGGGGGCGCAGGTCCCGCCGGCTCCAGTAGGCGTCCCGGTCCGGGTGGTCCAGCAGGTCCTTCCAGGAGGGCACCTCGCCCCCCAGGAAGGCGGCGTCGGCCCGGGCCAGGGAGCCCAGCTCCAGGAAGAACCGGTAGGCGTCCCCGTGGGCCGGGCGCAGATCGGGCCCTTCCGGGTCCGAGGGGGAGGGGCCCGGGCGCGGCCTGCCGAAGCCCGTGTGGAACCAGAAGGCCTGGGCCAGGAAGAGGGCCCCGTTGTGGTGGTCGTCGTCCCCCTCCCACAGGTCCACCATGGGCGCCTGGGGGGAGACGGCCTTCACGGCGGGGTGGGGCCCGGCGAGGGCCGCGGCGGCGTAGAAGCCCGGGTACGAGATGCCCCAGATGCCCACGCGGCCATTGTTCCCCGGCACGTGTTCCAGGAGCCAGGCCACCGTGTCCCAGGCGTCCGTGGCCTCGTCCACCCCCGCGCCCCCCTCCAGGGGCCTGGCCTCCACCCACTCGCCCCCGCTCATCCTGCGGCCCCGCACATCCTGGACCACGAAGATGAACCCGCTGCGCTCCAGCGCCGCGGAGGGCCCCAGTTCGCCGGGGAAGGCGTCCGGGCCGTACGGCCCCGCGCCGTAGGGCGTGCGCTCCAGCAGGATGGGCCAGGGCCCGCCGGCGCGCCGGGGCACGTACACGGCCGTGTGGAGCCGCACCCCGTCCCGCATGGGGATCGCGTGCTCACGCTTGGCGTAGGCCTCCCGGATCCTTTCCGGGTCCCCGCCGTGGAGCGCCGCGGCCGCGAGCAGGAGGGCCGCGGCCCTCAAGGGAGCACCGGCAGCACGATGCGCGAGGGGAAGCCCGGCCCGAAGTGGACCTTCAGGACGGCCTTCCGGAAGTCGCCCGCATCGGCCCGGTAGATGTCCGTGAACACCTGGGGATTGCGGTCCACCAGGGGGAACCAGGAGCCCTGCACCTGGACCATGATCCGGTGCCCCTTGAGGAAGGTGTGGCACACGTCGTTGAGGGTGAAGGCCACCTCCGTGGGCCGGCCGGGGACGAAGGGCTCGGGCCGCTCCAGGCTGTGACGGAACTTCCCCCTCATGACGTCGCCGCGCAGGAGCTGCTGGTAGCCGCCCAGGTTGCGCCGGCCCTGGATCCCCGCGTCGTCGGGCCACACGTCGATGATCTTCACCACCCAGTCCGCGTCCGTGCCCGTGGTGCTCACGAAGAGATCCGCGCGCAGGGGCCCGGCCACGGCCAGGTCCCGGTCCAGGGGGGGGCTCGTCCAGGTGGCCACGTCGGGCCTGCGCCCCGCGAAGCGCTGGTCCGCGGTCATGTACTCGGCGGCCATGCCCAGGGTGATGCCCTCGTGGAACGGCACCTGGTGGGCCGGATCGCTGGTCCAGTGGACGGAGCCGGCCGCGGCCGGCGCCGCGAAGCCCAGGCGCCCGCCGCCCTGGAACCACACCTCCGTGGGACGGGCCTCCGCGGGCGGCCACCGGTCGAAGGCCAGCCACCGGTTGGCGCCGGTCTGGAACACGGCGGCCCGGGGCAGGCCCGGGTCGGGGGCGCCCTTGAGGTGGTGCAGGAAGAAGGGCAGTTCGAACCGGGCCTGGAAGTGGCGGGAGGTGGCCGAGCCGAAGGCGATGTCCCCCAGGCGGTCCCCCGGCGTCCGGCCCCAGCCCCCGTGGGACCAGGGCCCCATCACCAGGTGTTTGCGGGTGCCGGGGCTCTGGCGCTCCAGGGCCCGGTCCACCTGCAGGCTTCCGAAGAGGTTCTCCGCGTCGAACCAGCCCCCCACCGTCAGCACCGCGGGGCGCACGTCCCGCAGGTGGGGCCGCAGATCCCGGGCCTTCCAGTAGGCGTCCCGGGTGCCGTGCTCCATGACATCGTTCCAGAAGGGGATGCCGCCCTTGAGGTAGCGGGCGTTGGCCTGGGGCAGGGGCCCCATCTCCAGGAAGAAGGTGTAGCCGTCCGAGGTGCCGTGGTCGAAGGGCTCCGGCCACCGGGGGGTGGGGCCGGGCCGGGGCCGGCCGAAGTTCACGATGAAGTTGAAGAGGTGGGGCAGCCAGAGGGCCCCGTTGTGGTGGAAGTCGTCGCCCTCGAACCAGTCCGCGATGGGGGCCTGGGGACTCACGGCCACCATGGCCGGGTGGGCCCTGGGCATGGCCGCCGCGGCGTAGAAGGCCGGGTAGCTGATGCCCCATTGGCCCACCCGCCCGTTGTGCCCCTCCACGTGGGCCAGGAGCCAGGCGACCGTATCGAAGGTGTCCGTGGCCTCGTCCACGCCCGGGGCCCCGTCCAGGCAGGGCGTCAGGTCCGTGAAGACCCCCTCGCTCATCATGCGGCCCCGCACGTCCTGGTGCACGAAGATGAAGCCCTCCCGGGCGAAGCACTCGGAAGGGCCCAGTTCGTCGGGGAAGCCTTCGGGACCGTAGGGGCCGGAGCCGTAGGGGGTGCGCTCCATGAGGATGGGCAGCGGCCCCCTGGGCTCGATGGGGGTGTAGATGGCGGTGAAGAGGCGCCGGCCGTCCCGCATGGGGACGAGGACCTCCCGCTTGTGGTAGTGGGCGCGGTTCCAGGCGGAGCCCTGGGCCGCGGCGGGTGCCGCGGCCAGGGCCAGCGCAAGGAGCGGGCGGAGGGTCCTCAGGCGGACGGGTGCCCC
>DATGXY010000218.1:0-5612 GCA_035298525.1 Holophaga sp.
CCCTCGCCGCCGCCGACAAGGGCGGGCCCGTGTACGGCACCTTCGGCTTCGATACCGCGGGCATGGACCGCAGCGTCCAGCCCGGGGACGACTGGGGCCGCTTCGCCAACGGCACCTTCATCCGGAATGTCCACATCCCCGGCGACCGCTCCGATTTCGGCATGTTCCCCCTGCTGCGGGAACTGAGCGAGAAGCGGACCCGGGCCATCGTGGAGGAGATCGCCCGCAAGCCCGCCAAGCCCGGGTCCGAGACCCAGAAGATCAAGGACTTCTACGCCAGCTTCATGGACGAAAAGGCCATCGAGGACGCGGGCCTCCGGCCCCTGCGGCCCCACCTGGACGCCATCGGGGCCATCCAGGACCGGGGCCAGCTGAGCGAGGCCTTCGGGCGCGCCTCCCGCCTGGGGGGCCGCGGCGCCCTCTCCCTCCACGCCTCCCTGGACCAGAAGAACCCCGAGGTCATGGCCGTCATCGTCGGCGTGGGCGGCCTGGGCCTGCCGGACCGGGACTACTACCTGGACCTGAAGAACCCCAAGTTCCAGGCCGTGCGCGAGAAGTACGTGCAGCACGTGGCCGCCATGCTCGCCCTGGCGGGCATGAAGGACGCCCCCGCCCGGGCCCAGGGCATCTTCGACCTGGAGCGCAAGCTGGCCGAACTGCAGTGGACCCGCGCCCAGGCCCGGCAGCGGGACAAGACCTACAATCCCTGCGCCGTGGCCGAGCTGGAGACCACCTATCCCGGCGTGGGCTGGGCCCGCATGCTGGAGGCCTCCGGCTATCCGAAGCAGGACCGGGTGATCGTGGGCCAGCCCAGCACCGTCTCCGGCGTGGGCAGGCTCATGGCCTCCGAGCCCCTGGAGGTCTGGAAGGACTACCTGGCCTACCACACCCTCACCCGCTTCTCCCAGGTCCTGCCCAGGGCCTTCCGCGAGGAGAGCTTCGCCTTCGAGGGCAAGGTGCTGGGTGGCCAGCAGGAGGAGCGCGCCCGCTGGAAGCGCGCCGTGGAGGGCGTCGACCGCGTCCTGGGCGAGGCCGTGGGCAAGATCTACGTGGCCCGCCACTTCCCCCCCGAGGCCAAGCGCCAGATGGACGTGATGGTGAAGAACATCATCGTCGCCATGGACCAGCGCCTGGCCAACCTGGCCTGGATGGACCCCGGGACCAAGGAGCAGGCCCGCGCCAAGCTGGCCTCCTTCACCCCCAAGATCGGATACCCCTCCAAGTGGCGGGACTACTCCGACCTCGAGGTGAAGGCCGGCGACGCCCTGGGCAACCAGGTGCGGGCCGCGGAATTCATGTTCCGGCGCCAGGTGGCCAAGTTCGGCAAGCCCATCGACCGCTCCGAGTGGGGCATGACGCCCATGACGGTGAACGCCTACGCCAACTCCACCTGGAACGAGATCGTCTTCCCCGCCGCCATCCTGCAGGCGCCCTTCTTCGATCCGAAGGCCGACGCGGCCGTGAACTACGGGGCCATCGGCGCCGTCATCGGCCACGAGATCAGCCACCACTTCGACGACCAGGGCCGCAAGGTGGACAAGACGGGCCGCATCGCCGACTGGTGGACCTCCGAGGACGTGAAGCGCTTCACCGCCCTCACGGACCGCCTCGTGAAGCAGTACGCCGAGTACGAGCCCCTCAAGGGCAGCCACGTGAACGGCGAGCTGACCCTGGGCGAGAACATCGCGGACCTGGCGGGCGTCACCGTGGCCTACCAGGCCTACATGGCCTCCCTGGGCGGCAAGCCCGGCAAGGTCATCGACGGCTTCACCCCCGCCCAGCGGTTCTTCCTGGGCTTCTCCCAGGTGTGGCGCCACAAGTACCGGGACGAGGCCCTGCTCCGCCAGATCAAGACCGATCCCCATACCCCCAGCGCCTGGCGGCCCAACGTCGTCCGCAACCTGGATCCCTGGTACGACGCCTTCGGCGCCAAGCCGGGCCAGGCCCTCTACCTGGCTCCCGGGGAGCGTATCCGCATCTGGTGAACCCGGCGCCCGATGAAGCCGGCGCGCCCCGGGCGCGCCGGCTTCATCGTTGTCCGGGCCCGGCCCGGGTGGGATCCTGGATCCGAGGTGGTCCATGCACGTCATCGCCGATTTCACCGTCGTCCCCATCGGGGTGGGGGTCAGCCTCTCCCCCTACATCGCCGAACTGGAGCGCGTGCTCGCGCGGAGCGGCCTCACCTTCGAGACCCACGCCAACGGCACCAACATCGAGGGGGAATGGGAGGCCGTCTTCGGTGCCGTGAAGGCCTGCCACGAAAAGCTCCATGCCATGGGCGTGCCCCGCATCCACACCGATGTGAAGCTGGGCACCCGCTCCGACCGGGAACAGCGCATGGGCGACAAGCTCCGCAGCCTCCGGGAGAAGCTGGGCGGCTCATGACGCGGCCGTGACGAAAAGCCCCAGGAGGGGCTTCATTCTCACGCCTTCGTAACTTCACCATGGGCCGTCTTGACGGCCGGGCGAATGGCCCGAAGTTGGGTCAACGCTCTTTGATCCTTCCGCACCCGGCGCCGGCCTCCAGCCGGCGCCGCGCGCGTTCAGGGACGCGGGACATCAACCTGCCAGGCCTTCGGCCTGCTTATCCGGGAGGCAGCCATGGAAACGAGCCGCGCGCGCAGCGATATCAACATCACGCCCCTCATCGATATCGTCCTGGTGCTCCTGATCGTCTTCATCGTGCTGGTGCCGGGCCTCGTGCCCGTCCTGAAGGTGTCCGTGCCCCGCCGGGTGGAGGGGCCCGTGGACGAGATCCAGGTGCCCATCGTCGTCTCCCTGGACGGGCAGGGCCGGATCTTCCTGCAGCGGGAGCAGCTGGACGCGGCCGCCCTCGCGGAGCGGGTGTCCGAGGCCGTGCAGAAACAGCCCTACGGCCTGCGCCGGGTCTTCCTCAAGGTGGACGCGGAACTGCCCCACCAGCACGCGGTGATGGCCCTGGACATCCTGCGCACGGCCTCCGCGCTGGCCCAGCGCGCCACCCGCGCCCGCACGGGCCCCGGAGGGGACGACGGGGGCGAGATCCGCGTCGCCGTCTCCCTCCTGCGCCGGCCCCCGGACGCGCTATGATCGGGGCACACGGAGCCTTCGCATGCGCGCACTCGTCCTGACCGCCCTCCTCGCGCCCGCCTGCATCTGGGCGGCGCCCCCGGCGCCCGAGCCCCCCAAGGCGGGGCCCTACGATCCCACCCGCGACAGCTTCAAGGACCTGGAGGCCGCCAAGGCCCTGGCCAAGGCCACGGGCCGGCGGATCCTCCTGCAGGTGGGGGGCAACTGGTGCCCCTGGTGCCACCGGCTCCACGCCTTCTTCGCGGACCAGCAGGACATCACCGCCGCCCGGGACAAGGCCTTCGTCTACGTCCCCGTGAACTTCAGCAAGGAGCAGAGGAACGAGAAGTTCCTGGGCCAGTTCCCCAAGGTGCCGGGATACCCCCACTTCTTCGTCCTGGACGCCGACGGCAAGCTCCTGCACAGCCAGGACACCGGCGTGCTGGAGGAGGACAAGGGGTACGGCCGCGGGAAGATCGCCGCCTTCATCGAGGCCTGGAAGCCCAAGGCCTGAACCTCAGAAGGCCCAGCCCAGGCCCAGGTTCACCCGGTCCTGGCCCCGGTCCTCGCGGAAGCGCCGCCAGTCGGCCTTGACGACCACGTGGGCGTTCAGGTTGAAGCCCAGGCCGGCGGTGACGACCCGCTCGGCCCTGGCCGGGGCGGGGGTGAGGCTGGCGGGGGTGAGGGCCGCGAAGGCGGCGGCGGTGTTCACCGTCTCCAGCCGCGCGAAGGCCGACAGGGACCGCTTCCCGGAGGCCCACACCTGGCGCGCGGCCTGCACGTACCATCCCTCGAAGGCCTTGGGCATGAGGGTGGGGAACCCGGCCAGGGGCTGGTTGAAGGCGGCGGTGCCGGTGATCTCCCCGCGGGCGTAGAGGGCGCTCAGGTCCCAGGCCCCGGGGGTCCAGCGCCCGTGCACCTCCCAGAGGGTGGCGGAGAGGGGGGGCACCCCCGCCTGGCGGTGGCTGCCCTTGCCGTGGAAGATGGATCCGCCCAGGTGCAGGCCGGGGATGCCCTTCCAGTTCAGGGCCCCGAAGACGGCCAGGTCGTGGGCCCGGGCCCCGCTCAGCTCCTGGTGGACGGCCCCCAGGGGGGACTCGGCGCCCTCGGCGGAGGTGGCGTCCCACTTGCCCAGGTCGAAGCCGGTGCTGATGCCGGCCTGGAGGAGGAAGCCGTCCCCGAGGCTTCCCGCCACCTGGACGCCCCCCTCCCGCCAGGTGCTGGGGATGATGGCCGTCTCCACCAGGTTGCGCTCCACCCCGTGGTAGGCGGTGGGTTCGTGGCGCTCGTTGAGGAGGCCCGAGGGCACGAGGAAGAGCCCGGCCCGGATGGACCAGGCGGGGCTGAGGCGGTGGAGGATGTAGGCCTGCTCGATCTCCACCTCCCCGGCGTCGTCGGCGGAGCTGACGGCGTGCTCCACCTCCACCTCGGTCACCAGCTCCGTGTCGGCGTCGAAGGCGTGGGTGACGCCCAGCACGAAGCGGCGCAGATCGGCCTGGTCCCTGGATCCGTCGCGGGTGAAGCGGTTGAGGACGATCTCCCCGTAGCCGCCCAGGGTGGTGCGGGAGGGGGAGGGGGCCGTTTCGGCCTTGAGGCGCGCCACCTCCCGGGAGAGGGCCTCCACCCGTTCCGCCAGGTCGGGGGTCTGGGCGGAGACGGCGGAGGCGGCCGCGGCGAGGGCGAGGGCGGAGAGGTTGCGCATGGTTGCTCCTTGGGATTTCACGGCCGGTAGCCGTCGTTGAGGGTCTGCAGGAAGGCGACGACGTCCTCGATCTCCGCCTCGTCCAGGGCCGGGGCCATGCCCGGGAGGCGGTTGTAGGGCGCTTCGGTCACGTTCACGTTCTTCCGGTGGGCGGCGGGCAGATCGTCGAACCTGGTCACGGTGCCGTCGGGGGCCGTGGGGTACCACTTCTCCGGATGGGTGTCCCGCTGCACGTAGAAGGTCACCGCGTCCTTCAGGCTCGTGAACCGCCCGTTGTGGAAGAGGGCCTTGCGCCGGGCCACGTTGCGCAGGCTGGGCACCTTGAAGGCGCCGTAGAGGTCCGGCCTCCCGAGGCGCGCGCCCAGGCCCAGGTCGTAGTGGTCCGGGTCGGCGTTGGCGGCCAGGGCCGGGTTGCGGGGCACGCCCAGGGCATCGTAGGTGAAGTCGGTGAAGAGGGGCGGGCGCCCGTCGGAGGTGCGCACCGAGGGATGGCAGGCGGCGCAGTTGCCCTTCCTGGGATCGTTGAAGAGGGCGAGTCCCCGGGCCTCGGCCGGGGTGAGGACGGCCCGGCCCTGGAGGAAGGCGTCGAACTTGCTGTCGAAGGGCTGGAACTCCGGGTCCTCCAGCTGGTAGCGCTGGAGGGCCAGGGTCATGGCCCGGTAGGCGGCGTC
The DNA here is from genome assembly GCA_035298525.1 of Holophaga sp. Lineage (GTDB taxonomy): Bacteria > Acidobacteriota > Holophagae > Holophagales > Holophagaceae > Mesoterricola. The sequence continues at coordinate 5,422 of DATGXY010000218.1, forward strand.
GGCGTCCTGGAAGATCTCCTGGCCGTAGACGCGGCGGAACTCCCCGGCGTAGGGGGCCTGGGCGACCCGGGCCACCACCGCCTCCCGGGAGGGCATGGCCATCTCCACGGGGTTCAGGAAGGGGCCCCCGGCCTGCTCCGCCAGGGAACCGGCCCGGCCGTCCCAGAAGAAGCCGCCGGTGGGGGTGCCCT
>DATGXY010000219.1:0-39916 GCA_035298525.1 Holophaga sp.
CGGGTGGCCGTCGGCGGCCTGGATGCGGATCGTGTACTGGTTGAACACGTGCCCTTCGCAGGCTCCCGGGGGGACGAGCCCGGGGATGCCCGCCAGCCGCCGGCCGTAGGCCGCGGCCACCCGGGCCCGGTCCCGGTTCCAGGCCTCCACCTGTGGCAGGCGCACCCGCAGGAGTGCGGCCTGGAGTTCGTCCAGGCGCGAGTTGTAGCCCACGGTCTCGTTGTGGTACTTGCGCCGGGCCCCGTGGACCCGGAGCCGGCGCACGGCATCCGCCAGGGCCGGGTCCGCCGCCGTCACCAGGCCCCCATCCCCGAACCCGGAGAGGTTCTTGGTGGGAAAGAAACTGAAGCAGCCCAGGTCCCCGAAGGTGCCCACCCGCCGGCCCCGGTGCCGGGCGCCGAAGGCCTGGGCGCAGTCCTCCACCACCCGCAGCCCGTGCCGCCGGGCCAAGTCCAGGAGGGGATCCATGGGGCAGGGGCGGCCGAAGAGGTGCACGGGAAGGAGCGCCCGGGTGCGGGGCGTCACGGCCGCCTCCGCCGCGGCCGGATCCAGGCAGAGGGTGGCCGGGTCGATGTCCGCGAAGACGGGGGTGGCCCCCACGGCGCTGATGGCCTCCGCCGTGGCGAAGAAGGTGAAGGGGCTGGTGATCACCTCGTCCCCCGGCCCCAGGCCCAGGGCCCGGAGGGCCAGGACGAGGGCGTCCGTGCCCGAGTTGCAGCCCACGGCGTGGGCGGTCTCCAGGAAGGCGGCGGCCTCCCCCTCGAAGGCGGCCACCTCCGGCCCGAGGATGTACTGCTTCGAGAGGAGGACCCGCCGGAAGGCCCCGGTGAGGGCCTCCTCCAGGGGCAGGAGCTGGTCCGTGAGATCGATGGGGGGGATGCGGGCGGCGGTGCTCATGGCTGCTCCTTGGTGGCGGATCCGTCGGGATGGAGGCGGTAGCGCTGGCCGTACGAGGTGGTGGCGAAGCCATCCGCACCGAAGGCGAGGCGCTCGCCCCGCTCGCACATGTGCCCCACGACCCTCGCGGGGACGCCCGCCACAACGGCATGGGCGGGCACGTCCCGGGTGACCACGGCCCCGGCGGCCACGAAGGCCCCCTCGTGGAGGGTGACCCCGCACACGATGGTGGCGTTGGCCCCGATGCTGGCCCCCCGCTTCACCCGGGTGACGGCATAGTCGGCGGAGGTGTTCCGGGGGTGGAGGCAGCGGGGGGTCCGCACGTTGGTGAAGACCATGCTGGGCCCGCAGAAGACGTAGTCCTCCAGGACCACCCCCTCGTACAGGGAGACGTTGTTCTGGATCTTGCAGAAGTCGCCGACGACGACGCCCGCGGCCACCATGACGTTCTGGCCCAGGACGCACCGGGCGCCGATGCGGGCCCCCGGGTACACGTGGCAGAAGTGCCAGATGCGGGTGCCTTCGCCGATCTCCGCCCCCGGGTCCACGACGGCCAGGGGGTGGATGGTGCCCGCCGGGGCGGGATGGGAGGGATTCATTCAGGACTCCTTGGCGAGGGGTTGGGGAAGACGGCAAAGCTGGGCGCTGGCTCGCTCCAGGACCCGGACCACGTCCAGGCCGCTCTGACCGTCGTTGAAGGGCCGGGTCCCGGTTGCCAGGCAGTGGAGGAAGAGGGCGTCCTCGGCGGTGAGGGGCTGGCCCCCGCCCTGGAAGAGGCGTTCCGCCCCCTCGTCCACGGCGGCGAGGCGACCCGGCCCCTCGCCCCCCGCCAGGCGCTTGCGGTGGAGGGTGAGGGTCTGGTCGGCCTCGTCCAGCACGGCCATGCCCGCCTCCCCCATCACCCGCAGGACCCGGCTGCGGCCGGGCCAGTACCAGGACACGTGCACATGGGCGCTGCGGCCGCCGGTGAAGGCCAGTTCCAGGTGCACGTCGTCGTGGATGCCCGGCTGGAGGTGGGCGGCCCCGGCGGCGGCGACGGCCCGGGGGGGGCCGCCCATGAGGTGGAGGAGGACGGCCACATCGTGGGGGGCCAGGCTCCAGAGCACGTCCTCCGTCTCCCGCACCCGCCCCAGGCCCAGGCGCTCCAGGTGGACGCGCAGGACACGGCCCAGGGCGCCCCCGTCCAGGAGGGCCTTCAGTTCCCGGAGGGCCGGCTGGAAGAGGGGCAGGTGGCCCACCATCAGCACCTGGTTCCGGGCCGCCGCCACCTCCACCAGGTGGGCGGCATCCCGGGAGGCCAGGGTCATGGGCTTTTCCACCAGGACCCCCCTGCCCCGCACGAGGGCCTCGCAGGCCAGGGAGGCGTGGGTGGGGGCCGGGGTGGCGATGACCACCCCCTCAACGGCCCGGCCGCCCCCCAGGGGCTCGTCCAGGGCCGCGGCCAGACCGTCCCACACGGGGAGGCCCGGACACTGGGCGCGGACCCGGGCGGCCGCCTCCGGCTCCGCCTCCACGACCCCGGCCAGGGCCCCCAGGGCCTGGAGGGTCCGCACGTGGTTCAAGCCCCAGGGCCCGGCTCCGACGACGGCGACGCGGGGGGCGGCGCTCACAGCTTCACCACCTTGCCCGCCTCCGCCAGGAGGCCCCGGGTGGCGTTGCGGGTGTCCAGCACCTTGGGGGCGTGGCGGAGGACGAAGGCGTAGTCCACGTCCGTGTGGTCCGTGAGGATGATCACCAGGTCCGCCTCCTCCAGGATCTCCCGGGTGAGGGGGACGCTGCGGGCCTCGTGCCGGCCGTCGGCGTGGGACGGCACGTGGGGATCGTGGTAGGCCACCCGGGCCCCCCGGTCCGCGAGCATTCCGTAGATCTCGGCCGCCGGGCTCTCCCGGGCATCGTCCAGATCCCGCTTGTAGGCCATGCCCAGGAGGAGGACCCGCGCCCCCCGCAGGCCCAGGCCCAGGTCCCCCAGGACCCGCACGGCCTTCTGCAGGACGAATTCGGGCATGTGCCGGTTGATCTCCCCGGCCAGGGCGATGAAGCGGGTGTTGAAATTGAATTCCCGGGCCTTCCACTCCAGGTAGTGGGGATCCAGGGGGATGCAGTGGCCGCCGACCCCGGGGCCCGGGAAGAAGGGCAGGATGCCGAAGGGCTTGGTGCCCGCCGCCTCCAGCACCTCCCACACGTCCAGGTCCATGCGGTCGCAAAGCATGGCCAGTTCGTTCACGAGGGCGATGTTCACGGCCCGGAAGGTGTTCTCGAAGACCTTCACCATCTCCGCGGCCCGGGCGCTGCTGACGGGCACCACCTCCTGGATCGTCTGGCGGTAGAAGCTGAGGGCCACCTGGAGGCTCGCGGGGGAGGCCGCGCCCACCACCTTGCTCGTGTTCCGCGTCGTGTAGCGCTTGTTCCCGGGGTCCACCCGCTCGGGGCTGAAGGCCAGGTGGAAGTCCTCCCCCTCCCGCAGGCCGCTGGTCTCCAGGATGGGCCGGATGACCTCCTCCGTGGTTCCGGGGTACGTGGTGCTCTCCAGGCTCACGAACTGGCCGGGCCGCAGGCGCCGGGCCACCTCCCGGGTGACGGACTCCACGAACTGCAGGTCGGGGGTGAGGTTCCGGGTGAGGGGGGTGGGGACGCAGATGACGATGGCGTCCATGGCCCCCAGGCGGCTCCATTCGGTGGTGGCCTCCAGGCGGCGGCAGTCCAGGACCATGTCCCGAAGCTCCGCCTCCTTCACGTCCCCGATGTAGCTGCTGCCCAGGTTCACCTGGGCCACGCGGGAGGGGTTGCGGTCGAAGCCCAGGACCTGGAAGCCGGTGCGGGCCTTCTCGACGGCCAGGGGCAGGCCCACGTAGCCGAGGCCGATGACGCCGACGCGGCCGGTCTTGGCCTCGAACTTGCGGATCAGGTCCTGGGCATGGGTGATGGGGGTTCGGGTGGTCATGTCTTCTCCATGGAGACGAAGAGGCCGCGGATCCGGTGGCGGTGGGCCGCCGCGAGGACCCCGCCCCCGGCGGCGGCCATGGCGCCGAGGACCAGGAGGGCCCGGGGGGGCCCGCATTTGCGCAGGGGGAGGCTGCCCCCGTCCAGCACCAGCAGGGCCGGGGCCTGGTTGACCGCCTCCAGCAGGGCCTGCTCCCGGTTGAGGGTGAGATTGGCCAGCACCCGGGCCCACAGGTCCACCCGCTCCTTGAGCTGGGCGCCCTGGAAGTGCACCTGGGGGCTGGAACCCGTCTCCCAGTTCCGGTTCGCCCCAAGGAAGACCTTGAAGCGCCCGGAGGCCTCCTCGTGGGCCTCCTGGGCCTGGACGAGGCGGGGCTCCAGGGCGGCGGCGCGGCTCCTGGCCTCCGCCCGGGCGAAGTCGGCCAGGGTGGCCCGCAGGGCCTCCACGGACCCCTGGACCACCTGGAGGGAGAGTTCGGGGCTGACGGTTTCCGCGGTGACGGTGAGGAGCCCGGAACGGGGCTTGCGGTCCACCCCCAGGAGGCGTTGGAAGGCCCCCTGGGCCGGGTCGCCGGACACCCCCAGGTGCTCCGCCAGGGTTCCCCGCCGCCTGCGCTCCTTTCCCAGGGCCCAGGAACGGACCCCGTATTCGTAGGTGGCCCCCAGGACCTGGTCCGCCACCCGCCGGCTCCGCAGGATTTCCGCGAAGATGACGGTGGGGCCGTCCTCTCGGCTGCCTTGAACGCCCGCCGGTGCCGTGGGGGCCCATACGCCAGACCGGGCGGCGGGGGCCGCCGAGCCCATGTCCGGGAGGATGCGGGCCCGCGCCATGAAACGATCCGGCATGCAGAGGGTGGCGCAGGCCGCGCAGATCCCCGCGATTCCCGCCGCGCCCACGGCCCCCCGCCAGCCCATCGGTGCCCGTCCCATGGCGCCTAGCCCCTGGATCCGTCGAGGATCCGGCCCAGCCCCGCGGGGGAGGGCCGGTACGAAGGCACCAGTTCCGCGAAGAGGGCCAGGAGCCGGGCCTGGCGCAGGCCCGCGGGCAGGTCCAGGGCGGCCTCCAGGGCCGCCAGGGTCCGGTCCAGGGCGGGGCCGTCCACGGAGCCGTTGGGGGTCTCGAAGATCTTCGGATGGATCTCCGCCCGCCGGGCCCCGGCCTCGGAAAAGAGTTCCTCCTCCAGCTTCTCGCCCGGGCGGGCGCCCGTGAAGGCCACATCGATATCCACCCCCGCCGTGAGCCCGGAAAGGCGCGCCAGGTCCCGGGCCAGGCCCAGGATGCTCACCGGGGGCCCCATATCCAGGGTGTAGACCTTCCCCGTGCCCCCGAGCATCCCCGCCTGGAGGACCAGCTGGACGGCCTCCGGAATCGTCATGAAGTAGCGGAGCATTCCCGGATCCGTGACGGTGAGGGGCCCCCCCTGGGCGATCTGGTCCTGGAAGAGGGGGATGACGCTGCCCCGGCTCCCCAGGACGTTGCCGAAGCGCACGCTCACGTACCGGCTTCCGGATCCGCCCCGCCCCCCGGCCCGGGCCACGATGAGCTCGCCGATGCGCTTGCTCACGCCCAGGGCGCTGACGGGGTTCACGGCCTTGTCCGTGGAGATGTTCACGAAGATCCGCGCCTGGGCCTCCAGGGCGGCCGCCGCCATGTTGCGGGTGCCCAGGACGTTGTTGCGCACGGCCTCCTCCGGGAAGCGCTCCAGGTAGGGCACGTGCTTGTGGGCCGCGGCGTGCAGGACGATGGAGGGCCCCCACTCCTGGAAGACCTGGCGCACCCGGATGGGATCCCGCACATCGCAGAGGACCACCTCCGCGGGCAAGCCAGGGAACCGCCGCGCGATGTCCCGCTCGATCTCCCACAGGCTGTTCTCTCCCCGCCCCAGGAGGAGCAAGCGGCCCGGCCCCAGGGCGGAGACCCGCCTCGCCAGCTCGCCGCCGATGGAACCGCCGGCCCCCGTGATGAGGACGACGGCCCCGGCCAGGGCCCGCTTCACTTCGGATCCGTCCAGGCTCACGGGATCCCGGTGCAGGAGGCGCTCCATGGGCACCTCCCGGTGCTCGGGCCGCCACGGGGCCTCCCCCACCCGCTCCCGGATCCCCGGCACGAGGCGCACCTGGACGCCCAGGGCCTGGGCCTCCTCCCTCAGCTGGCGGAGGCGGGCGCGGGGCGCCCCCGCCCCCCCCAGGATCACGAGGGTGGCCCGGCGGGCGCGGATGAACTCACCCAGGCGATCCGTGGGCCCCAGCACGGGGATCCCCTGGATGCGGACCCCCTGCTTGTCGGGGGCGTCATCCAGGAAGCCCACCACGTGGAGGCCCAGGCGGGGGTGTTCCTCCACCTCCTGGCAGATGCGCTGCCCTGACCTGCCGGCCCCGACGATGAGGGCCCGTTCCGGGGCCCCGGCCTTCCTGGCCCAGCGCCAGTCCGCCCAGGAACTGAAGGCGAGACGCGCCAGGAGCCAGAAGACCCCGCAGAGGAGGCCCGCGCCAAAATGATCGTCCAGGCCGGGCCCCGCGGCCGCGGGCCTGAGGGCGCACCAGCCCGCCGACAGCAGGAAGAGGCCCAGGACCGCGAAGAAGATGGCCCGCGCATCCTTGAGGTCCAGGAACCTGTAATGCTGGGCGGTGAGGCGGAAGGCTCCGTTGGCCGTCATGGCCATGGCCAGGAATGCGGCCAGGGAGGCCCCCCGGTGCCCCACCTCTGGATCCAGGCCCGCCGCCAGGATCCAGGCCAGGGCGGCCAGGCCTCCATCCAGCAGCACCTTGGCCAGCCGGCGCACCCCGGGATGGCGGGGAAGGGTGGACAAGGTTCCGGGAATCAGCCGCAACAGGCTATCCGGGCCGGAAAGACGAAGGCTCCGGCTAACAAACGAGCAAAAAGGCGTCATTATATGAGTGAGTTAATAAAAAATTATGGAAGAATCAGGACCTTAACGGGTTCTTTTGAAAAGCCTGAACGCAGTTTGATCCCAAACGCGGCCCAAAATCAACCCCCCCTTTCAGAAAATAACGAGCATCTCAATTCGATGGCTAGATAGCGCAAAAACCCGTCATATCTTTAGTTGAATGAACGCCTACCTGCGCGCCCGCGAAAACCCTTTAAAATCCGGCCGCGGACCATTGACAGAGGAACGAGCGCCGGGTTACCTTAATCATGATTTTTGTATCGACTCAAAAATCTTGATAGTTCGGAGTCCCCTTTGCCAACCCCACCGGTCCCCATCCCGACCCTTCGCAGGCTTCCGAGGTACTACCAGTTCCTCTCGCGCCTGAAGGGCGCGGGCCAGGACCAGGTCTCCGCCGCCCACATGGCGGAGGTGCTGGGCGTCCACCACACCCAGGTGCGCAAGGACCTGGCCATGGCGGGCTGCCAGGGCCGGCCCAAGACCGGCCACAAGGTCGCGGAGCTCATGGCGGCCATCGAAGGCTTCCTGCACTGGGACAACCACTCCGAGGCCTTCCTGGTGGGGGTCGGGAGCCTGGGCGCCGCCCTCTTGAAGTACCGGGGTTTCGAGCGCGCGGGGGCCCGCATCGTCGCGGCCTTCGACGCCGATCCCGCCAAGGCCGGCACGAAGGTCGGGGACATCCCCGTGCTTCCCATGGACAAGCTCCCCGATCTGGCCCGGCGCATGCACATCGCCGTGGGAATCCTCACGGTGCCCCCCGAGGCCGCCCAGGCCACGGCCGACCTCATGGCCTCCTCGGGCATCCGCGCCATCTGGAACTTCGCCCCCGTCGCCCTGGAAATGCCCGGCGACGTGGTCGTCGAGAACCTCGAACTCTTCACGAGCCTCGCCCTCCTGCTGCGCAGGCTCTCTGACGCCCCGGCCCCCGCCGGGACCTGAACCCCATCCCGGCCCTTTCCGGGCCGGCCGACACCCGATCCCGAATACCCGGTCCCCTGGGGCCGGCGGGAGGGCGTCCGTCCCGATCGAAAGGAGCACCCCATGGAGACAGCCGCGGCCGTGGCGCCGGCAAGGAAATTCGAGAAGGTCGTCCAGATCCTGGACGCGCACAAGCGGGACCGCACGCGCCTCGTGCCCATCCTGCAGGCCGTGCAGGAGGAGTACCGCTACCTGCCCGAGGAGGTGATGACCCTGGTGGCCACGTCCCTGGGCATCCCCCCCGCGCGGGTCTACGGGGTGGCCACCTTCTACAGCCACTTCGCGCTGGAGCCCAAGGGCAAGTACGTCATCCGCATCTGCGACGGCACGGCCTGCCACGTGAAGGGCAGCCAGGACCTGGTGGACGCGCTGCAGGCGGGCCTGAACCTGGGCGGGGCGAGGAAGACGACCCCGGACATGATGTTCACCCTTGAGACGGTGAGCTGCCTGGGAGCCTGCGGCCTCGCCCCGGCGATGGTGGTGAACGAGGACGTGCACGGCCAGGTGAGCCCGGCCGGCGCGATGGAGATCCTGGACGGCATCCGCCGGTCGGAGGGCATGTGAGCGTCTGCATGATGGAAGATCTGGAGACGGTGGGCGCTGCCTACCGGGAGGCCGCGGCACGCTGCGCGCGTCGCATCGTCGTGTGCGCGGGCACGGGCTGCATGGCCAACGGGGCCATGAAGGTGCTGGGCGCCCTGCGCGAGGCGGCCCGGGCCGAGGGCCTGGACCTGGAGACCGAACTGCGCTTCGAGGACGGGGCCGGCCACGACGGCCTCATGACCCGCAGCGGCTGCCAGGGATTCTGCCAGATGGGCCCCCTGGTCAGCGTGGAGCCCGACGGGATCCTCTACTGCAAGGTCCGTCCCGGGGACGTGCCGGAGATCGTGCGCGAGACCCTTCTCGGCGGGCGTCCCGTGGAGCGCCTCCTCTACCGGGACCCCGCCACCGGCGAGGCCTGCCGGGGCCGGGAGGAGATCCCCTTCTACGCCCTGCAGGAACGCACGGTCCTCAAGGCCTGCGGCAGCCTGGACCCCGAGGACGTGCGCGAGTACGTGGCCCAGGGCGGCTATCGCGCCGCGGCCAAGGCCTTCCGGGAGATGGAGCCCGCCGAGGTGTGCCGGGAGATCCTGGAATCCGGCCTGCGGGGCCGGGGCGGCGGCGGCTTCCCCACCGGCCGCAAGTGGGAGATGGCCCGCATCCAGCAGGAACCCAGGAAGTACATCGTCTGCAACGGCGACGAGGGCGATCCCGGCGCCTTCATGGACCGCTCGGTCATGGAGGGCAACCCCCACGCGGTGCTGGAGGGCATGATGATCGCCGCCCGGGCCGTGGGCGCCCAGGAGGGCTACGTCTACGTGCGGGCCGAGTACCCCCTGGCCGTGGCCCGGGTGCGCCGGGCCGTGGCCGACGCCGAGGCCCTGGGCCTGCTGGGTCCCGACCTCTTCGGGACGGGCCTGCCCTTCCGCGTCCACGTCATGGAGGGCGCGGGCGCCTTCGTGTGCGGCGAGGAGACCGCGCTCCTGGCCTCCATCGAAGGCCAGCGCGGCATGCCCATGCCCAAGCCCCCCTTCCCGGCCCAGAGCGGGCTCTTCGGGAAGCCCACCATCATCAACAACGTGGAGACCCTGGCCACCGTGCCCCTCATCATCGGCCGGGGCGCGGCCGCCTTCCGCGCGGTCGGCACGGCCGGGAGCCCGGGCACCAAGACCTTCGCCCTCACGGGCCACGTGGCCAACACGGGCCTCATCGAGGTGCCCTTCGGCGCCACCCTGCGCCACATCGTCCACGCCGTGGGCGGCGGCGTCACGGCCAAGGACGGCACGGCCGATCCCGCGGGCTTCAAGGCGGTCCAGATCGGGGGCCCCTCCGGCGGCTGCCTCACGGAGGCCCACCTGGACCTGCCCATGGACTTCGACAACCTCACCCGCATCGGCGCCATGGTGGGCTCGGGAGGCCTGGTGGTCATGAACCGGGACACCTGCATGGTGCAGGTGGCCAAGTTCTTCATGCAGTTCACCCAGAACGAGAGCTGCGGCAAGTGCGTCCCCTGCCGCGAGGGCACGCGGCAGATGCTGGCCCTCCTGGAGGACATCGTCGAGGGCCGGGCCACGGAGGAGACCCTGCCCCTGCTGGAGACCCTGGCCCGCAACGTCAAGCTTGGCGCCCTCTGCGGCCTGGGCAAGACCGCCCCCAACCCGGTGCTCAGCACCCTCGAGCACTTCAGGGACGAGTACGAGGCCCACGTCCACCGCAAGGTCTGTCCCTCCCGGGTCTGCAAGGCCCTCATGACCCCGGCCATCGAGGCCGCCCTCTGCAAGGGCTGCACCCTCTGCGCCCGCAAGTGCCCGGTGGGAGCCATCACGGGGGAGCGCAAGGCGGCCCACGCCATCGACCCCGGCAAGTGCATCCGCTGCGGCGCCTGCGTCGACGCGTGCAAGTTCAACGCCATCACGGGAGCCTGAAATGAGCGACACCCAGACCCTCACCATCGACGGCTTCAAGGTCGCCATCCAGGGCGAGCGGAACCTCCTGGAGGTCATCCGGAAGGCCCACATCGAGCTCCCCACCTTCTGCTACCACAGCGAGCTGAGCATCTACGGCGCCTGCCGCCTCTGCGTGGTGGAGGTGGAGGGCCGCGGCGCCATCGCCGCCTGCTCCACGCCCCCCGAGGCCGGCATGCGGGTCCGCACCCAGACGGCCCCCGTGCGCGAGCTGCGCAAGGTCAACCTGGAGCTCCTGCTCGCCAGCGGCCGCCACGACTGCCCCACCTGCGGCAAGAGCGGCAGCTGCAAGCTCCAGTCCCTGGCCCAGCGCCTGGGCGTCGACAAGGTGCGCTTCAAGGCGCCCCTGCAGGACAAGCCCCTGGACCTCTCCAGCCCCGGCCTGGTGCGTGACCCCAACAAGTGCGTCCTCTGCGGCGACTGCGTTCGGGTCTGCCAGGAGATCCAGGGCCTGGGCGTCCTGGACTTCGCCGGCCGCGGCGCCCAGGTGACGGTGGCCCCCGCCTTCAACAAGGGCATGGACGAGGTGGAGTGCGTGCAGTGCGGCCAGTGCGCCGCCGTGTGCCCCACGGGCGCCATCACCGTGCGCCAGGACGTGGAGGCCGTGCGAGCGGCCCTGGCCGACCCCGCCAAGACCGTCGTCGTCCAGGTGGCCCCCGCCGTGCGGGTGGCCCTGGGCGAGCCCTTCGGCCTGGAGGCCGATCCCCACGTCATGGGCCGGGCCGTCGCCGCCCTGCGCCGCCTGGGCTTCGACAAGGTCTTCGACACCGCCTTCGCCGCCGACCTCACCATCATGGAAGAGGGCCGGGAGTTCCTGGAGCGGCGCGCCAAGGGCGAGAAGCTGCCCCTCTTCACCTCCTGCTGCCCCGCCTGGGTCCGCTTCCTGGAGCAGGAGGGCGCCGCCGAGCTGCCCCACCTCTCCAGCTGCCGGAGCCCCCAGCAGATGTTCGGCTCCCTCGCCAAGGACCTGCTCCCCGCCGAGCTGGGCACGACCCGTGAGGACCTCGTGGTGGTGGCCGTGATGCCCTGCACCGCCAAGAAGTCCGAGGCGCGGCGGCCCGAGTTCGCGAAGGACGGGAACCCGGACGTGGACTTCGTGCTCACCACCCAGGAACTGGCCCGCATGATCCAGGAATCCGGCCTGGCCCTGGGCGAGCTGGAGCCCGAGGGCATGGACACCCCCTTCGGCCTGAAGACGGGCGCCGGCATCATCTTCGGCAATTCCGGCGGCGTCACCGAGGCCGTGCTCCGCAACGTGGCGGGCCTCCTGGGCGGTGAGGCGGTGATCGACGAGGTGCGCAGCGCCAAGGGCCGGCGCACCGCCACCCTGGAACTGCCCGACGGCCCCCTGCGCCTCGCCGTCGTGCACGGCCTGGCCAACGCCCGCGCGCTCCTGGAGGACATCCGCGGCGGGAAGGAGCAGGTGGACTTCGTGGAGGTCATGGCCTGCCCCGGCGGCTGCGCCGGCGGCGCGGGCCAGCCCGGCAAGACCGCGGCCAGCGCCGGCGCCCGGCGGGCCCAGGAGCTCCGGCGCCTGGATTCCGCCATGGACCTGCGCATCCCCCACCAGAACGCCCACGTGGCCAAGGTCTACGAGGAGCGCCTGGGCGAGCCCGGGGGCCCCGAGGCCCACCGCCTCCTCCACACGGGCTACGCCGTGCGCCGCCGCATCCAGGGCGAAGGCATGGCCCTGACGCCCGAGGGCCAGGGCCGGGTGCCGGTCTCCGTGTGCGTGGGCACCACCTGCCACCTGCGCGGTTCCCAGAAGCTCCTCCAGGAGCTGCTCGGCCGGGTGGAGAGAGAGGAGCTGGAGGACAAGGTGGAGATCCGGGCCACCTTCTGCATGGAGGCCTGCGACCGCGGTCCCACCGTGCGGGTCGCGGGACACACCCTGCACCGGGCCACGGCCGGCCAGGCCATGGATCTCCTGGGCCGGATCCTGTCCGGGGAGCTCCAGCCGCGGACCGCGGACCCCGCGGAGGCGGCCCATGCCTGCCATTGAACTGGTGGTCTGCATGGGGAGCGCCTGCTTCTCCCGGGGCAACACCCGGACGCTGGAGGCCATCCGCGGCCACCTGCGGGAGCGGGGCCTGGAGGACGCGGTGCGCGTGAAGGGCACCCTCTGCCAGGACCGCTGCCGCCAGGGCCCGAACCTCTCCCTGCAGGGCGAATGCTTCTGCGGGCTCGGCCCGGATGGGATCATAGAGCTCCTGGACGAGCGCCTCGGCGCCCTGGGGGCCCTCCCCCGCTGATCCACCCCTCCTCCGGAGGCCCCATGAACGGCCAGATGCCCATCTTCACCGAGAAGACCCGCTGCCAGGACTGCTACAAGTGCGTCCGCGAGTGCCCCGTGAAGGCCATCCGGGTGCAGGAGGGGAGCGCGGCGGTGATCCCGGAGCGGTGCGTCTTCTGCGGCACCTGCGTGAACGTGTGCCCCGTGGGGGCCAAGAAGGTCCGGGACGACCTCTACCGGGTCCGGCACCTGGTGAAGCGGCGTCCGGTGGTGGTGGCCTCCCTGGCCCCGTCCTTCGTCTCCGAGTTCCCCGGCATCCCCGCCGCCAACCTGGTCAGGGCCCTCAAGGCCCTGGGCTTCACCGCCGTCTCCGAGACGGCCCTGGGCGCCCAGCAGGTGACGGGGGCCTGCGCGGGGGCGCTGGCCCGGGATCCCTCCGCCCTGCTCATCAGCTCCGCCTGCCCCACGGCGGTGGAGCTGGTGCGCAAGTACCACCCGGAGCACCTGGACCGGGTGACCCCCTTCCTCTCCCCACTGCTGGCCCACTGCCGCCTCCTCCGCCGGGAATTCGGGGACGACGCCGGCGTCGTCTTCATCGGCCCCTGCATCTCCAAGAAGCTGGAGGCGGACCGCTTCCCCCACCTGCTGGACGCGGCCCTCACCTTCGCCGATCTGCGGCGCTGGCTGGAGGAGCGGGGCATCGACCCCGCTTCCATGACCGAAGGGGACGGCTCCTTCGCCCCCGAGGAGGCCCGGGAGGGGGCCCTCTACCCCATGGACGGGGGCATGGCGCGGGGGATCAGGGCGGCCGGCGTCCGGGCTGCCGGCGTCCGGGCTGCCGGCGTCCGGGCGTCCGGGGCTGAGGGGGTGCGGTTCATGGCCTTCTCGGGGATCCCCGCCCTGGAGGAGGCCCTCAAGGGCCTTGACGACGGCGCCCGGGGCCTCTTCCTGGAGCTCCTGGCCTGCGAGGGGGGCTGCGTGAACGGGCCCCAGGCCTCCCGGTCCTGCGGCACCGCCCTCAAGTGGATGCGGGTTCTGGACCGGTATCCCGGCGAGCCGGAGCCCCCGGCCCCGCCCACCGTGGATCTGGCGGTGCCCTGGATCACCGAACCCGTCGCCGCCACCGTCCACACGCCCGCGGAGATCCGCCAGGCCCTGCGCCAGGTGGGCAAGACGGCCCCCGAGGACCTGCTCAACTGCGGCGGGTGCGGCTATGACGCCTGCGAGGCCCTGGCCGGGGCCCTCCTGGACGGCCGGGCCGAGCCGGGCATGTGCGTCTCGCACATGCGCAAGCTGGCCATGAACAAGGCCAACGCCCTCATCCGGGCCATGCCCAGCGGGGTGGTGATCGCCGACGAGAACCTGGCCATCGTGGAATGCAACCGGCTCTTCGCGGAGATGATGGGGCCCGAGTGCACCATGATCTTCGAGGCGCGGCCCGGCATGGAGGGGGCTTCCCTGGCCAAGGTCGCCCCCTTCAGCCGCCTCTTCCGGGACGCCCTGGAAGGCGACGGGGAACCGATCCGCAAGGACCTGAGGGTGGGCGACCGCATCATCCGCCTCATGGTCTTCCCCATCGAGTCCGGGCGCATGGCCGGAGGCATCCTCCAGGACATCACGGAGCCGGCCGTGGAGCGGGAGCAGATCATCCAGAAGACCCAGGACGTGATCCGCAAGAACGTGACCACGGTGCAGCAGATCGCCTACCTCCTGGGCGAGAACGCGGCGGAGACGGAGCTGATCCTGGGCTCCATCGTGGAGAGCTTCCAGCTGCCCCCGGTGCGCCGGCGGGAGGGTGAGCGGTGATCGCCCCGCGCCTCTTCCTGGAGGTGGGCCACCACCAGGAGCGCAAGCAGGGCCAGGCCGCCTGCGGGGACGTGTTCCTCTCCCAGAAGGTGGAGGAGGGGAACCGCATCATCTCCGTCCTCGCCGACGGCCTGGGCAGCGGCATCAAGGCCAGCGTCCTGGCCAACCTCACCTCCACGATGGCCCTGCGCTACATGGCCTCGGACATGGACGTGCGCAAGGCGGCCGGGACCATCATGGCCACCCTTCCCGTGTGCAGCGAACGCCGCATCGCCTACTCCACCTTCACCATCGTGGACATGGACCCCTGGGGGGCCACCCGCATCCTGGAGTACGACAATCCCCACGCCATCCTCATGCGGGGGCCGGACCCGGTGCCCCTGCCCGCGGAGCGCCTGCCCATGCCCGACCACCAGGGCCGGGAGACGGCCCTGCGCCACACCCGCTTCGAGGCCGTGCCCGGGGACCGGGTCGTCTTCTTCACGGACGGGGTGAGCCAGGCCGGCGTGGGCCGGGACGCGACCCCCCTGGGCTGGGGGGAGGACGCGGTGAAGGCCTTCCTGGCCAAGGTGATCCGGGAACGGCCCCAGGTATCGGCGCGCCAGCTGGCCAGGACCCTGGTCCAGCAGGCCCAGGCCCTGGACGGGGGCCGGGCCCGGGACGATATCAGCTGCGGGGTCGTGTACTACCGGGAACCCCGCGAGGTGCTGGTCCTCACCGGGGCCCCGGTGCGCCGGGACCGGGATCCGGAGATGGCCCGGGCGGCCCTGGAGTTCCGGGGCCGGAAGGTGGCCTGCGGCGGCACCACCTCGGCCATCCTCAGCCGGGAGCTGGGCCGGGAGCTGATCATGGACCTGGACAACCTGGACCCGGAGGTCCCCCCCGTCTCCCGCATGGAGGGCTTCGATCTGGTCACGGAGGGGGCCATCACCCTGGCCCGGACGGTCCGGCTCCTGGAGGAGGAGGAGGCCCCGGACCTCCTGCGTCCCAACGCGGCCACCCGTTTGGCAGGCCTCCTCCTGGAGAGCGATGTCATCCACATCCTGGCCGGCACCAAGATCAACGAGGCCCTCCAGGACCCCAGCCTCCCCGAGGACCTGGATATCCGCCGGAACATCCTCCGGGGCCTGCGCAAGGTTCTGCAGGAAAAATTCCTGAAGGACGTGCGCATCACCTTCGTTTGATGCTTCCGTGGGGGACCGCGCGCTCCCTTCGGTCGCTCTCCGTCCCCCACACCCCGCTTCCCTCCCGGGCCAAGCCCGGCCGGGAAGCCCGCCGCCCTGGGCGACCCCGCCCTCCCTTCGGTCGCTCTCCGTCCCCCACACCCCGCTTCCCTCCCGGGCAAAGCCCGGCCGGGAAGCCCGCGGCTACGCTTCATTACTTAGGCATATCAACCCCCCCGGGGAGACGGCCGAATAGGAGGGTGGGACGGCAGTCCGCCCTCCCTGGATCCGAAGCCACCCCCGTGTCCTCCCCCCTCCCCATCGACCCCGCCGAACCCCCGGGACGCATCCTGGTGGTGGATCCCGATCCCCACTACTGCGACCTGGTGGCCCGGATCCTGACCCCCCGCCACGGCTTCGACGAATGCCTCACGGCCCGGACCCTGGCCGAGGCCCGGGAACGGCTGAGGGGGGGTCCCTGCGCCCTGGTCTTCGTGGACCTCAATCTCCGGGACAGCCGGGGCCTGGATACCCTCTCGGCGCTCCAGGCCCTCGCCGGGGACGCCCAGGTGCTGGTGCTCACCGCGGCCACGGACGAAGTATTGGGCCTGCAGGCCATGCGCATGGGCGCCCACGACTACCTGACCAAGGGGCACCTGGGGCCGGACGCCCTGCGCCGGGTGGCGCGCTACGCCCTGGAGCGCCACCGGGCGGGAAGGGCCCTCAAGCGATCCCGGTTCCTCCTTTCCGCGAGCCTGGACGCCCTGCGGGCCTGCATCGCCATCCTGGACGCCGATCACCGCATCGTGATGGTCAACGGCCGCTGGCGGGAGTACGGCAACGCCGCCAACCGCCTCATCCACGGCTGCGCGGAGGGCATGGACTACCTGCAGCAGGTGCTGGACTTCGGCGGTCCGGAAGAGGCCGAGCAGATCCAGGACGTGCTCACGGGGAGGGCGCCGACCTGCTGCCTGGACTACGCGGTGGAATCGGGATCCGGGGCGGCCTGGATCGAGATCAGGGTGGAGGCCTTCCACGAACTGGGCACGGTCCACTTCCTCGTGGCCCACCTGGACATCACGCCCCGCAAGCTCATGGAGATGCGCCTCAAGGCCTCCCAGGACCTGTTCACCCTCATCACCCAGAACGTCATCGACCTGGTGAGCATCGACGACGCCAACTGGCGCAGGCTCTTCACCAGCCCCTCCCACCAGCGCCACCTGGGGTATCCCATGGAGGAGCTGCGCCGCATGGGCTCCATGGACCTGGTCCACCCCGAGGACCGGCCCCGGGTGGAAACGATGCTGGAGAAGGTCTTCCTGGGCGACACCTTCTCCGGCCTCTCGTACCGGCTCCGGCGCAAGGACGGCGAATACAGGACCTACGAGGCGAACGGGGCCGCGGTGCCCCGGGCCTTCGGCCATCCCCCCCGGGCCCTGGTGGTCTCCCGGGATATCACGGACCGCCTGGCATCGGAGGAGGAGCGGGCCTCCATGGAGGTGCAGCTCCGCCACGCCCAGAAGCTGGAGGCCATCGGCCAGCTGGCGGCGGGCATCGCCCACGAGATCAACACCCCCATCCAGTACGTTGGGGACAACACCATCTTCCTGAGGGACGCCTTCCGGGACCTGGACACCTTCATCCTGGAGCTCCAGGCCGGGGCCGCCGAAGGCGCCTCCCTGGACCCGGGCGGGATCCGGCGGCGCCTGGAGGACCTGGACGCCGAATACCTGATGGGGGAGATCCCCCGGGCCATCCAGCAGACCCTGGAAGGGGTGGGCCGGGTCTCCCGCATCGTATCGGCGATGAAGGACTTCTCGCACCCCGGCGGCTCCCGGGAGCACGTGGACCTGAACCGCGCCATCGAGAGCACCATCACCATCTCCCGCAACGCCTGGAAATACTGCGCCAACCTGGAGGCGGACCTGGCCCCGGACCTGCCCCTGGTGCCCTGCTTCCCGGGGGAGTTCAATCAGGCGGTCCTCAACCTCATCGTCAACGCGGCCCACGCCATCGAGGAAAAGCGCGAGGCCAGGGGCCTGGCGGAGCTGGGGATCATCCGGGTCTCCACCCGCCTGGCGGAGGGGAACGTGGAGATCCGGGTGGCGGACAACGGCACGGGGATCCCGGCGGCCATCCGCTCCCGCATCTTCGACCCCTTCTTCACCACCAAGTCCGTGGGCAAGGGCACCGGGCAGGGCCTCTCCATCGTCCGGGCCGTGATCGTGGACAAGCACGGGGGCTCCGTGGACCTCGCCTCGGATCCCGGCATGGGCACAACCTTCCTCCTGAGCCTGCCGCTGGAGGTCCACCCGTGAAGAAGCGGATCCTGTTCGTGGACGACGAACCCAACATCCTCAGCGGCCTCCAGCGCATGCTGCGGGGGATGCGGGACCAGTGGGACATGGCCTTCGCCGAGGGCGGGGACCAGGCCCTGGCCCTCATGGCGGACCGGGCCTTCGATGTCGTCGTGACCGACATGCGCATGCCGGGCATGAGCGGGGCCGACCTGCTGCGGGAGGTCCAGGCCCGGCATCCCGCCGTGGTCCGCATCGTGCTCAGCGGGCACGCCGAGAAGGAGCTCATCACCCAGTGCGTGGGGGTGGCCCACCAGTTCATCTCCAAGCCCTGCGACCCCGACGAGCTGAAGGCGCTCATCAGCAACGCCTCCGTCCTGGGCGAGGACCTCCTGGACCAGGCCATGAAGCGCATCGTGGGCTCCATGGACCGCCTTCCCCCTGTGCCCAGGCTCTACCAGGGCCTGCGGGACATCCTCGCCGACGAGCACGCCGGCAACGAGGAGGTGGCCCGGTTCATCGAGCAGGACATGGCCATGACGGCCAAGGTGCTCCAGCTGGTCAACAGCGCCTTCTTCGGCCTGCGGCGAAACATCGAGACGGCCCTGGACGCGGTGAACTACCTGGGCATGGAGACGGTCCGCTCCCTGGTGCTGATCAACGGGATCTTCGAGAGCGCGGCCCCCTTCGCGACCCACGGGTTCGACCTCCAGGACCTCTGGGAGCACAGCCTCTCGGTGGCCCACGGGGCCAAGCTCCTGGCCGCCTCGGAGGGCCTGGCCCGCCTCCAGCAGGAGCAGGCCTTCGTGGGGGGCATCCTCCACGACCTGGGGGTGCTCGTCCTCGCCACCAACTTCCCGGAGGCCTACGGCCAGGTGCTGCACGAGGTCCGCGCGGCCCGGGCGCCCCTGTCCCGGGCGGAACGGGCCGTCTTCGGGGTGAGCCACTCTGAGGTGGGCGCGTACCTGGTGGGCATCTGGGCCCTGCCGGCCAGCGTGCTCAAGGTGGTCAGCCTCCACCACCGGCCCTTCGAGTCCCTGGACCCGGGCTTCACCCCCCTCGTGGCCGTGCACGCGGCCGACGTCCTTTGCGGAGGGCTGGATTCCCACGCGGCCTTCGCCACCGCGGAATTCGACCATTCCTGCCTGGACCGGCTCGGCACCCCGGGCTCGGTGGAACGCTGGAAGGCCCTGCTGGGCAGCGCCAGGCCGGTCCTGGAGGGAGGCCAGGCGTGAACGGCGGGGCTCACGGAGCCCATGCTCGTCCATGCCGATTGAGCGCCGCGCCCCGGCCAGGAAGACCTTGACCCCGGGGCCGGTCCTTTGGGAGGCTGGAAAGCCGGCCCCGGCCGGATCCTCCGCCGCGCGCCCATAGCTCAGGTGGATAGAGCAACGGCCTTCTAAGCCGTAGGCCACAGGTTCGAGTCCTGTTGGGCGCACCAGGCGAAGGCCTGTGGCAAAGCAGGGACGGGCAGCCTACCATGGATGCACCTTCCACCCGGTTGTCCATGCGCTTCCTTCGCGGGCCCATCCTCCTGATGGCCCTGGCCGTCCTCGATCTCGGGGCCCAGGGCACGGGTCACCTGCCCTACCGGAGGTACGGCATCGACGAGGGGCTGACCAGCGAGGTCGTCTCCTCCATGGCCCAGGACACGGAAGGCCTGGTCTGGGTGGGCACCGAGGCGGGGCTGGGCATCTTCGACGGCCGGCGCTTCGTCTCGTACCAGGGGGCCCTCCCCTCCACCATCGTCAGCCACCTGGCCGCGGACCCGGACGGCTCCCTCTGGGTG
Source organism: Holophaga sp. (assembly GCA_035298525.1). GTDB lineage: Bacteria > Acidobacteriota > Holophagae > Holophagales > Holophagaceae > Mesoterricola. The sequence goes on from DATGXY010000219.1 coordinate 19,517, forward strand.
GCCACCGAGGGCGGCGTCTGCCTCATCCGGGACCGGCGCACGGTGCTCCTCGGGGAGGCCGAAGGCCTTCCCAAGGACAACTACCGCACCCTGGGCCGGGACGGCAGCGGCCATCTGTGGGTGCTGAGCCTCCATGGCCTCTACGTGGAGGACGGGCCCATGCGGTTCCACCCCGCGCCGCCCCTGCCTGGGGGCGCCAGGCCCGTGCAGGTCTTCCCGGAACCGGGGAGGAGGGGGAGCCTCGTCGTCTCGTCCCGGGCCATCCACGAATGGACGGGCCGGGGCTGGGAAACCCTGGCCCCGCCCCCCCTCGGTCCCAGCGAGGTCGCGCTCAACGTGGCCCGGGACGGGGAGGAGGGGCTCTGGCTGCGCACCAGCAGCTCCCTCTGGCACCAGGCCAAGGGCGGCCCCTGGGTCCCGGAGCGCGCGGGCATGAGCGGCGGGTTCGGCTCCACCTCCCGGCTGGACCGGGACGGGGCGGGCTGGGTCTGGTTCGACGACGGCGACGGCCTGTGGCGGGTGCAGGGGAACCGGAAGGAGAACCTGGGCGGCCCCGCGGACGACGCCAAGGGCGGCATGGTGGACCGGGAGGGGGGGCTCTGGATCCGCTCGGACCGGGGCGTGCTCCGCACCCTGGGCCGGGGCGAGTGGCGGATCCACGATACCCGGGACGGCCTGCCCACCCCCCTGACCTGGATGGTGGCCCGGGACCGCCTGGGCTCCCTCTGGGTGGCCACCGACAAGGGCCTCTGCGTCTCGCGGCCCGGGGGCTTCGACGTGGTCCTCAAGGGCCGCATCCTCACCCTGGCGATGGCCCCGGGCGGCCATGTCTGGGCCTCGGGCAGCCCCGGGGGCACCGTGTTCGAGATCGACCCCGCGACCCGGGCGGTGCGGACCCACCGGGTGGATCCCCTTCCCCGGGCCCGCATCACCGGGGCCCTCACCGTGGACGGGGAGGGCGTCCCCTGGGTGGCGGACCGGGAGGGCGGCGGCCTTGTCCGTGGCGAACGGAAGGGCCATTCCTGGACCTGGACGCCCGTGACCGTGGATGGTCAGGTGCCCCGGAACGTCCTGGGGCTCTTCACCGTGCCCGGGGGCGGCATCGGGCTCCTCCACGACGGAAGGGTGAGCCTCCTCCGCCGGGGCCGGTGGGAGGCGGTGCCGGGACTCCTCCCGGACGGCCCGGGCGCCGTGGCCTTCGACGGGCGGGGCCGCATGGCGGTGAGCTACCGGAACCGGGCCGCCATCACCCTCCACCGCCTGGAGGCGGACCGGACCACGCCCCTGGCCACGGTGCCCATCCTCGGGCCCGATGGCGCCGAACTGTCGTACCTCTCCCTCTTCAGCGTCGCCTTCGATCCCGGGGGACGGGTCTGGGCGGGCTCCAACCTGGGGCTGGGCCTCCACCTGGGGCCCTCGTCCGCACCGGGGGGCGCCCCGGCGATCCGCATGGTGGGCTCCGAGGACCGGCTCCTCAGCCCGGAGTGCAACGAATGGGCGATCCTCACGGAGCCCGGGGCCATCTGGCTGGGCACCACCATGGGCCTGGCGGTCCACAGGCCCGTGGAAAGGCCGGACCCGGGCGCGGGGCTCCGGCCCCCGGTCATCCTGTGGGCAAGGGCCGGCAAGCTCGAGCTGGACCCCGTGGGTCCCGCGCCCCGCCTGCCCCGGAAGAACAGCGAACTGGAACTGCAGTTCATCGTCCCCACCTACCAGGCCCCGGGCCGCATGTGGTACGAGACCCGCCTGGAGGGGGTGGACCCGGGCTGGATCCGCCTGGACGAGCCCCGCCTGCGGTACGCAGGCCTTTCCGCGGGGCGCCACACCCTGGCCATCCGGGCCATGACCTCCGAGGGGCTGGTGGGGCCGCCCCTCGTCATCCATTTCCACATCATCCCCGCCTGGTGGGAGACGGGCCTGGCCAAGGGCGCCGGGCTCCTGCTCCTGGCCGCGGGGATCCTCCTGGCGGTGCGCCTGCGCAACCTGGCCCTCCAGGCCCGGAACCGCCAGCTGCAGGAGGAGGTGGCGCGCCGGACCGCGGAGCTGGAGGAGGCCTCCCGGGCCAAGAGCGCCTTCCTGGCCAACATGAGCCACGAGCTCCGCACGCCCCTCAACGCCATCCTCCTCTATTCGGAACTGCTCCAGGAGGAGGCCCGGGACCGGGGGCTGGCCTCCACCCTGGAGGACGCCCTGAAGATCACCCAGGCGGGGAGCACCCTCCTCAACCTCATCGACGACATTCTTGACATCTCCAAGATCGAGGCCGGCCACATGCGCATCGAGCCCGAGGATGTGGAGCTGGCGCCCTTCATGGTGCGCCTGGACGGATCCCTGCGCCCCGTGGTGGAGCGCAAGGGCAACACCTTCACCCTGGACCTGGCCGGCGCCCCGGCCCGGGTGCGCACGGATCCCACCCGGCTCCTCCAGATCCTGGGCAATCTCCTGTCCAACGCCGCCAAGTTCACGGAGGGCGGCCGGGTGACCCTCACGGCCCGGGCCGAGGGCGGGCACCTCCTGCTGGCGGTGGAGGATACGGGGATCGGCATGACCCCGGAGGAGCAGAAGAAGGTCTTCCTGGAGTTCGTCCAGGCCGATTCCAGCACGACCCGCAAGTACGGGGGCACGGGCCTGGGCCTGGCGCTGGTGCGGCGCCTCACCGAGATGCTGGGCGGGAGCGTGGACATGGATTCGGCCCCCGGAAGGGGGACCCGGGTAACCGTGCGCATACCCCTGGACGCCCCTGTGGGATAATGGGGGTCCCCCGACGGGGTACTAGGCGCCATCCATGATCCTTCGCAAGGAATACGGCTTCGAAGCCGCGCACTTCATCCACAACCATCCCGGCAAGTGCCGGAACCTCCACGGGCACTCGTACAAGCTCTTCGTGTGCCTGGAAGGGCCGGTGAACCCCGAGACGGGCATGATCATCGATTTCGACGACCTCTCCAAGGTGGTGGTCGAGAAGGTCATCCAGCGCCTGGACCACCGGTTCCTCAACGACCTCATCCCCCTCTCCACCGCCGAGAACATCTCCGTGTGGATCTGGGACCAGCTCAAGCCCGACCTGCCCGGCCTCTGCCAGATCGAGGTCTTCGAGACCACCGACAACTGCGTCATCTACCGGGGCGCCTGATGCCGTCCCGGGCCTGGAGGGCCGTGCCGGTCCTGGTGGCGATGGCCGCCTGTTCCCCCATCCGGGAGTACGAGGCGGCCGCCCGGAGTCTGCGCTTCCGGCTCGCCCGGGTGGAGCCCCAGCTGCGCATGGCCCTGCCCCTGGACCGGTCCCGCATCGCCTTCAAGGTCGTCCTGGAGGTGGAGAACCCCTCCCCCGTGCCCTTCCACGTGCTGGGCTTCGCCGGCGACCTGGCCCTCACCTTCAGGGACGCCCGCCGTCCCCTGGGCCGGCTTGAACTCGCCCGGCCCCTGGACCTGCCCGCGGGCGGCATGGCCCGCATGGAGACGGAACTCTCCTTCACCTACCAGGAACTGCGGGAGAACTGGACCGCCATCCAGGCCGTGGCCTCGGGCGCCCCCGGCGCCTGGCACCTGGAGGGCCGCCTCAAGGCGGAGGCCTTCGGCCTGCCCATCCAGCTCCCGGTGCGCACCACCCGGGAATTCGGGGGCAAGGGATGATCCGGGCCGTCGTCTTCGATCTCTGGAACACCCTCGTGCACAGCCGGCACGGGGACCCCTTCCGCCACCTGCAGCGCCTGCTCACGGAGGAGCAGCGGGACCGCTACCCGGATCTGCGCCGGGAGGCCATGGACCGGCCCCACCCCGACGCCCGCACCTTCCTGGCGGGCTGGATGGACCGCCTGCAGCTCAGCGGCGAGCAGATCCTGGCCATGGCCGATGTCTTCCAGACCGCCGCGGGCGACGCGGCCTGGTTCCCGGAGGCCGAGGAGGCCGTCCTGGCCACGCGCAAGCTGGCGAGGGTGGGCCTGCTCTCCAACACCCAGAGCTTCGATATGGCCTTCCTGGACCGCCTGGGCCTGGCCCGGGCCGTGCCCACCCGCTGCCTGTCGGCCCTCACGGGCCACCTGAAGCCGGAGCCCGCGGCCTTCGAGGACATGGCCCGCCGCCTGGGTCTCTTCCCCGGCGAGATCGCCATGGTGGGCGACAGCTGGCGGGACGATGTCACCGGCGCGCTCCAGGCCGGCTGGACGGCCATCTGGGTCAACCGGGAGGGGCGCCCCCGGCCGGAGGACCTGGGCCCGGAGGCCGAGTTCCTGGAGGTCGCCGATCTCTCCCGGGTGCCCGAGGCCATCCGCGGCCTGCAGGAAGGCGCCCGCTGCTCCACCTGCCTGGGCTAGCCTTTTCACGGAATACAAGCTAGAAAAAGAGAACCGCACGCGAACGGAGCCCACCATGACGGCGAATGTCGACACGATCCTGGCCGAAGCCAAGAAGAAGATGAAGTCCTCCCTGGAGACCCTCAAGAAGGAGATGGCCACGGTCCGCACGGGCCGCGCCAACGCGGGGATCCTCGACACCATCCAGGTGGAGTACTACGGCTCCCACATGCCCCTGAACCAGATCGCCGGCGTGAGCGTGCCCGAGCCCTCCATGCTCGTCCTCACCCCCTTCGACAAGAGCGCCATCAAGGCCATCGAGCACGCCATCCTCAAGTCGGAGCTGGGCCTCAACCCCGCCAACGACGGCGTCGTCATCCGCCTCCCCATCCCCCCCCTCACGGAGGAGCGCCGCCGCGACCTCACCAAGGTCGTGAACCGCATGGGCGAGGAGATCAAGACCGCCATCCGCAACGTCCGCCGCGACGCCAACGAGGACGTCAAGAAGGCCGAGAAGGACAAGACCACCCCGCTCTCCGAGGACGCCGCCAAGAAGGCCCTGGACCAGATCCAGAAGGCCACGGACGAGGCGATCCGCGAGGTGGAGGACATCGTCAAGCACAAGGACGCCGAGATCATGCACATCTAGGGGGGCGGCGTGATCCACCCCCTGCCCCTCGCGCTGCTGGTCCTGGCGGCGCTGCTGGCCGGCTTCGTGGACGCGATCGTGGGCGGCGGCGGCCTCATCACGATCCCGGCCCTCATGCTGGGCCTGCCCCATGGCACCCCCGTGACCACCGTGCTGGGCACCAACAAGGTGGTGGCCTGCACCGGCACCACCATGGCCGCGGCCCAGTTCGTGCGGGCCCGGGTCCTGCACTGGCGGGACATGGTGGGCCCCGTCCTGGCCGCCGGTGCCGGCGCCGCCCTGGGCGTGGCCGCGGCCTACCTGGTCCAGGGCCGGGCCGAGCCCTACTTCCGGCCCGTCATGGTGCTCCTCATGATCGCCATGCTGGCCTTCACCATCTTCAAGCCCGACATGGGCAGGCTCCACGCCCCCCGGCACGCCCCCGGCCACGAGCGGGCCTACGCCGCCGTCATCAGCTTCGCCATCGGCGCCTACGACGGCTTCTTCGGCCCGGGCACCGGATCCATCCTCATCTTCCTCTTCGTGGCGGTGCTGGGCTTCGACTTCCTGCGCTCCTCGGCCCTGGCCAAGAGCGTGAACTGGGCCTCCAACATCGTGAGCCTCGTCCTTTTCGTCTCCCGGGGCAGCTGGATCCCCGTGGTGGCCCTGGCCATGGCCGTGGGCAACGGCGTGGGGGGCTACCTGGGGGCCCGCACGGCCCTCAGCAAGGGCAGCGGCCTCGTCCGGGGGGTGTTCATCGTCGTGGTGGGGGCCCTGATTCTCCGCCTGGGCTGGCAGATGATCGGAAAATAGCGATAGGCAACCGGACGAGTCGGGTATAGATTGGCCTCCTGGACCCGGAGGCACCATGGATCGCAGACACATGCTGGGCACCCTCGCGGCGGGGACCCTGGGGCTCGGCTTGGCCGGCCACCTGGAAGCGGCGGATGTCCCCGCCCCCGCGCCGGCCCCCCGGCCGGACTACACCCCCCGCCCCTTCGCCTTCGAGGGGGGCCTCCCCGGCCTCTCCAAGGAGCTCATGGCCGAGCACCTGACCCTGTACAAGGGCTACGTGGGGCGCACCAACGCCCTGCTCAAGGACGTGCTGGCGGCGGAAACGGAGGGGAAGGCGGGCCCCATGGTGCAGGAACTGCGCCGCCGCCTGGGCTTCGAATTCAGCGGCATGCGCCTGCACGAGCTGTTCTTCGAGCCCCTGCGGGACAAGGCCGGCCTCCCCGGGGCCGAGCACCCCCTCCAGAAGGCCATCCGGAGCACCTGGGGCTCCTTCGACGCCTGGTGGGCCGCCTTCAAGGCCACCTGCACCATGCCGGGCATCGGCTGGGGCGCCCTCCTGAAGGATCCGGTCACCGGGCGGCTCATGAACGCCTGGATCCAGGATCACGAGAACGCCGTGGCCGTGGGCGCCGTCCCCCTGCTGGTGGTGGATGTGTGGGAGCACGCCTACGTGAAGGACTACGGGGCCACCGCCCGGGCCAAGTACGTGGATGCCGTGCGGCCCCTCATCGACTGGGGGGTCGTGGAAAAGCGGTACTGAATCCGGATCGGACGGCTTCAGGTCGGGTCTGGTTCGCAGGCGCGGCTGGTCGGGATATCCAGGGGGTAGGGGCGATCCGGCCGGCCCCAGGCCGCCCTCAGGGCCTCCTGGATGATCCCCGCCCCGACCCCCTGCCGCTCCAGGCTTTCAGCAACGCGCATGAGAGGTTCCTCCTTCATCCGGACCCAATCCCGCCTGAGTCCTTGGCTGATGTAGGCCTTGATGAGGGACTGGTATCCGGAAAGCCCAAGGATGGGAGCGAGCGTCCGCAGGTCAGCCAGAACGTCCTCCGGGATCCGCAGGGAGATGGTGACGCTGGGCCGATCCTTCTTCAGGCGCCGAATCACTTTCTCATTCATTTTCATACTTCCTTCGTTCGTGCTGGGTGGCTTGGCGGGCCGAAATGATGCGGATCGTCCTGTGGGCGCCTATGCGGTAGACAACGAAGATCAGTTGCCAGGATCCGGTCAGTCCCACGGCCCCCTCCCTTGTCTCCTGCCCTTCTCCCGCATCACAGGCCTGGACGAAAGGGGCCAGGAACACCTCGGCCGCCTGGTGGAAGGCGATTCCATGCTTCGCCAGATTCCCGGCGGCCTTCGCCGGGTCCCATTCAAAGACTTGGCCATCCCTGACAAAGACTTCGTCCACTCGGTAAACGTATGTACTTTGTCTTGACGGTCAAGGGCCTCCTACGCCCCCTCCAGCCCGATCCCCAGCGCCCTTGCCGGTTCCACCACGAAAGGCCGGCCGGCGGCCCGGGGGTGGGGGAGCACCAGTTCCAGTTCCGGCCCCAGGGCGGCCAGATCGGGGGGGGCCGGCCAGCGCCAGGCGCCCCTCGCCTCCCCCGCCAGGATCAGATCCAGGTCCAGGGTCCGGGGCTCGTTCCGGCCTCCCGCGGCCCGGTCCCGCCCCAGGGCCAGTTCGGCCCGCAGGAGGGCCTCCAGGAGGGGCGCGGGTTCCAGGTCCGTCTCCAGGAGGGCCACGGTGTTCAGGTAGTCCGGCCCCCGCCCGGATTCGTCGGGGGTCTCGGTCCACAGGGGCGAGGGGGTCACGGCCCCCAGGTCCCCCAGGGCGCGCAGCCCCGCCTCCAGGTGGGCCCGGCGGTCGCCGAGGTTGGAGCCCAGGGCCACCAGCGCGCGCACCTCAGCCCTCGATCAGGTGGGGCACGAAGGAGGAGCCGTTGTCCGTGATGAGGCCCCTCGCCTCCCGGATGCCCATGCCCGCGGGCTCCCCGTCCACGATCCAGGCGCCCACCACGGGGCGGAAGCCGTCGAACTCGAGGATATCGGCGAAGCCCTGGAAGACGTGGCCCTCGGCCCCGTAGCATTCCATGGCCTTGCCCATGGCCACCCGCCCCCCGGCGTGGATCTCCACGTTGGCGCCCTCCCGGGCCAGGATGGGCTTGCGCACGAAGTTCGCGAGGTCCCGGGGCCCGTCCAGGTACGCGGGAAGCAGGTAGGGGCTGTCCGGGAAGAGCTCCCAGAGGATGGCCAGGAGGGCCTTGTTGGAGAGGAGCATCTTCCAGGCGGGCTCCAGGAAGGCGCAGGGCCGGGGCTGGCGGGCCAGGTGGCCCCCGTACTCGTCCCGCACCATGAACTCCCAGGGGTAGAGCTTGAAGGCCGCGCGCACGGGACGTCCGTCCAGGTCCGTGAAGGTGCCCCTCGATTCGTCCCAGCCCAGGTCCTCGATGGCCATCTGGGCGGTGGGGAGCCCGGCCTGGTCCGCGGTGTCCCGCAGGTAGGCCGTGGTCTGGGTGTCCTCCTCCGTGTCCTGGTGCAGGAACCACAGGGCCCCGGCTGGCAGGAAGTCCTGGGCCCGCTTCCAGGCCGCCACGAGCCGCTCGTGCAGCGAATTGAACTGGTCCCGGCCGGGGAACTGGTCCTCCAGCCAGTACCACTGGACGACGGCGGCCTCCACCAGGGAGGTGGGGGTGTCGGCGTTGTACTCCAGGAGCTTGGGGTAGCCCCGGCCGTCGAAGGCCAGGTCGAAGCGGCCGTAGACGCCCACCTCGTCCCGTTCCCAGCTTTCGCGGATGGCGGGCACGAGCCATTCGGGGATGGCGTACTCCCGGAAGCGGCCCCGGTCCAGCACGTGCTGGACGGCCTCCACGCACATGGCCTGGAGCTCGGCGGCGGCCTTCTCGATCCGCGCCACCTCCGCCCCCGTGAACACGTAGCAGGCGTCCTCCCGCCAGTAGGGGCTCCCGTCGTCATGGGTGTGCCAGGTGAAGCCCTGGCCCTCCACCTTCCCGATCCAACCCGCCCTGGCCCGCACCGCGCGGCGCTGCATATCAGCCTCCCGTGCCCGAAGCGTGGCCCGCGGCGCCGAAGCCCCCGCGACCCACGGAACCGATGGAGGCCTTCCCCGAGATGGAGCCCCGGGGCCCGGCCACGAAGGCCTGGCCCGGCAGGGACCCGACGCTGCCCACGCTGGGCGGCCTCCAGGCCGATCCCCCCAGGAAGACCATGGAGCGCCCCCCGGTGGGGGCGGCGGCGGCCTGGAAGGCCTTCGCGTCCCCGGGGGTGATGGGCCGGCCGGGATCGTGGAAGCGGAATCCCGGGGCCATGGGGGCGAAGCCCCCGCCGGGGTGCCAGCCGTAGGCCCCGGGCCGGTGGAAGAGCAAGTGCCAGATGAGGTAGTCGTCCAGCCAGCTCCGGTGGCCCCAGCTGGCCTGGTGGCGCCGCTCGGGGTCCTCGTAGCGGATGCGGTCCACTTCGCCCTGGAAGCCGTGGCGCAGGGCCAGGTCCTTCATCCGCTCCTCGGTGGCGTAGTCCACCACCCACAGCAGGCGCCCGTTCTCCTTGAACTCGCCGTCCCACTCCCCGTCGCGCAGGCGCTCGGCGGTGAGCTGGGCGACGTAGGTGTTGCCCTTGAGCAGGTCCTTCACCGCGACGCCCACCAGGAAGAGGTTGGGGGTCAGGGGGGTGAGGGTCTGGCCCTCGATGTTGAGCTCGGGATGGCGCTCGCCGATGAAATCCGCGCTCGCGGTCTTCACCTGCTCCAGGACCTCGGGGGTGGGCGGGGCGGTCTCGGCCTCCCGGCGCTGGGCGTCCTCCATGGCCTGGCGGGCGCGGGCCTCTTCCGCCCGCCGCTGGCGCTTGGCCTCGGTGTCGCAGCCCAGGGTCCCGGCCGTGGCCGCCAGGATGAGGAGGAGGGGGGGGACGGCGCCGCGGTACCTCATGGCCGCTTTCCGTGCTCCGCCTTGACGAGGGTGCGGATGCCGCCGCGGATGAGGAAGTCCCCCTCCACCTGGAGCCACTGGGGTTCGATCGCCGCGGCCAGGTCGTCCAGGATCTGGTTGGTGACCGCCTCGTGGAAGGCCCCCTTGTCCCGGAAGCTCCACAGGTAGAGCTTGAGGGACTTGGATTCCACGCAGAGCTGGTCGGGCACGTAGGTGATGCGCAGGCGCGCGAAGTCGGGCTGGCCCGTCATGGGGCACAGGCAGGTGAACTCGTCGGTCTCGAACACGATCTCGAAGGCGCGGCCCGGGCGGGGGCTCTTGAAGGTGTCCAGCTTCGTGCTGGGTTCGGTCACCTTGCGCTTGGGGAGGGTCTTCAGGGTGGGCTGGCGGGACATGGCGTTTCCTCAGGGCCGCAGTTCGGCGGGGATGTATGCGTAGGGGATGGGATCGGCGGCGCCGGCCTCCTTGAAGCCGCGCAGGCGCAGGAGGCAGGAATCGCAGCGGCCGCAGGCCTCGCCTTCGGCCTGGTAGCAGCTCCAGGTGAGGTGCAGGGGCGCGCCCAGTTCCAGGCCCAGCTTCACGATCTGCGCCTTGCGCAGGTGGATGAGGGGGGCGTGGAAGGCCAGGTCCGTGCCGGGCCGGGTGCCCAGGGCCGCGGCGCGCTCGAAGGCGCGCAGGAAGGCCTCGCGGCAGTCGGGGTAGCCGCTGGAATCCTCCTCCACGAAGCCCACGTGGATGGCCTTCGCGCCCAGGACCTCGGCCCAGCTCACGGCGGTGGCCAGGAGGTGGGCGTTGCGGAAGGGCACGTAGCTCACGGGCACCCCCTCCCGCTCCAGGTCCCCCTCGGGCAGGGGGATGGAGGGATCGGTGAGGGCGGAGCCGCCGATGGCGCTGAGGCCGGCGAAAGGCACCACCAGGCGGTGCCGGGCGCAGGCATGATCGGCGATGGCCTCGAAGGCCGCCCGCTCCCTGGCTTCCGTCAACTGGCCGTAATCCGCGTGGAGCAGGGCCAGATCGAAACCGGCCACCCGGGCAACGGCCGCGGCGACGCAGGAATCGAGTCCTCCGGAGAGGGAGACGACGGAGAGGGGGGCTGGGGACATGGGGCTCCTTGGAACTATCTACGATAGCCCATCAGGAAGCCAGGCCGCTCCTCGTTCGTGCCACCTGGGCCCGCTTCACGGGCAGGAGCCAGGCGTAGCCCTCCACGGGCCGGGCCGAGGCGAGGAAGGCCTCCGCCCGGTCCAGCTCCCCGGCGCCGTCCAGCCCCAGGGCCCGCAGGGTCCGGACCCGGCCCAGGAGCACATGCACCTTGGCGCTGATGGCCCCGGGGTACCGGGGCCGGATGGCCAGCACCCCGTCCGCGAGGGCCTCCGCCTCCCCCCAGAGGACCAGGGCCCGCCGGGGATCCAGGGAGGGATCCTCCAGGCGGCGGAGGCGCCAATCCAGGGAGGCCAGCCAGCAGGTGATATCGCTGCGGCCGGAGGCCCGCGCGTGCAGAGCCGCGGCCTCGGCGCGGGCGTAGGCGGCCTCGGCCCCGGAGGAATCCCCCGCCCGCTGCTGGCGGTAGGCGATGCACTGCCAGGCGTACGCTTCCTCCACCCAGGCCGGGTAGAAGGCCGGGTCCGCCTCCTGCATGCGCCGGGCCAGGGCCAGGCCCCCCTCCCCGTCCCCCTCGAAGATCCGCAGCATGGCGTCGCAGAGTTCCACGGGCTCCCAGGCCGCCCCCGCGGCCAGGGCCCGGTAGCGCCGGGCTTCGGCCAGGTGCGCCTGGGCGCGCCCGGACCCGGCCGGGATATCCCCCAGGCGCTCCTCGTCCACGATGCGGATGTAGTACTCGCAGTGGACCTTGGCCAGGGCGTACGCCGCGTCGGGGCTCCGCTCCCCATGGGCCCAGGCCCGCTGGAGGGCGTCCAGGGCCTCGGCCAGGAAGCGCATGGCCAGGTAGCCCCGGCCCAGGGCCAGATGGCCCGGCCCCTGGGCTTCGGGGCCCAGGCGTCCCATTTCGGCGCGGATCCGGGCCAGGCCTTCCGTCATTTCATCCAGGAGGGGGGCCAGATCGTGGGGGGGGAGGAGGCGCTCCATGGCCATGGCGGCCTCCAGCTCCCGGGCTTCGCCGGCGAAGCGAATGGCCAGGTGGGTGCGTCGCCGGGCGGCCCCCGCCTCCGCGGACGCCCAGGCCGTGAAGACGGCCCCCAGGACGAGGGCCACCCCCAGGGAGGCCGTCCAGGCTGGATGGCGCCGGGCCAGACCCCGCGCCTTGCGGAACCAGGCGAACCGGTCCGCCGCCAGGGGTTCCCCCCGCAGGAACCGGCGAAGATCCGCCGCCAGGGCGGCGGCGTCCGGATACCGGTCCCCGGGCCGCTCTTCCAGGCACCGGAGCAGGATGCGCTCCAGATCCCGGGGGGGTGGGGGGGTTCCCGGCCGGGGCAGGAGGCGGCCCCGGCCCCCGGGCATGGGGCGCTCCAGATCCAGCACGGCGCAGAGGGTGGCGCCCAGGGCGAAGATATCCGCCGCCGGGCCCACCCGGGCCGCATCCCCGGCCCGCTGCTCGGGCGCCATGAAGATGGGGGTGCCCACCACCGCCCCGGCCCGGGTGAGGTCCTCGTCCAGGTCCTTGGCCAGCCCGAAGTCGGCCACGAAGGGCACCCAGGCGCCGCCGGGCCCCCGCTCCAGGAGGATATTGCCGGGCTTGAGGTCCCGGTGCACGAGGTTCAGGCGGTGGGCGGCGTGCATGCCCTCCGCCACCGCCTCCAGGATGGCGGCGGCCTCCCGGGGGCCCAGGTCCGGGGCGGCGTCCCGGAGATTGGGGCCCGCCACCAGCTGCATGGCGATGCAGGGCACCCCGTCGGCCACCTCCACATCGAAGATGCGGCACACGTGGGGGTGGTCCACCCGCGCCTGGAGCTGGGCCTCCTTCATGAAGCGGAGGACGGCCCCCGGGTGGGCGTCCTCCAGGATCTTGAGGGCCACCTCCCGGTCCAGCACCGTATCCCACGCCCGGAAGACCTCCCCCATGCCCCCCCGGCCCAGGCTGGGGCCCAGGCGGTATCGGCCGATCCTGCGCCCTTCCGCCACCCATCCGGGCCTACGAACGAACGTCCGTGGGCGCGAGGCATCGGGGGGAGGGGTGAGGGAGAGCACACCCAAATATAAATTATTTAATAAAGTTGCCAGCTAATCGGGCCGGTAGGCCTCCGCCCACCCCTCGAAGGCGTCCAGCTCCGTCTCCAGACGGACCCGGAAGGCCTCCTCGTCCGCGTCCACGGGCACCTGGAAGGGGGCGCCGTACCGGACCACGACCCGGCTGAAGGGCTTGGGCACGAGCATCTCGTCCCAGGTCCGCAGCTTCCAGGCCGAGGCGTAGGCCACGCACACGGGGACGATCCACGCCCCCGTCTTGCGGGAGACGGCCAGGACCCCGCCCTTCACCCGCTGCCGGGGCCCCCGGGGGCCGTCCACGGTGATGCCCAGGTCCCAGCCCTCCCGCACGGCTCGGATCATCTTCACGAGGGCCTGGGCGCCCCGGTCCCCGGCGGTGCCCCGCACGGCGTGGATGCCGAACCACTTCCAGGTGGCGGCGCTGCGCTCCCCGTCCTTGCTGTCGCTGGAAAGGATGGCCACCCCCCGCGCCTCCCCCTCGGGGGTGCGCCGCCGGAAGGGATAGGCCTGGGGCATCATCACGAGCCGCCGGTGGTAGAAGCTGAGCACCAGCCGCTCCCCGTCCCGGGCCAGGTCCTCCACCTCGGCGAAGCCCTCGCGGCCGACCCGCAGGGTGTAGGCCAGGGTCCGGATGAGGACGGCGGCCACCAGGGGCACCAGGCGGAAATTGATCCAGACGCTGAAGGGACCGCCCAAGGGCCGGCCCCGGTCCACGATCTCCACCCGGCGGTTCAAGGCCGGCCTCCGGGCACGTCCTCGGGCGCGATGCGGTACTCCTTGCCGCAGTAATCGCAGCGCACATCCACGGGGGCTTCCCCCGGGAAGACCTCGGCAAGGCGCTCGGTCCCGAAGCCCGCCAGGGCCTCCAGGAGGCTCTCCCGGGAGCAGCGGCAGTGGTAGCGCATATCCGTGGCCCCCAGCACCTCGGCGCCGGGCCCGCGGTTGATCCATTCCAGGAGGAAGGCGGGGGTGCGCTCCCACAGGGGCACCACTTCCAGACCCTCCAGGGCGTCCACCAGGCTCTTGAGGCGCTCGGGGGTGCACCCCGGGAGGGGCTCCACCAGGAGACCCCCCGCCTCCCCCGTGCCCGGATCGCACCACAGGTCCACGCTGGCCTGGATCTGCTCGGACTGCTGGAGGTAGGCCTCGAACTGGGTGGGAAGGGAGCCCTCCACCCATTCCAGGTGCCCGATGTAGGGCTGGCCGGAACGGGAGGAGCGCATCACCTGGAACAGGCCCGGGGCCTGGAGCCAGGGGCCCTCCACCCCGGGGGCGGGGTCCAGGACGCCCCGGATGTCCCCGTCGGGCCAGGAGTCGGCCACCACGGCCTTGGCCCGGCCCGAGGTGCGGGCCAGGATCTGGAGCCGCTCCGAGAAGAAGGTGCGGGCCTGGAGGAGGAGGGTGCCGGATAGCAGCTGCACCAGCAGGGCGCAGGCGTCGGCCTCCAGCTGGGGATGGCCCCGGCGGACGCCGTCCCAGAGGGGGCCCGCGTCCAGGGCGGAGAGTCGGATCTGGTGGTCGGAGGTGATGGCCCGGACGACCCGGGCCGAGGCGGGGGCTTCGTGCATTGGACCAGTGTATCTTCTCCGGGCCCGGTCGAATGTGAGAGGCTGGAACCCAGGGGATCCGATGCCGACACCCAGCCGAATCGCAGTGGCCGCCGCCCTCCAGGCCGTGTTCGGGGAGGGCTCCCGCGTGCCCGAGGCCTGGGACGCGGGCCTTCCCGCGGCGGACGCGGGCCTCGCCAACGCCCTGCTGGGCCTCTGCCTCCGCCGCTGGGGCACCCTCCAGGCCCACGTCGCCCCCCGCCTGAAGCACCCCGCGCGGGGCCTGCCCCTGGGGACCCAGGTGGCCCTGGCCGCGGGCCTGGCCCAGCTGGCCTGGCTTCCGGGGGTGAGCGCCCACGCCGCCGTGAACGAATCGGTGGAGCTGGCCGCGCACCGGGACCTGGGTTTCCCCCCCCACCGGGGCCTCGTCAACGCCATCCTGCGGGGGGCGGCCTCGGACCGGGATGCCCTGCGCGCGGCCCTGGACGCCGCGGACCCGGCCCTGGACCGCACCCCTTTCGCGGAGCGGGCCCTGAAGGGGGCCCTCTGGCCCTGGGGGAGGCTGAACGGGATGGACGAGCTCTGGCGGCGCCTGCAGACGCCCCCCCGCCCCTTCTTCGTGGCCCTGGGCGAGGCTCCGGAGGACCTGGAACCCGTCCCCGGCTGGCCCGGCGTCCTGCGCCTCGCCCCCGAGGGGGCCTTCCCGAGGGAATGGCTGGCCTCGGGCGCGGGCATGGTGCAGGACCTCAGCTCCCAGGCCCTCCTCGCCTTCGCCTGGGACCGGGAGCCCCGACGGATCCTGGACGCCTGCGCCGCCCCCGGCGGCAAGACCACGGGCCTCGCCCGGCGCTGGCCCGGGGCCTCCGTCACGGCCCTGGAGATGAACCCCGCCCGGGCCCGGCGCCTGGAGGAGAACCTGGCCGCCCGGAAGGTGGAGGCCGAGGTGGTGGTGGCCGAGGCCGCCGCCTGGCTCCGGGAGGGGGGCCCCGCCTTCGATCTGATCCTCCTGGACGCCCCCTGCTCCGGCTCGGGCACCCTCCAGAAGCACCCCGAGCTCACCTGGATCGGGGACGCCATCGATAGGCCCCGCCTCCGGGGCCTCCAGCGGGACCTGCTGGAGGCGGCCCTGCCCCGGGTGGCCCCGGGCGGCCTCCTCGTCTACGCCGTCTGCTCCTGGCTTTCCGAGGAGGGCCAGGACCACCGGGACTGGCTGGCGGGACTCCCCGGCTGGGACCCCGCCCCCGTGTGGCCCGCGGGGCTGGGGCCCGGGGAGGGCCCGGTGAGCTTCTTCCGTCCCGATCCCCTGGCCTGGCCCGGGGAGGGTTTCCAGGCCTTCGCCTTCCGCCGCGGGGAGACCAACTGATGCCGAACCCCTGTCCCCATTGCGGAGCCGCCCCCCTGACGGCCGTCGCCGAGGTCTACCAGACCCGGGTGCGGGAGCCCGAGGCCGACCCCGCCGCCCTGGCGCCCCTGGCCCCCCCCCTGCGCCGCTCCGTCCTCCACGGCACCGCCTGCATCTCCCTCTTCTTCATGGCCGCCCTCCTTCCGGGCTTCGTTTCCCATTCGCGTTCCCTGCAGGTCATGGCCACCTTCCTGGCCCTGGGCTGCGTCTCGTTCGTGGCGTGGGTCCGATCCCGCCGCACGGACCGCGCCGCCATGGCCGCCTACCACCGGCGCCGCATGTGCGCGGCCTGCGGCCGGGAAGCCTAGGGGCCTGACCAGGGCGTAGAAGGCTCCCAAGGCCGCACCGCGGGAAAACGGGGCGGGCCGTTTCCGGCCCGCCCCGTTTTCCCGCCGGCTTCCCTCCGGGCTACTCCTTGCCCATGACGTTGGCCAGGTTGAAGATCGGCATATACATGGCGATGACGATGAAGCCGATGATGCCGCCGAGGATGGCGATGATCAGGGGCTCCATCATGGCCGTCATGGCGGCCACGGCGTTGTCCACCTCGTCCTCGTAGAAGTCGGCGACCTTGGCCAGCATGGCGTCCAGGGCACCCGTGGCCTCGCCCACGCCCACCATCTGCACGACCATGGGCGGGAAGACCTTGGTCTCGGCCAGGGGCCCGGCGATGTTGCGGCCCTGCTCCACGGCCTCGCGGCTCTTCATGATGGCGTTCTGGATGACCACGTTTCCGGCGGTGCGGGCCGTGATGTCCATGCCCTCGAGGATGGGCACGCCCGAGCTGGTGAGGGTGCCCAGGGTCCGGCAGAACCGGGCCACGGCCACCTTTCGCAGGAGCTCGCCGATGACGGGGATCATCAGGATCAGGGTGTCCAGCTGCAGGCGCCCCGTGGGCGTCTTGTAGTACTGGCGGGTGCCCACGACGATCAGGGCGATGAAGATCGCCACCACCCAGAAGTAGTTGATGAGCACGTTGGAGATGGCGATGCAGACGATGGTCGGGAAGGGGAGGCTGCTGCCCATGCCCTCGTACATCTGCGAGAACACCGGGATGACCTTGACCATGATGATCGCCACCACGGTGATGGCGATGATGATCACGGTGATGGGGTAGGTCATGGCCCCCTTGACCTTGGCGGTCAGCTTCACCGCCTTCTCGATGTAGCCCGACAGGCGCTGGAGGATCACATCCAGGATGCCGCCCGCTTCGCCGGCGCCCACCATGTTCACGTAGAGGTCGTTGAAGGCCTTGGGGTGCTTGCTGAGGGCCGTCTGGAGGGTGGCGCCCTGCTCCACGTCCTTGCGCACGGCCATGATGATCTTCTGGAACCCCTTGTCCGTCTGCTGGGCCCCCAGGATCTCCAGGCACTGGACCAGGGGCAGGCCGGCATCGATCATCACGCTGAACTGCCGCGTGAAGATGGCCAGTTCCTTGGGCTTGACCTTGCCCAGCATCTTGCCGCCCTCGGCCCCCTGGGCCTTGACGCTGACCACCTGGATGCCGTTCCGCTTCAGGGTCTGGGCCGCGGCGTCCCGGGTATCGGCTACGATGACCCCTTCCTGGATCTCACCCAGCCGGTTCTTTCCTTTCCAAGCGTATGCGGGCATCAGAACCTCGAATGTCAGGGGATCGCTTCAGTGGGTCCAGGATAGGCCCATTGTCGGCCCATGGGAAGCCGGGGAAACCGCGGTCTAGGTGTATTTAATATTGGGATTGCGGCCCCCCAGGACCGAGGAGGGGCCGGAGCGGGGCTGCTGCATGGGGGTGGAGCCCATGTTCTGGGTGCCCACCCCGCGGTTGATCAGTTCCCGCAGCTCGTCCTGGTTGGAGGAGTAGGAGACGGCCACCTCCTGGGTGATCTCCCCCTTCAGCACCAGTTCGGACAGGCTCTGGTTGAAGGTCTGCATGCCGTACTTGAGCTGGCCGGTCTGCATGGAGCTGTAGACCTGGTGGATCTTGTCCTCGCGGATGAGGTTGCGGATGGCGGGGTTGGGGATCATCACCTCCAGCGCCAGGACCCGGCCCTTGCCGGAGGCCTTGGGGATGAGGGACTGGCAGAGCACCCCTTCCAGCACCAGGGAGAGCTGGGCCCGGATCTGGGGCTGCTGGTGGGCCGGGAACACGTCGATGATGCGGTTCATGGTCTGCACGCAGGAGCTGGTGTGCAGGGTGCCGAAGGTGAGGTGGCCCGTCTCGGCGATGGTGAGGGCGGCCTCGATGGTCTCCAGGTCCCGGAGCTCGCCCACGAGCACCACGTCGGGATCCTGGCGCAGGGCGGAGCGGAGCGCCTTCTTGAAGCTGTGGGTGTCGGCGTGGATCTCGCGCTGGTTGACCAGGCTGCGCTTGTGGTGGTGCACGTATTCGACCGGGTCCTCGATGGTGAGGATGTGCAGGGGCTCGATCTCGTTGACCCGGTCGATCATGGCGGCCAGGGTCGTGGACTTGCCCGAACCGGTGACGCCCGTGACCAGCACCAGGCCCCGGGGCTTGTCGCACAGGGACTGGACGATGGGGGGCAGGCCCAGGGCCTCGAAGCTGCGGATGTTCTCGGGGATGGAACGGAAGACCCCGGCCGTGGCCCCCTTCTGGTTGAAGAC
Source organism: Holophaga sp. (assembly GCA_035298525.1). Classification (GTDB taxonomy): domain Bacteria; phylum Acidobacteriota; class Holophagae; order Holophagales; family Holophagaceae; genus Mesoterricola. The sequence continues at coordinate 37,885 of DATGXY010000219.1, forward strand.
GTTGGCGCGGAAGCGGCTGACGCCCTGCAGGCCGAAGGAGAAGTCCACCTCCAGGTCCTCCTCCAGGCGGTGCTTCTGCTGGTCGGTCATGACGCCGTAGCAGAGCCACCGCGTCTGGGCCGCCTCGAGGGGGGGCAGCTTGAGGGGCACCATCCGGCCGTCGATGCGGACCTGGGGGGCCGAATCGGTGGTGATGTGCAGGTCGGTGCCCCCGTACTCCACCATGGTCTTGAGGAGCTGCTGGAGCGGAACGACGTAGGTTGCGCTGTGCTCGGCCATGGGCCTTCCTTTCCTAGAGGACCGTCTCGCGGACGATCTCCTCGATGGTGGTGACGCCGTCCAGCACCTTGCGGCAACCGGACCTGCGGAGGGTGATCATGCCTTCCTTCACGGCCTGCTCGCGCAGCTCGATGGCGCTGGCGCCCGTCAGGATCATGTCCTTGAGGGTCTCGGACATCTCCAGGACCTCGTAGAGGCCCACGCGCCCCTTGTAGCCGCGGCCGCCGCAGATCTCGCAGCCGGCCCCCTTCTTCAGGACGATGCCCCGGGCGACCTCCTCCTCGGTGAAGCCGACCTTGATGAGGGCCTCGGGGGGGAGGGGATGGGGATCGTTCTGCTTGCAGTTCGCGCAGATGCGCCTGACGAGGCGCTGGGCGCAGATGATGTTGACGCTGGTGGCCACCAGGAAGGGTTCCACGCCCATGTTCATGAGGCGGTTGATGGTGGAGGGCGCGTCGTTGGTGTGGAGGGTGGAAAGCACCAGGTGGCCCGTGAGGGAGGCCTTGATGGCGATCTCGGCCGTCTCGAAGTCGCGGATCTCGCCCACCAGGATGATGTTGGGGTCCTGCCGCAGGAAGGACCTCAGGGCGGCCGCGAAGTTGAGGCCGATCTGCTCCTTCATCTGCACCTGGTTGATGCCGGCGAAGTTGAACTCGACGGGATCCTCCGCCGTCATGATGTTCACGTCGGACGTGTTCAGCTTGGCGATGGAGGAATAGAGGGTGTTGGTCTTGCCCGAACCCGTGGGCCCGGTCACCAGGACCATGCCGTAGGGCTTGCTGATCTGGCGGTCCCACTGGACGAGGCTCTCCGGCTCGAAGCCCAGCTTGGTGAGGTCCAGCATGAGCTTGTCGGAGTCCAGGAGCCGCAGCACGATCTTCTCCCCGAACAGGGTGGGGAGGATGCTGACGCGGTAGTCGATGACCTTCTGCTTCCCGCTCAGCTGGACCCGGAGCTTGATGCGGCCGTCCTGGGGCAGGCGCTTCTCGGCGATGTTCAGCTTGGCCAGGATCTTCACGCGGCTGGTGACGGGATCCTTGAGCTTGAGGTTGGGGCGCATGACCTCCTGGAGGAGGCCGTCGATGCGGAACCGGATCCGGTAGCTCTTCTCGTAGGGCTCGATGTGGATGTCGGAGGCGCCCTTCTTGATGGCGTCGAGGAGGATGAGGTTCACCAGCTTGACGACCGGCGCCTCCTCCGCGCTCTTCTCGAGGTCGACGACGTTCATGTCGTCGCCCTCGGCCTCGACGACCGCGACCTCCGAGTCGTCGAACCCCGACATGACCTCGTCGAGGTCCGGCCCCTTCTCCGCGTAATACCGGTCGATGGCCTCCTTGATGGCCTGCTCGGAGGCGACGACGACCTCGACGTTGTAGCCGGTGAGGAACTTGATGTCGTCGACGGCGAAGATGTTCGACGGGTCGCTCATCGCGACGATGAGCGAGGAGCCGGCCCGGTTCACCGGCACGACCTGGTGCTTCTCCGCGGTCGCCTTCGGGATGAGCTTCAGGACCTCCTCGTCGATGTCGAAGTCCTTGAGCGAGATCGCCGGGACGCCGTACTGCTTCGAGAGGAAGTTGGTGAGGTCCGTCTCGGCGATCGCGCCCTGCTTCACGAGCAGGGAGCCGATGCGGGCGCCGGTGCGCCGCTGCTCCTCCTGCGCCTTCTGGAGCTGCTGCAGGGAGATCAGGTTCTCGCGGACCAGGAGCTCGCCGAGACGACCGGACATGCGTGTTCCCCTCGAAAGGCGATG
>DATGXY010000220.1:0-16589 GCA_035298525.1 Holophaga sp.
ATCGACCTTCTTTCCTGGCTTACCCGGGCCATCCAGGCCGACCTGGACGGTGCTCCGGCCCCCACACTCGCCTGAGCCACAACGCCACATCGGGAACGTATGAAAGCGTCAGGCCCCCGCAAGGGGGCCTGAACGCTTACGGGAGATCTTCACGAAACACTTCCGAAACGGCCCAACCGACGAGCATCAGCGCTTAAGCCTCTGAGAATCGATCAGGATCCTCGCCTGTACGTCCCTCAACCTGAAGGGCCATTCCGCCCGGAAGAACTCCTCCTTGGGCATCTCCTTGCCCCTCACATCGAAACCCCGCCCCTTGACCCGGATGCGCCCAAGCAGGCACACGCCCTTAGCGTTTGTTTCATTCATTGGCCATCCAAGTTGGCGGGCCAGAGACACCTGGCACAGTTATTCAGAATGGTCAGTCAGGAAGATCCCTGACGCCCTGGAGCCCAGGCCGCGGACGTCCGGGCCCCACCCCATCCCAAGACCGTCTTCCTGCCCCGAATGGAATGGAACGGAATGGATGGAGCCGTAGGACCGGCCATTGAAAGCCTCCCCTTCTCCCGATTCCAGATGTCGGACACTCAGCTCTTGAAGGAAGGGGACCTGGGCCCGTCCGTCAGTCAAATGGAGGACAGAAAACGCCCGGAAACACTGGGTCGCAGGCCTCGACGAGGCGTGTCGTGTGAAGGATTGGGCGGAGTCCAATCCGCTGCTTCCCCCGTGCGCCAGCACGGAACGCTGGGAGGCTTTGCTGGCGGCTCGTTGTTTGCGCGCCCATGGCCGCTCATCCAGGGAGGCGAGTGAACGTCTCGCCATCCAGTGGTGGGGCGGCCCCTTCTCTCGGCTGGCGGATAACTAATCCATCCCACCACACCCCAGGTCGCCGGCGTGGGCGCACCCTCATCCGTTCACCCTCGAAGCGTGGAGGCCCAGTGCCCCTTCCAGTGTGGGAACTGCGGGAACCGTGGGAACGCGCTTGAAACGCACGGCTTTGTGGAACCCCCGATCGGGAACCCTGTGGGAACTCTGGGAACCGACCTCCTCCAGAGCATCCCCAGCCCCCCGACCCTTCAACCGGCCAGAAACCGCTCCCGCTGATGCCAGGCCAGAAAGTCCGGGTCCGGCCGGAACCGCTTCGGCAGACGGATCCGCTGCCCTTCCAGCCCCAGGAGCCAGTCCTTGGCCAATGGGTTGTCCCCCTGCGCCTTCAGCACGGGCGCCACCTTCACCCGGTAATCCGCGTCCACCGTGATGAGCCCCTGGTCGAAGGCCCGGTCATGGAGGGCGGAAAGACACAGCCCATTGGCGGGATTGAGCCGGTTCGCCTCATCCCGGGCCCAGGGAACGATGTGGCTGGCCAGCAGCAGCAGGGGCTCCCCGATGCCCGACATGCAGCAGCGCCCCTCATAGCTGCCCAGCACGGCCTTCCGGAAGAACGCCTGCCCCCGCCTCACCTTCACCAGCGTCTCCACGCTGGTTTCCCCCGACCAGGGGATCGCCTCCGGCAACTCCGGTTCGGGCTCCAGGATCCCCAGCCGTCGGGCCACCTCCTCGCCCTCCGCTTCCATGGCCGTCCAATCCGAGTGGAAAGCCGCCCAGATCTCCCGGTCGCCCGCGGAGGCGTTGGCCATACCGGATCGTCCCGTGCCCGTGATGGCCGGATCCAGGCTCGCCAGGTTGACCAGTTTCAGGGCTACGGACCCCGGCGTCCGCCCCAGGGCCTCGGCCAAAGCGATGATCTGGGGATTCCGCTGGTGCAGCTTCCCGAAGGGCAGCATGCAGTAGAGCCGGAAAGCGGCGACAAGCTCATCCCGCCGCCAGGGGCGGCCGTGCGCCGGGGCCTGGCCCGGGGCTTCCGTTCGGATGATGGATGGCATGCATCCATTGCACCAGGTCTCCCCGCCCGATGCCAGATCCCAGGTCCCCGACCCTGGAGGGCCCGCCAGGGCCCGGATCACCCCTTGCCGGAGCCCGAGCCCGGAGGCCTCCCCCCGGCGCCCTGGGGCCGCCCCGCCAGCCATGCCCCTGCCGTCGCCGTCGCCCATCGGTCCCCCCGTCCCAGCGGGGGCCGATGGAGCGACCGCAAGCGCGTCCTCCCGTTCATGCGGTCAGGCGAAGGAGGTCTGGGTCGCGAGGGATCACGGACGCCCTCCCAGCCGGAAGCCGAAGGCCGGAAGGGCGAAGCCCTGGAGCCGTGCAGCAGCGGAGCGGAGGCACGGTTCAGGCGAGGGCGGGCCGGGCCGCCACCCATCCGGGGCGACGTCCTCGGATCTCCTCGGACTTCAAATTTTTCAATCTTTTTCCAGCGGGTTGACACGCCAAAATCCCACTCCAAATTCCCACGGCATGGTGCCGTCCTCCTTCACCCCGCCCCACATGCCGCACGCGCCTTCGCACGACCCCTAAGCCGGCGAGGGGGACCCTCCCCAACCGCCCCTGGGCCTGATCCAGGCCTTGCGGGCGACCCTTCGGCTCCGCTTCGCGGGGCCATGACCCGGCTCCGCCTTCGCGGGGCCTCCCACAGGAACAACCATGAACCCCCAGACCAGCCCTTCCCCCGCCCTTGATCTCGGAGGCCCGCCCGTCCTGAGCGTCACGGCCTTCCTCAAGTGGGCCGGCATCAGCCGCTTCCTTTTCTACCAGGAGGTGAAGCGCGGCCGCATCCATCCCCGGAAATGCGGCTCCCGCACCATGGTCCCCCGGGAGGAGGCGGAGCGCTGGCTCCGGGACCTGCCCGTCCTGGATACCGCCTCCCACCCTGAAGGCCCCTGAAGCATGTTCGAGAGCGTGGTTCCCTTCGCCGGGGCGGATCCCGCCCGCCCCTGCTTCCCCCCCTACCGCCTGGACCGGAGCGGCCTCTGGCTGGTCCCCGGCGGATCGGGGGAGAAGGGGGAACCGCTCAAGGGCCCCCAGCGCCTGTGCGATCCCTTCCAGGTGCTCGCCGAAACCCGCGATGCCTGCGGCAACGCCTGGGGCCTCCTCCTGCGCTGGGAGGACCGGGACGGCGAACCCCACGAGGCCGTGCTCCCCCGGGAACTGGCCCTGGGCGAGGGGACCGAACTGACCCGGATGCTCGTGAGGCAGGGCCTCTGGGTGGCCCCGGACGAGGCCAGCCGCCGCAAGCTGGTGGGCTATCTGGCCACGGTGCGGGTGCCGGGACGGGCCCGGCTCGCGGATCGCGTGGGCTGGCACGGAACGGCGTTCCTGCTCCCGGACGGGACCTTCGGGGATCCGGAGCCCGACGAGACCCTCCACCTGGTGCAGAAGCCGGAGCACGCCTTCCGGCAGGAGGGGACCATGGAGGGCTGGAAGGCGTCCGTGGCCCGCCACGCCCAGGGCAACTCCCGCCTCGCCTTCGCCCTGTCCTGCGCCTTCGCGGCCCCGCTCCTGGAGCGGCTGGGGCTGGAGAGCGGCGGGTTCCATTTCTTCGGGTCCTCCTCCAAGGGCAAGACCACCACCCTCGACGTGGCCGGAAGCGTCTGGGGCGGGCCCTGCTACCACGACGCCTGGCGCGCCACCAGCAGCGGCCTGGAGGCCGTGGCCCTCGCCCACTGCGATGGCCTCCTCACCCTGGACGAACAGGGCCAGGCCCTGCCCCAGGAGGCCGGCGAAGTGGCCTACCTCCTCGCCAACGGCCAGGACAAGCTCCGCGCCCGCAAGACCCTCGACGGCCAGCCCCGGAGGCGCTGGCGCACCCTCTTCCTGTCCACGGGCGAGACGACCATGGCGGACCGCATGCAGGAAGGAGGACGCCCTCCCAGGGCCGGCCAGGAGGTGCGGCTCGTGGATGTCCCCGCGAACCCCGACGGCCTGGACCAGGTCTTTGAAACCTGGGAAGGCTTCCCCTCCTCCCAGGCCCTGGCCGATCACCTGAAGCGCGCCGTGCGCCTCGCGTACGGAACCCCCATCCGCCCCTACCTGGACAACCTGGGACGCATGGACGCGGACGCCCTCGCGGACCTGGAGGGCCGCCGCGGCGCCTGGGCCCGTGGCCATCTGCCGCCGCGCGCCGATTCCCAGGTGGCGCGGGTCGTGGACCGCTTCGCCCTGGCGGCCGTGGCCGGAGAGCTCGCCACCCGATGGGGCCTCCTCCCCTGGCGCGTGGGGAACGGCGATTGGGCCGCCGCCACCTGCCTCCGGGACTGGCTGGCCCACCGGGGCGGCCTGGGCTCCGGGGAGCGGGAGCGGGGCCTCGCCGCGGTGCTGGGCTTCATCGAACGCCACGGCCTCAGCCGCTTCGCCGAATGGAACGGCAAGGGGGAACGGGTCGCCAACTGCGCCGGGTACCGCCAGTGCGATTGCCATGGCCGCATGGATTACCTCTTCCACGCCGAGGGCTGGAAGGAGGCCTGCCGGGGGTTCTGCCCCAAGGAGGTGGCCAGGGCCTGCGCGGACGCCGGCCTCCTGGAGCCGGTGCTGGAATCGGGGCGCCTGCGGCTCCAGAAGAACATCCGGGTGCCGGGACGGGGCACGGAGCGCTTCCATGTGCTGACGGGCCGCGGCCTGGAGCGGTTCAGGGACCGGCAGGCCGAGGCGGTGGAAGGATGAGCGGCCTAGGGGCATCCGTTCCCGCGTTCCCGGGCCCAGAATCGGTGGGAACCGCGCCAAATGCACCAGAGATTGAGGTTCCCGGGTTCCCACACCAATTGGCGAAATGGAGTGGGAGGTCAGGCCTCGATGCGGTCCAACAGGGACTCGACGACCGAGCTTACTTCCCGCTGCCGCAGGGCCCGGGCTTCCCGAAGCGATAGCTCGTCGCCTTCCCCCAGTTCGAACTTGGCGACGGCGACAGGCCCGTCCTTCCGGTACCCCTCCACGCGCAGGTCCCGGGCGAACCGGACCCTTCCGCCCTCAGGAGGTCCTTGGCGCCCTGGGAGATGGTCTCGGCCAGGAGGACGGGGACCGCGGCCCGGGAGGCACCTCCCCTGGGGGCTGCCCCATCCTGCTTGAACTGCCAGAGGAGGCTCCGGGCATCCCGGGGAAAGACCGACTTCCTGGCCTCCACCACCAGGGTGAGGGCTTTCCGGCCGACCAGGAGACCGATCCTGGAGGAGCGCTCGTTTCCAGGGACACATGGCTCGTCTCCTGGCAGGTCTCTGGACACCCGAACACCGGGAAGGCTGTCGAGGGAAGCCAGGAAGGCCTCCTGGAGGGCCTTGGGGGCTGCGGAGGGAATGGACATGGTTTTTTCGTTATTCACTGCACAGTGAATATACCTAATTTATTGATATTATTAATGTTGGCAATAGAAATATCCCCCCTAAAAGCCTTCCGCCAGGATGGGCCCGACCGGCATGGAACCTCACCCTCGGGTCCGGCACAGTGGGGCACCGGGAGGCGTCTTCCGGTTCCCAGGAAACGGAAGCTGGGGAAGGAGGGGGCTTGGTGCAGATCAGCCTTGACCTTGCAGCTGGAGGCTTGGCGGGCCTTCTTGGCGTCGTCCTCTGGGGCCTGCTACAGCCCGATAGACATTGCCCCAGGTGCCTCCATCACCTTCCCAAATTCCGACGACCCAGATCCATCCGGGAAATGTTTCTGGGTGGCTGGCATTGTCCCGGGTGTTCTGCCCGGGTTTCCAGGAACGGCCAACTGCTTCCTTAGGCGCCTCCCGGCCTTTCAAACCTCATCGTGGGCATCCGTGATGCCCTGACGTCCCTTTACAGGAGGAAGAAATGAACCACCTGCGTGGTCAAGCGAAGCGTCTATCCAACGAGGCCCTGGCCGGTATCCAGGGCGGGATGTACCCCTACCGGCCGCAAGCCGGCCCCGTCTACGACCGTTCCATCGATTCCCGGGCCCTCATGGGCCAGGTTGGAGGCGGATTCGTCACTGGCGGTCTCGCCGGCAGGGCGTTGGGCGGATTCGGATTCTGGCCTGGCGCCATTGGAGGAGGCCTGCTCGGCGGCATCAACTATACGGTCGATCGCATGATCAATCCGACCCAGGTTCTCCCCGCCATGCCCTTCTCGGTCTGCCATGGCCCCGGCTACACGCCACGTCCAGCAGGCAACCCGCAGCAACACTGACCCGAACAGGTATACTTCCACCACGGTTCAGTGCCGCAGGTCGGCTCGATAGGGTTCGCCCCGCTGAACAGCATTCGACAGGGCGCGAAGATCCTCGCGCCCTGTTCTTCTTCCTGGACAACCCAAGGTGCTGCGATAGCGTCGCTGGCGAATCCTTCAGGACGGCGACGCAGGCGGGAACACCCTGAGACCTGCTCCCTCCCCGGCAAGGGTCTGAAGACCTCAGCCATCATCCATCCAGGGAGGAAGGGCAATGGGCGTCGGTTTCGCCGAGAAGCATTCCCGCTCAACGAAGTGAAGGTTCTGGATGATGACGGGCAGATCATCGGCTCGGGCATCCATGGCGAAGCGGTCCACCGCCGTCCGGAACCTCTCCAGGAGGGGTTCCTGCTCGACCCGTTCCAGATCCACCATGGCGCGGATATCCATCAGGTCTTCCCCATTGAAGCGCTTCAGCTTGGAAACGACCACGTCCACCGCATCCAGGACCTCGATGTGGAAGGCTGCGAGGCGTCCGTTCAGTGTTCCCAGCGGCAGGAACCGGGGCGGATGGGGCAGGAACGGCAGTCCGGAGGGCACCACATCCAGGTAGAACCTGTGGTCCACGTGCAGCCCCGAGCCTTTCCCCGCGAGGCGCAGCAGCTTCTCCTTGACCTCGTCCCGCACCGGCTCGACCCCGAGCACGTCAGCGTCCTTGGTGCCGCGCAGATAGGCCGCCTGGAGCATGAGCGCGGCCGATCCCAGCATCCTCAGCCTGATCCTGGGTTCCGCGCAGCCCCAGGCCCGGTCAAGGTCCAGGAGGTACTGCTCGATGGGATGGATTGAGGACATGACTCTCCTCCAGCGCGTCCCGGAAGTCTGCCACCTGGATGGGCGTCAGGATCCGCCATCGGTTCGATATCCTTGACGCGCCCGCCCGGACCTCCTCCCGGGATTCAGGCGACAGGAGGCCGGGACCCAGGGTGTCCTCAGGTCCGTTGGGCTCCTCCAACGCCTGATGTGGCAGGCCCTCCCGGAAGACGTCCAGGGCTGCCAAGGCACGGGCAAGGAGCACCTTTTCCTTGCGGGGGAGGCGCTCGTCCCGGAATTCCCGGAGGGCCTCCACCACATTGTCGATCAACCAGATGAACCGCCGTTGCAGCCCATAGTCCCGGAACTGCGCGAAAAGTTTGGGAAGGTTCACCCGGTCGATGTTGAGCACCAGCACGGGCGCCAGGGCGGTGATCCAGCGGGCACTGCCCCCGTCCAGGAGGGCCTCCCGGATGACCGCGTCCACCTGCTCCAGTCGCTCGCTGGGCAGCAGATCCCGGTTCTCCACCAGGTGCCCGGCTCCATGCCGGGCCAGGGCCTTCTGGATGGCATCCTCCTGGGCTCCGGTCTCTTCATCGAAATGGCTCAGGGGAACATTGAAATACTTCAGGAGGAAGATCAGTTGGCCGGCCGTGAAGGTGCCCTGCCCCTTTTCGATCTCACACAGGCGACTGGTGGAAAGCCCCAGCCACCTGGCGAGCTGTCCCTGCGTCAGCCCCCTCCCTTTCCGCAGGTCGCGGACCTTTTGGGCGATCAGATCGGCGGGGGGAATGCCTGGAAGGGTTGGTGGCACGGCAGGTTCGACTCCTCGAATTCAAATTCGATGATCCGAAAGTAGGTTCAGGCCATCCGTTGGTCAAGAAAAATTCGTTAATCTCGAATTTTATTTCGATTTTTCGAATTTTCTCCAGGAGGAACCCTCCTGGCCCCTTCTACCGCTTCGACCTGTTCTCTTCACATTTCTCGCACAGGGTCCGGAGCCATCCCCCGCCGCGAAGCTTGACCTTCTCCTTGGATCCGCAGGCCTCGCAGGTTCTGCCCCGGCTCAAAATTCCCGTTTCCGTACAGTGAAACGCCCCGAGGCAGGGGCGCTTCGTGTGGGATGTTTTGGCGGGGTATGGATGGTGGGTAGGTATTTGCGGGAGTCCCCAATGCGTGGGGGACTGGTCAGATTGAAGGGACAAAAGGTGGCGTGAAGTTCCAGGTTCCAGGAGCGGCGAGCCGGTCCTGGGGGAACACCTCAGGGTGAGAATACGTCAAACCCGGTGTCCCGGCAACGGACTCAGTCGCGGCCGTACACGTCCTCGAGGCGCTCGATGTCGTTCTCGTCGAAGGTGCCCAGGCTCACTTCGAGCACACGGACGGGCGAGGTACGGCTGGCGTCGCAGCTGAGGCGGTGCACGCTCCCGGCCGGGAGCCAGATCTGGCCGCCCTTGTCGGGGGTGAGGATCCGGCCGTCCAGCTCCACGACGACGCCCGCATCCAGGGCCACCCACAGTTCGTTGCGGTGCTTGTGGCGCTGGAGGCTCAGCTTGGCCCCGGGATTGCAGGTGAGGATCTTCACGGTGCAGGGGGCGTTGAGGACGTACTGGTCGAAGGAGCCCCAGGGCTTGTCCACGTGCAGGGTCGAGGGTTTCTGGGTCATGGCGGTCCCGTCAGAGGAGGTCGGCGCGGCCCTCTGCGGCCAAGCGCTCGACGATGGTCTTCACGTCCTGGGCCCGGTCCCGGCGGCAGATGAGCAGGGCATCGGGCTCGTCCACGATGATGAGATCCTCCAGGCCGGAGCCGGCCACCAGGCGCTGGCCGCCGAACACGGCGCAGTTGGAGGACCCGATGAGGATGGCGTCACCCTGGACGACGTTCCCGCTGGCGTCGGCCTCGTGGAATTCCACGACGGCGGGCCAGGAGCCCACGTCGGACCAGTGGAAGGAGGCCGGCACCACGGCCACGCGCTCGGACTTCTCCATGAGGGCGTAGTCGATGGACAGCTTGGGCAGGCGGCCGTAGGCCTGGGGCAGGGCGGCGGGCTGGGCGCCCTCGGAGACCCAGGCGTCCAAGGGAGCAAGCACCTCGGGGCAATGGCGCACCAGTTCGGCCCGCAGATCCTGAAGGGTCCACACGAACATGCCGGCGTTCCAGAAGTGCCGGCCGGATTCCAGGTAGCCCACGGCGGTCTCGTAGCTGGGCTTCTCCCGGAAGGCCAGGGCGCCCAGGACGGCCCCCTCGCCCTCGGTCTCGATGTAGCCGTAACCCGTTTCGGGGTACGTGGGGCGGATGCCGAAGGTGACCAGGTCCCGGCGGCGCCAGGCGTGGTCCACGGCCAGCTCGATGTCCGCCAGGAAGCGATCGTTGTCCCCGATCCAGCTGTCGGCGCTCAGCACCACCATCACCCCGTCGGGTGTGCGGCGCTCGATGAGGGCCAGGGCCAGGGCGAGGCAGGGGGCGGTGTTCCGGCCCTCGGGCTCCACGAGAACGTTCGCCGGGGGCAGCTCGGGCACCATGGCCCGGGTGTCCGCGGCCAGCTCCTCGGTGGTGACGATGTAGATGTCCTCGGCCTTGAAGGCCGGCAGGAGCCGGTCCACGGTGGCGTTGAGGAGGCTGCGCTCCCCCACCATGGCCAGGAACTGCTTGGGCCGCTTCGCCCGGGAACGGGGCCAGAAGCGGGTGCCCTTGCCCCCGGCCATGACGACGGCGATCTTGCGCGGACGTGAAGCCGTGTCCACCATTTCAACCCTTCCTGTGCGCCCAAGCGCGGGAGGTCTCGCGTATCGCCGCGGGCGATACCGAGACGACGACGGCGATCTTGCGCGGAGCCATGAGGTCGTTCATGTCCGTGCCTCCTTACCGGGCGAGGACGCTCGCGAGGGCGGCCAGCTCCTTGGGGGGGTTGGGCTTGGGATCGTGGATGAGGGAAAGGGGCTGGGAGACCAGCTCGCCGTTCTGGGAACCCAGGTAGAAGGACTTCTCGCCGGCGGCCAGGCGCTTCACGGCCTCGGCGCCCCAGAGGCTGCCCCAGATGCGGTCGATGGCCGTGGGACTGCCGCCCCGCTGGATGTGGCCCAGCACGACGACGCGCATGTCCAGGGCGTGTTCCTTGCGCAGGAGCTCGCTGATCTTGTAGGCGCCGCCCGTGGCGTCGCCCTCGGCCACGACGACGATGCTGGAGCGCTTGCCCCGCTCCCAGCCGGCCCGCAGCTGGTGCACGAGGGCCTGGTAGCCGTTCTCCTCCGCCTCGGGGTAGAGGACGGCCTCGGCCCCGCAGGCGATGGCCGTGTTCACGGCGATCATGCCCGAGGAACGGCCCATGACCTCCACCAGGAAGAGCCGCTCGTGGGCGCTGGCGGTGTCCCGGATGCGGTCGATTGCCTGGACGGCCGTATTCAGGGCCGTATCGAAGCCCAGGGTGCGGTCGGTGCCGGGCAGGTCGTTGTCGATGGTGCCGGGGATGCCGGCGCAGGCGATGCCGTGCTCCCGGTTCAGGACCTCGGCGCCGGTGAAGCTGCCGTCGCCGCCGATGACAACCAGGGCGCCCACGCCCGCGTCCCGCAGATCCTGGGCGGCCTTGGCCCGCACGGCGGGAAGGCGCCAGGCGTCACACCGGGCCGTGTTGAGGATGGTGCCGCCCCTCTGGAGGATATTGGCGCAGTTGCGGGAGGTGAGGGGACGCCAGTCCTGCTCCACCAGCCCCTGGTAGCCCCGGTAGACCCCGTAGACGTCCATGCCCAGGGCATCCGCCTGGCGCACCGCGGCCCGGATGGCCGCATTCATGCCGGGGGCGTCGCCCCCTGAAGTCAGAATTGCGATTCTCAACCTTTCCCCTTTTTGCTGGTCTTCCGGCCACCCTTGGCCGGGGTCTTGGTCACCTTCGCCGTGCGCGTGGCCGGCGCCTTCACGCCCTTGGTCCCTGAGCCCTTGCGGACCTTGGCCACCTTGGCCCTGGGGAGGTCCTTGAGGTGGGTCTCCGGGGGCGGCAGGGGGGGCGGCTCCACGATGGCCCGGGGCACGGGGGGCAGGTCCCCCTCGGGGACCCCCTGGGCGCGGGCCCGTTCCGCCCTGGCTTTCAGGACGGGATCCTCCCCCTGCGCGGCGGCACCCAGGACTGCACAGCCGAGGAGGAGAATGGATGAATATCTAAGCAATTTCATTCATCGGACTCCGGGCCTACCGTTCCACGATACCCCAGGAGCCGGGCTTCCCGCTACTTGCCGCCCCGCAGCTTGCTGAAGAACTCGGCGATGATGGCATCCGCCTCGGGCTTGACCTGGTCGGGCTCCTGGCCGCGCCGCTCCAGGATATCCCTGCCGCTGGAGGCGGAGCTGAGGGTCTCCTGGGCCATGGGCTGGAGATTCTTGAGGATGTATTCGGAGACATCGATGAGGCGGTGACCCACCTTCTCCAGCTTCTGGCGGACGATGTCCTGGTACTGGAAGAGGTCGTACACGCCCTGCACGTTGTAGGTGCCGTTGTCGGCATGGAGGGCGATGCTCTCCATCTTGTCGACCAGGTCGGCCAGGTCGTCGGAGGGCGGGTAGATGCGCTGGAGGATCACCTGGCACTCCCGCGCCAGGGCCTGGATCTCCTCGAAGGAGTTCTGCACCACCTCCATCTGGGAGATCACCCGCTCGGCGCCGCCCTCCTGCTCATGTGCAATTTGTATGAGCTGATCCGGGATGGCCGGGGTCCGGCCTTCCGGGGTCCGGCCTTCCGGGGTCCGGGGTTGACTGGGCGGATTGGAATCGGTCATGGGGGCCCCGCGGGATTGGGTTCATTTTGCCTTATAACCTCTTCGTCCACCACCCCGATGGATCTTAATAGCGTCCGGCGCGTTACACTCCCCTAGGGTTCCCTTTACCCGCCCGAATACTGGAGTCGCCATGTCAACTATCCCCGCCCCCCAGCCGAACGCGGGTTCCATCCTCGAAAAGTGCCTGAAGCCCTTCCCCGCCTCGGAAAAGATCCATATCGCCGGCTCGCGGCCCGACATCCAGGTCCCCGTGCGCCGCATCTCGCTCCACCCCACCCGCGACTTCGACGGGACGCTCGTCCCCAACGCCCCGGTGGACGTGTACGACACCACCGGCCCCTACACGGACCCCCAGGCCACCATCGACCTGGCCCGGGGCCTGAAGCCCCTGCGCCTGCCCTGGATCCTGGAGCGGGGCGACGCCGAGGAGCTGCCCGGGGCCACCAGCCTCTACCGCAAGCTGCGTGAACGGGACCCCGACCTGGACCAGATCCGCTTCCACGCCGAGCGCCGCCCCATGCGGGCCAAGAGCGGCCGGAACGTCTCCCAGATGCACTACGCCCGCAAGGGGATCGTCACCCCGGAGATGGAATTCATCGCCATCCGGGAGAACATGGGCCGCGATGCCGCGGGGATCCGGAGCCACATCACCCCCGAGTTCGTGCGGGAGGAGGTGGCCAGGGGCCGCGCCGTCATCCCCAGCAACATCAACCACCCCGAGGCCGAGCCCATGATCATCGGGCGGAACTTCCTGGTGAAGATCAACGCCAATATCGGCAACTCCGCCGTGGCCTCCTCCATCGAGGAGGAGGTGGAGAAGATGGCCTGGTCCGTGCGCTGGGGGGCCGACACAGTCATGGACCTCTCCACCGGGGCCAACATCCACGAGACGCGGGAGTGGATCCTGCGCAACTCCCCCGTGCCCATCGGCACCGTGCCCATCTACCAGGCCCTGGAGAAGGTGGGGGGCAAGGCCGAGGAACTGACCTGGGAGATCTACCGGGACACCCTCATCGAGCAGGCCGAGCAGGGCGTGGACTACTTCACCATCCACGCCGGGGTCCGCCTCCAGTACATCCCCCTCACCGCGCGCCGCACGACGGGCATCGTCAGCCGGGGCGGGAGCATCCTGGCCAAGTGGTGCCTGGCCCACCACAAGGAGAACTTCCTCTACACGCACTTCGAGGACATCTGCGAGATCATGAAGGCCTACGACGTTGCCTTCTCCCTGGGCGACGGCCTCCGCCCCGGCTCCACCGCCGACGCCAACGACGAGAGCCAGTTCGCGGAACTGGACACCCTGGGCGAACTGACCAAGGTCGCGTGGCGCCACGACGTGCAGACCATCATCGAGGGCCCCGGCCACATCCCCATGCACCTCATCAAGGAGAACATGGACCGGCAGCTCCAGGTCTGCGGCGAGGCCCCCTTCTACACCCTGGGCCCCCTCACCACGGACGTGGCCCCCGGCTACGACCACATCACCTCCGCCATCGGGGCGGCCATGATCGGGTGGTACGGCACCGCCATGCTCTGCTACGTCACCCCCAAGGAGCACCTGGGCCTGCCCAATTCCAAGGACGTGAAGGACGGCGTCATCGCCTACAAGATCGCCGCCCACGCCGCGGACCTGGCCAAGGGCCACCCCGGCGCCCGAATTTGGGACGACGCCATGTCCAAGGCCCGCTTCGAGTTCCGCTGGGAGGACCAGTTCAACCTGGCCATGGACCCCGACACCGCCCGGGAGTTCCACGACGAGACCCTCCCCGCCGAGGGCGCCAAGTCGGCCCATTTCTGCTCCATGTGCGGGCCCCACTTCTGCTCGATGAAGATCACGCAGGACGTGCGCGAGTACGCCCAGAGTCACGGGCTCAGCGAGGAGGAGGCCCTGGCCGCCGGAATGGACGAAAAGGCCAGGGAGTTCGAATCGACGGGTGCGGAAATCTACCATCAGGCCTGATCGAGGATCGGAGGGGGCCTCGCGTATCGCCGCAGGCGATACCGAGAAGATCACGCAGGACGTGCGCGAGTACGCCCAGAGTCACGGGCTCAGCGAGGAGGAGGCCCTGGCCGCCGGCATGGACGAGAAGGCCCGGGAATTCGAGTCGACGGGTGCGGAGATCTACCATCAGGCGTAGTAATCTCTTCCCGTGGAAAAGCGCGGCCCCGATTCCCCCGACCCGTTGAAAGCCCTCGCCGAGGAGACCTCCCGGCGCACCCGGGCCCGGCTGAAGATCTTCTTCGGCATGGCCAGGGGCGTCGGGAAGACCTTCGCCATGCTCCAGGAGGCCCAGGTCCGCCGCCAGGAGGGGGTGGACGTGGTGGCCGGGGTCGTGGAGACCCACGGCCAGGCCGATACCGGGGCCCTGCTGGAGGGGCTGGAGGTCCTGCCCCTGCGCCGCCGGCCCTTCCGTGGGGAGCAGGTGGAGGAGTTCGACCTGGAGGGCGCCCTCAACCGGCGGCCCGGGCTCATCCTCATGGACGACCTGGCCCACGTGAACGTTCAGGGCTCCACCCACGCCCGGCGCTGGCAGGACGTCATGGACCTGCTGGACGCGGGCATCGACGTGTACGGCACCCTCAACGTCCAGAACCTGGAAAGCCTCAAGGACACGGTGGCCCAGATCACCGGGGTCATCATCCGGGACACGGTGCCCGACACCCTCCTCAACCGGGCCGACCAGGTCGAACTGGCCGACCTGCCTCCGGAGGAGCTCCTGGAGCGCCTGAAGGAGGGCAAGGTCCACATCCCCGACCAGGCCCTTCACGCGGTGGAGCGCTTCTACCGCAAGGGCAACCTCATGGCCATGCGCGAGCTGGCCCTGCGGCGCACCGCCCAGCACGTGGACGCGGACATGCGGCGCTACATGGAGGCCGAGGGCATCAAGGGCCGCACCTGGGCCGCCGGGGAACGGATCCTCGTGTGCATCAATTCCAAGGGCCGTTCCGCCAACCTGATCCGGGCCGGCCGGCGCCTCGCGGAATCCCTGGGCGCCCCCTGGATGGCCCTGTATGTGGAGACCGGCAAGCACATCCGATACTCGGACGAGGAAAGGGCCCGCCTGGAGGAGCACCTGCGCCTGGCCGAGCGCCTGGGGGCCGAGACCGCCGTCATCCAGGGCGACCTGTCCACGGGGGAGGACATCCTGGCCTTCGCCCTGGCCCACAACGTCACCCGCATCCTCGTGGGCAAGCCGGCCCACTCCCGGTTCATGGAGCTCTTCACGGGCTCCCTGGTGGACGACCTGGTGCGGCGCAGCGGGAGCATCGAGATCGAGGTGGTGCCCCTGGACGGACCGGAGCCCCGGACCCCCAAGGGCAAGGCCACCCGGCGCCGGGGACGGGGCGGGGCCCCGGCCCACTTCCTCTGGGGCGCCCTGATGGTGGCCCTCGTCACGGCCTTCAACCTCACGGTGGGCCGGAAGATGGAACTGGCCGACTGGGTCATGATCTACATGCTGGGCATCACCGTGGTGGCCACCCGGTTCGGGCGGTGGCCCTCGCTCTTCGCGGCGGGCCTCACGGTGCTGGCCCTGGACTTCTTCTTCGTGCCCCCCGTTCACACCTTCGTCGTCACCGATCTCAAGCACCTGATCACCTTCGTGGTGGTGCTCGCCGCCGCCCTCATCATCAGCAACCTCACCGAGCGCATCCGCAGCCAGATGCGCCTGGCCCGCACCCGGGAGCAGCGCCTGCGCGCCCTGTTCCGCCTGGCGGGGGAGCTCACCCGCACCTTCGGGTCCAAGGCCATGATGGACACGGCCATTAAGATCCTCACGGACCACTTCCAGGGCAGCGTTTCCATCTCCCTGCCCGGACCCGACGGGCGCCTCCACCAGCATCCCCATCCCAAGAGCGCCCCCCTGGCCGAGAGCGAGGCCGGCGTCGCCCAGTGGGTCTTCGACCACCACGAGGCCGCGGGCCTGGGCACGGATACCCTGCCCGGGGCCCAGGCCCTCTACCTCCCCCTGAAGGCCACCCAGGGCCTCATCGGCGTCATGGGCATCCAGCCCCAGGAATCCCTGGAGGACATGGAGCCCGACCAGAAGCACCTCATGGAGGCCTTTGCCAACCAGACGGCCCTGGCCCTGGAGCGGACCCTTCTGGCGGAGAAGAACCTGGACACCCAGCGGCGCATGGACCGGGAACAGGTGCGCAGCGCCCTGCTCTCCTCCGTGTCCCACGACCTGCGCACCCCCCTGGCCACCATCACCCAGGCCGCCAACGCCCTCATCGAGGGGGAGGGGCACATGGATGCGGAGGGCCGGCTCAGGCTGGCGGGCCTCATCCAGGAAGAAGGTCACCAGCTCCACCGCCTGGTGACGAACCTCCTGGAAGCCACCCGCCTGGAGGCCGGCGCCGAGCCGGCCCGGGAGACGACGACCGCCGCCGCCCTGGTGGAGGGCGCCCTCGTCCGCCTGCGCCCCATGCTGGGGGACCGGGAGGTGCGGGTGGAACTGCCCCCCAACCTGCCCGCCGTGCAGGTGGATCCCGTGCTCATGGAGCAGGTGCTCGTGAACCTGCTGGAGAACGCCAGCCGCTACTCCCCCGCCCCCGCCCCCATCGAGGTGAAGGGCTGGGCCACCGCCCGGAGCCTCACCCTCTCCGTGGCGGACCACGGCCCGGGGATCCCCGAGGGCCAGGAGGAGCGGATCTTCGAGAAACTGGTGCGCATCCAGCCTCCGGGCACCCGCATGGGCGCCGGCCTGGGCCTCTCCATCTGCAAGGCCATCGTGGAGGCCCACGGCGGAAAGATCCAGGCCAGCAACCGTGCCCAGGGCGGCGCCGCCTTCCGGGTGAGCCTCCCCCTGGAGCCCGAGGCCAACACCACCCCGGCGGAGGAGTAGACGCCCTTTGCATTGGGTCGGCGTGATCCTCTCGCGCCGAAGCACGAGGCCTTTCACGCTTGCGCTAGCGCGCGAGCGTGATCCTCTCGCGCTGAAGCGCGAGGCCTTTCACGCTTGCGCTAGCGCGCGAGCGTGATTTTGAAGTCCCCCATGGGGGGT
>DATGXY010000221.1:0-4748 GCA_035298525.1 Holophaga sp.
GTGAAGGCCCGGAACTGTGATGCCCGGGGGCGGGGACCGTGACGGGGGGCCGGCGAAGGCCGCGGGGGGGTATCATGCCTCAGGAGGAAACGCCGCGTGCCCGACCCGTCCCAGCCCGCCCACCCCTCGTGGATCGAGGTAGATCTCGGCCAGTTCCGGCGCAACGTGGAGATCATCCGCCGCTTCATCGGCCCGACGCGGTTCTGCCTGCCCGTCAAGGCCAACGCGTACGGGCACGGGCTGACGGCCATGGGGCTGGCGGCCCAGGCCGCCGGGCTCGACTACCTGGGCGTGGCCCACCTTTCGGAGGGCGTGCAGCTGCGGGAGGCGGGGGTGACCTTGCCCATCCTCGTCCTGGGGGCCATCCACGCGGACCAGATCCCCCACCTGATCCACCACGGCCTGGAGGTGACGGTGAGTTCCCGGTACAAGGCGGACCTGGTGGCGGAGGCCTGCGCCCGCCTGGGCGCCACCTGCCGGGTGCACCTGGAGGTGGACACGGGCATGCAGCGCACTGGCGTCCGCCCCGCCACCGCCCTGGAGCTCTTCGCCCACCTGAAGGGCCTGCCCGGGGTGGAGGTGGTGGGCATCTACTCGCACCTGGCCACGGCGGACGCGCCCGGGGATCCCTTCGCCCTGCGCCAGATCGAGGCCTTCGACACCCTGGTGCGCGACCCCGCCATCGCCGGCGCGGGCCTCCTGCGCCACCTGTGCAATTCGGGGGGCACCGCCCACTACCCCCAGGCCCACTACGACATGGTGCGGCCCAGCATCATGGTCTTCGGCTACCCCCCCGAGGGGGCCCCGGAAGCCCTGGCGGGGCTCCGCCCCTGCTTCTCCCTCAAGTCGAAGGTGTCCTACTTCAAGGTGGTGGAGGCGGGCCAGGGGATCAGCTACGGCCACACCCACGTGACGGAACGGCGCACCCGCATCGTCACCGTGCCCGTGGGCTACGGCGACGGCTACCGGCGCTCCCTCTCCAACCGGGCCGAGGTCCTCATCCGCGGCCGCCGCTTCCCCGTCGTGGGCACCATCTGCATGGACCAGCTCATGGTGGACGTGGGGGACGCGGAGGTGCGGGTGGGCGACGAGGTGGTGCTCATCGGCCGCCAGGGCGGGGAGGAGATCCCCCTGGTGGAGATCGCCCGGCGATGCGGCACCATCCCCTACGAGATCCTCTGCCAGTTCAACGGACGGATCCCCCGGATCCACGCCTGAGGACGAGCCCCATGGATGTCCTCCTCCTCTTCGCGCACCCCAGCCGCGCCTCCTTCACGGGCGAGGCCGCCGAGGCCTTCCGGCGGGGCCTGGAGGACGCCGGCCACCGGGTGACCTTCGCCGACCTGCACGCCGAGGGCTTCGATCCCCTCCTGGGCCCGGACCAGTTCGCCCTGGAGACGGCCATGGACCCGGAGGCCCCCCGGCCCCCGGACGTGGTGGCCGAGCAGGCGCGCCTGGATCGCTTCGAGGCCGTGGCCTTCATCTACCCCTTCTGGTGGTCGGACGTGCCCGCCCTCCTCAAGGGCTGGTTCGACCGGGTGTGGTCGTACGGCTACGCCTACGCCTACGACGGGGACCACGTGCGCTTCACCCGCCTGGGCCTGCGCAAGGCGCTGGCCCTGTGCCCCTGCGGCCTCACGGCGGAGAAGCTGGAGCAATCGGGCATCGGGGAGGCCCACCGCCGGGTGATGGTGGAGGACCGCCTCCTGGGGGTGGGCATCCCCCAGGCGGAACTGGTGTACCTGCCGGGCCTGTCGGGCAACGACCCCGCCGTGCGCGCCGCCCTTCTGGAACGGGCCTACGGGGCCGGACGCACCTTTTGACGCGAATCCATCAACCGGCATTGCCGCTTGGTCGTATCCCCGGTATCAAGGAACGATCATGCGTCCCATCGCCTTATGCCTCCTCTGCTCCCTGGCCGCCTTGGCCCAGGCGCCCCTGGTTCTCCCCTGGGCCGGCACCACCGCCAAGCCCCTGGTGCTGAAGGCGGAGGACGGAGGCCCCGGCAAGGTGGAACTGCGGGTGGAGGCGGAGCCCGCCGGCCTTCGCCTGCGCCTGCGCAGCGACCAGCGCACCTTCCAGACCCGGGACCGGGCCTACCAGAACGGGGACGGCCTCCTCCTGGTGCTGGCCCTCCCCGAGGGGGGAGCCCCCGCCCGGCGGTTCCGGGTCCTGGGCTTCTCCGGCGCCTCCTCCTGGCAGGGGGCCTTCACCTGGTACCGGGATGTGGCCCTGGACATGACCCCCCTTCAAGGGGCCCGCATGTCCTGGACCGTGGACCGGGTCCTGGCCTGGGAGATCCGCATCCCCTGGGCCGATCTGGCCCCCTACCACCCCCTCCTCACCCCGGAGATCGGCCTGAACGCCTGCTTCATGCGGGCGGAGGGCAAGGGGGTGCGGGCCTTCAGCCTCCTGGCCGACCCCCATATCCAGCAGGAGCAGCATCCCCGCGCCTCCCTGCGGGCCCGCTTCGCCCGCGTCCCCGCCGCTCCCGGCGCCTGGTTCGCCCTCCCCGCCCGGGGACGCCTGGAGGTGGGGGCGCCCCTCGTCCTCCAGGCCGGGGCCGCCCTGCCGGTGCAGGCCCGCCTGCGGGTGCCCGGCATGGAGGAGGTGCCCCTGCGCATCCCCGCCGGCACCGCCCCCCTGGAGGTGCCCCTGCCCCGGCCCCTGCCGGAGGGCACCCACCGCCTGGAGATCCAGGGACCCGATCGCACCCTGACCTGGTCCGTGACCGTGCTGCCCACCGGTGGGCCCGGTGCCCTGTCCACGACCCTGGAGGCCCTGGCGCCCCGCCTGGATCTGGGCACCCGGTCCACCCTGGCCTTCCGCCTGCAGGACGCCGCCGCCACCCTTGCCACCCTGGCCCCTTGGGAGCCGGCCCCCGGCGCCCAGGAACTGCTGGCCGCCACCCGGGAGGACCTCCAGGCCCTGCAGGCGGGGCGGGACCCGGTGGCCGCCCGCCGTGGCCTCCAGCGGCGGGCCTACCGCAGCGCCCTGGACGGCTCCCTCCAGCCCTATACCCTGCGGGTGCCGGAACACCTCCAGCCCGGCCTCCTCCACCCCCTCATGGTCTACCTGCACGGCAGCGGCCAGGACGACCGGCACGTCCTGGACCGGCGCCGGGCCCCGGAGGGCTGGTTCGAGCTGGCCCCCTCGGGCCGGGGCACCTCCAACGCCTTCAGCGCCGATCACGCCCAGGACGATCTGCGGGAGGCCCTGGCCGACGTCATCGCCCGCTACCCGGTGGACCCGGGCCGCATCGTGCTGGCGGGCTTCAGCATGGGGGGCTACGGGGTCTACCGCACGGCCCTGGAGCGGCCGGGGATCTTCCAGGCCTTGGCCGTGTTCAGCGGTTCGCCGGACCTGGGCCCCCGCTGGCTGGGCCCCGGCCATCCCGATTTCAAGGATCCGGCCCTGCATGGCCACTTCCGGGGCATGCCCATCTTCGTCTTCCACGGCACCGAGGACCGCAACTGCCCCTTCGAGGCCACCCGGGACCTGGCCAAGGGCCTGGAGCGGGCCGGGGCCCTGGTGACCTTCGTGGCCGAGGCGGGCAAGGGGCATGAGGCCCCCACCCCCGATACCCTGGACGGTTTTTTCGCCTGGCTCCAGCGCCTGCCCCGCCTGGCCCGGTCCGGACGCGCGGGCGCCCCCTGACCCGACCCCCATTGCCCGCCCCGCGGGGCGGATGGTATCCAGGAGCCTGGAGGCTCCACCATGACGTTCTTCCCGCCCCGCCCCAAGGGGCACGAGCAGCACCCCTGGGTGGCCGCCTTCATGGAGGCCAGCCCCTACCTGCGCGTTTCCGGGATGCGGGCCGAGGAGGTGGGCCGGGGCCGCATCCGCCTGGTGCTTCCCGCCCGGCCCGAGTGGCTGGGCAGCGTGGCCCGGGGCTGGGTGCACACGGGCAGTCTCTGCGTGCTGGCGGACACCGCCTGCGGCTTCTCCGTGGGCACCCTCCAGGAGACCCCCGCTCCCCTGGTCACCCTGGATCTGCGCATGGACTACCTGCGCAGCGCCAACGGGGCCCTGGACCTGGTGTGCGACGCCACCTGCCACCGCCTGGCCCGCAGCGTGGCCTTCGTGCGGGCGGAGATCCGCCAGCCCGGCTGCGAGGACCTGGTGGCCTACGCCAGCGCCACTTTCATGCGCCCCGCCTCCGGCGCCCGCAGCCCGGGGACCAAGGCCGGCCCCTCCCCCGCCCTCCATCCCATCCCGCCGGAGGTGCTGGCCGGCGCGGCGGAGGCCCGCCAGCCCGCCATCCCCCGGGGCCGCTCCCCCTACGTGGACTGGCTGGGCGTCGTGCAGCACACCGTGCCGGGCAGCAGCCCCGTGTTCCGCCTGCCCTACCGGGAGGATCTCATCGGGAACCCGGCCCTGCCCGCCGTGCATGGGGGGGTGCTGGGCGGCTTCGCGGAAACGGCCATGGTGCTGCACATGGCCTCGGCCGCACGCCTCCCCCAAGGGGCCGTGCCCAAGATGATCGATGTTTCCATGGACTACCTGCGCCAGGCCGGCCCCCGGGACACCTTCGCCCAGGCGGTGGCCGTGCGCCAGGGCAACCGGGTCTCCCTCGTGCAGGCCGTTCTGTGGCAGGACGACCCCCAGCGCCCGGTGGCGGTGGCCAGGGGCCACTGCCTGATGCCCGGCCTTGCGGCGGGGCCCCGGGGCGACTAGGCTGGAAACATCCATCCAAAAAGGTGCACCATGGGACTTTTCCGACCTCTCCTCCTCGCGGGTTGTGCCCT
>DATGXY010000222.1:0-33269 GCA_035298525.1 Holophaga sp.
CCCCGCCGCTGGCCATCCGGGGACAGGTAGCCCCCCAGCCCCTCCAGCAGGC
Organism: Holophaga sp.; assembly: GCA_035298525.1. Classification (GTDB taxonomy): domain Bacteria; phylum Acidobacteriota; class Holophagae; order Holophagales; family Holophagaceae; genus Mesoterricola. The sequence continues at coordinate 53 of DATGXY010000222.1, forward strand.
GTTCCACGGGGCCCACGTCCTCCCTGCGCACCAGCAGGTCCAGGTCCCCCATGGGCCTCAGGCCCGCGTCCCCGTATAGCTCCTGGGCCAGGGCGGCCCCCTTCAGGCAAAGCACGTCCAGCCCCTCCGCCTCCGCCCGCGCCAGGATGCGGCCGAGAAGGCCGAACAGGCGCAGGCTCCGGAGGGAGGTGGCCGTATAGGCCCGGGCCAGAGCGGCCAGGGCTTCCGGGGGGACGGGCGCGGTCAGGGCGGCGAGGCGGTGGTGGAGAAGGGGAAGGGCCCCCAGGCGCTCGCCCCAGGCCAGCAGGCGATCCCACCGGGGCCCCGCCTCCAGGTGGGCGCGGAGGCGCCCCTCCAGGAGCGGAGGCAGGCTTGGCCGTACGGCCAGCAGAAGCAGTTCCCATTCGCCTGGGTCCAGGGGCGGAGGCACGCCCCGGCTCCCGCCGGCGCGGGCCTCTCCGGGCGCCTGGTTCGCGGGTCCGCTCACAGTTCCAGGTTGAATTCCATGAAGTCGAACCAGTGGCCGTGGCCCACCAGGGCGTCGATCTCCGCCTGGACGATGGTCACGTGGCCGTCCTCGATATCCAGGAAGCGGTCGAAGAGGGGCCGGTGCCGGGGTTCCAGGGTGGCCACCATCTGCTGGTAGAAGGCGCTCGTCTTCCGCTCCAGTTCCAGGGCCTCCTTGAGGAAGTCCAGTTCGGGGAAGCCGGACCCGGGCGGGGTCGCGGGCCGGGGGGCGGCCGCGGCCTTCAGGGCCTCCTCGGCGATCCGGGAGGGGGGCGGCAGGAGGGTGGGCACCTCGGCGGGGCTGACGGCGCCCGTGGACTGCCACTCGGCCAGGCGGGATTCCAGGTGCTCCAGGTGCCCCTGCTCCTCCCGGGCGAGGATGGCGAAGATGCGCTTGCCGTGGGGATCCTCCGTGGCGCGGGAGGCCTTGGCGTAGTGGTCCCGCACATCCCGTTCGTGTTCGATGGCCTGGGCGAGGGCTTGGCTGAGGTCCATGGCTGTCTCCAAGCCCCTAAGCTACACCCGCTGGAGGTGCAGGAGGAATTCCTTGTTGCCCTCGCCCCCCAGGATGGGGCTTTCCGTCCAGGCGAGGGGCCGCAGGTCAGTGCCCTCGAAGAAGGCCTGGATCTCCCCCTTCACCCGGTCGTGCACCAGGGGATCCCGCACGATGCCCCCGCTGCCCACGTCGTCGCGGCCGGCCTCGAACTGGGGCTTCACCAGGAGGATGGCGTCGGCCCCCGGGGCCAGGCTGGGCAGGATGGGCGGGATGGCCAGGCGCAGGGAGATGAAGCTCAGATCCGCCACCAGGAGGGAGCAGGCCTCCCCCAGGACGGACGGGTCCCACAGGCGCAGGTTCACCTGCTCCATGCTCACCACCCGGGGATCGCTGCGCAGCTTCCAGTGGAGCTGGTTGGTGCCCACGTCCACGGCGTAGACCTTGGCGGCCCCCCGCTGCAGGAGGCAGTCCGTGAAGCCCCCCGTGGAGGCCCCGGCGTCGAAGGCCACCCGTCCCGCTGGATCCACGGCAAAGACGTCCAGGGCGTGGGCCAGCTTGAGGCCCCCCCGGCTCACGAAGGGCAGGGCCTCGCCCCGCAGGCGCAGGGGCGCCTCCTCGTTCACCATGGCGCCGGCCTTGGTGACGGGGCGGTCCTCCACCAGCACCTCCCCGGCCATGATGCGGGCCGCGGCCTTGGCCCGGCTCTCCACCAGCCCCCGTTGCACCAGGAGGACATCGAGGCGGATCTTAGCCATGGGCCTTGTCCTTCTTCTGCCGCTTGAGCTCCCGGCGGTAGGCCCCCACGTTGCGGTTGTGCTCGCCCAGGTTGGGGGCGAAGGCATGGCCGCCCTTGCCCGTGGCCACGAAGAAGAGGTCCTTGCCCAGATCCGGGGCCTTGGCCGCCTCGATGGCTTCGGGCGAGGGGATGGCGATGGGGGTGGGGGGCAGACCGCCCGTGGTGTACGTATTGAACCGGCTGGGCCGCTTCAGATCCGCGGAAACGGGGGCCGTGAAGCGCAGATCCCCGCTCAGCCACCGGGCGTACAGGGTCGTGGGGTCGCACTGGAGGCGCATGCCGATGCGCAGGCGCTGGGCGTAGACCCCGGCCACCTTGGCCCGTTCCTCCGCCACCCGGGTTTCCTTCTCCACCAGGCTGGCGAGGATGAGGGTGTCGTAGGGGGGCAGCTGGCCCCCTTCCAGGGCGGGCCGGATCTTGTCATGGAAGGCCTCCACCATGGTGAGGAGGATCTCCTCGGGCTCCATGGCGTGATGGAGGCGGTACGTGGCGGGGGCCAGGAGGCCCTCCAGGCTTTCGGCCCCCTCGAAGCCCGCGGCCCGGGCCAGGCGGGGACTCTTCCACAGGGTCCAGAACACGTCCTCGGGGATGAAGGCCTTCAGGCGGGACTGGACGCTCCAGGCGTGGGCCCCCACGGGCAGGACCACGGGGGTGTAGTGGATATCGGCCCGGCGCAGCTTGTTGGCCACGTCCGAAAGGCTCGCCCCCGGCTCCAGGGTGTACTCGCCGCGGATGAGCTGCAGCTTGCGGGCCCGGGCCCAGAGCTTGAAGAGGGCGGCGCTGCGGATGAGGCCGTCCCGCTCCATCTGCTCGGCCAGGGCGTCCACGGTGGCGCCCCGCTTCACCAGCAGGGTGGCCTGGGCCGCCAGGGGGCCCCGGGACTTCCACATCCACAGCCCCGAAAGGGGGGCGATGGAAAGCAGGAGCGTGGCGGCGGCGAGCCGGAGCGACGTGCGTGATCGGGCCATGATTCCAGACTAAGCGGTCGCGGGGATTCCTGGAACCCGGCCCCGGGTGGACGCAGAAGGAAATAAGGAATTTATGCAGACCTCCGCCCCCCGCACCATCGGCCCCTTTTCCGCCACCATGCTCATCGCCGGATCCATGATCGGCAGCGGCATCTTCATCGTCCCCGCGGAAATGGTCCGCACGGGCGGTTCCGGCGCCTTCCTCCTCCTGGCCTGGAGCTTCACGGCCCTCATGACCCTCACGGGGGCCCACGCCTTCGGGGAGCTGGCGGGCATGTTCCCCCACGGCGGGGGGCAGTTCGTGTACCTGCGGGAGGCCTGGGGCCGGCTCGTGGCCTTCCTTTACGGCTGGACCATGTTCCTCATCATCGAATGCGGCAGCCTGGCGGCGGTGGCCATGGCCTTCGGTAAGTTCCTGGGGGCCCTGGTTCCCGCCGTGGACGAGGCCCGCTTCCTGGCGGGGCCCTGGACGGCGCCCGCCTGGAGCCCCGTGCCCGGCATCACCGTGGGTCCCTATGTCCTGGGCCTGACCCCGGCCCGCCTGGCGGCCATCCTCCTCCTGGCGGGCCTGGCCCTCCTCAACGCCCGGGGCACCCGCCTGGGGGTGGCCCTCCAGAACCTGTTCACGGTGGCCAAGCTGGGGGCCCTGGCGGCCCTGATCCTCGTTGGGCTCCTGGCCCCGGTGCCCGCCCCCTCCCAGACCCCCGTGGTCCCGGCGGAGGCCCTGCCCTTCCTGGCGGCCCTCCTGGTGGCCCAGAGCGGCAGCCTCTTCGCCTGCGACGCCTGGAACAGCATCACCTTCATCGCCGGGGAGGTGCGGGAGCCCCGGCGCACGATCCCCCTGGCCCTCCTCCTGGGCCCCCTGGTGGTCATGGGCCTGTACCTCCTGGCCAACGCCGTGTACCTGCGGGTCCTGGGGCCCGCGGCCATCGCCGGGGCCCCCGGGGACCGGGTGGGCACCGCCGCCCTGGAGGCCCTCCTGGGTCCCCGGGGGGACCAGGTGATGGCCCTGGCCATCCTCGTGAGCACGGCGGGCTGCGCCAACGGCCTCTCCCTCTCCGGCAGCCGCCTCTACCAGGCCATGGCGCGGGAGGGGCTCTTCTTCCCCCGGGCGGCCCACGTGAACCGGGCGGGAGTGCCCGGCTGGGCCCTGGGGCTCCAGGCCGCCTGGGCCTCCCTCCTCACCCTCACGGGCAACTTCGTCCAGCTGGTGGAGTTCTGCATCGCCTCCGCCACCCTCTTCCACATGCTCACCGTGGCGGGGGTGCTCATCCTGCGCCGGCGCCGGCCGGATCTCCCCCGCCCCGTGCGCACCTTCGCCTACCCCCTGCCCCCCCTCCTGTACCTGGCCGGGGGCACGGCCTTCCTGGGGGCCCTCCTGGTGTGGCGCCCCTCCTTCACCTGGCCGGGCATGGCCCTGGTGCTCCTGGGCGTGCCGGTGTACGCCGCCTTCCTCCGGCGGATCAGTCCCCCTGCAGCTCCCGGTGGGTGACCACCAGCTTGGGGATGTCCCGGCGCAGGCGCTGGGACAGCAGTTCCACCAGGGCCACGCTGCGGTGCTGGCCGCCGGTGCAGCCGATGCTGATCGTGTGGTAGGCGCGGCCCTCCTGCTGGATGTAGGGCCAGGCCCACATGATCCAGTTCTCCGCCAGGGCCAGGAAGGTGCCGAACACGTCCGACTTCAGCAGGAAGTCCTTCACCGGGGCGTCCCGGCCCGTGAGGGGCTTGAGCTCGGCCACGTAGTGGGGGTTGGGCAGGAAGCGGGCGTCCAGCACCATGTCCGATTCCTGGGGCACCCCGTGCTTGAAGCCGAAGCTGATGAGGCGCAGGGTGGTGCCCTCCACCGGAAGGTCCGGCAGCAGGTCCGCGATGCGCTTGCGCATCTGGCTCAGGGTCAGGTGGCTGGTATCGATGATGGCCGTGGAGATGCCCCGCACCGGCGCCAGGGCGGCCCGCTCCCGGTGGATGGCCTCCAGGAGGCTGTTCTCCTTGGCCAGGTAGTGGGGCCGGCGGGATTCGGAGTAGCGGCGGAGGAGGGTCTCGTCGTCCGCTTCCACGAACACCACGTACACGGGGATGCTCCCGTCCAGGAGCCGCTCCACCAGGGGCTGGAACTCCTGGGCGAACTCGGCGTGCCGGTTGTCCATGCCCACGGCCAGCCGCGGCCGGGTGGGGTTCAGCTTGGCCTCCAGCTCCAGGAGGGGCTCCAGGAGCCGGGCCGGAACATTATCCAGGGCCGTGCAGCCCGCGTCCTCCAGGGCGCTGAGAACCGAGCGCCTTCCGGCGCCCGACAGGCCAGTGACGATGACAAGTTCCATGGGATCAGGTAATCACGAAGCCGGCCGGATGTCAGCCGGAACTATTCCTCGTCCACGCCGCCCGCGGAGAAGCGGGTGACGCGCTGGACGCCGGGGAGGTTGATGTCCACCATGCCCCCCAGTTCGTCGGGGCCCAGTTCCAGCATGCCCGAGGGCTCCCGGAAGAAGGCGTCGTCGTCGGGGATGTAGGCCGGCTGCGGCTCCACGCGGTACAGGTAGCTGATGATCTCGTCCTCGTAGCCGAAGCGCATCTGCTCGAAGTACTCGTAGCTCTCGCGCTTGTACTCGACCAGGGGGTCCTTCTGGCCGTAGCCGCGGAAGCCGATGGCCTCCTTCAGGTGGTCCATGACCAGCAGGTGGCGCTTCCAGGCGGAATCGATGATCTGCAGGATGGCGACGCGCTCGTGCCAGCGGAGCACCTCCTCGCTGCCCAGGCGCCGTTCCTTCTCCTCGTACGCCTCGCTGACGATGGCGGAGAGCTTCTCGATGGCCTCCTCCTGGGAGAGGACGGCGATGGCGTCCAGGTCCACGTCCTGGAGGGCGTAGAGCTGCTCGAAGCGCTCCTTGAAGCCGGCCACGTCCCGCTCGCCCTTGACGGGGAGGTAGTCGTGGACCATGCCCTCCACGATCTCGGAGGCGATGCGGAGCACGTACTCCTTGGTGTTGCCCTTGAGGATCTCGCAGCGCAGACCGTAGAAGAAGATGCGCTGCTTGTTCATCACATCGTCGTACTCGAGCAGGTGCTTGCGGATCTCGAAGTGGTGGGTCTCCACCCGCTTCTGGCTGCGCTCGATGGCCCGGGTGACCATGCCGGCCTCGATGGGCTCCTCATCGTTCATGCCCAGGGTCGACATCATGTTCTTGATGCGGTCCCCGCCGAAGATGCGCATGAGGTCGTCTTCCAGGCTCAGGTAGAAGCGGCTGGAGCCCGGGTCGCCCTGGCGGCCGGCGCGGCCCCGGAGCTGGTTGTCGATGCGGCGGCTCTCGTGGCGCTCCGTGCCCAGGATGTGCAGGCCGCCGGCGGCGATGACCTCCTGCTTCTCGGCCTCGGTGCGGGTGGAGATCTCCTCCACCAGGGCCAGGAACTCGGGCGTCTCGCGGCCGTCCTCCTGGTAGACCTCGATCTCCCGCTTTCGCGCCTCCATCTTGGCCAGGCCCTCGGCGTTGCCGCCGAGCAGGATGTCCGTGCCGCGGCCGGCCATGTTGGTGGCGATGGTCACCGCCCCCTTGCGCCCGGCCTGGGCGATGATGTCGGCCTCCTTGGCGTGGTGCTTGGCGTTCAGCACGACGTGGCGGATCTTGGCGGCCTTGAGGGCCTCGCTGAGCTCCTCGCTGCTCTCGATGCTGGCGGTGCCCACCAGGATGGGCTGGCCCTTGGCGTTGAGCTCCTTGATCTCCTCGACGATGGCGCGCTTCTTCCCGGCCTTGGTGGCGTAGACGGTGTCGGCGAAGTCCGTGCGGACCATGGGCATGTTGGTGGGGACGATCACCACTTCCAGCTTGTAGATCTGCAGCAGTTCCCGGGCCTCGGTCTCGGCCGTGCCGGTCATGCCGGCCAGCTTGGCGTACATCCGGAAGAAGTTCTGGAAGGTCACCGTGGCCAGGGTCTGGTTCTCGGCGTTGACCTCCACGCCCTCCTTGGCCTCGATGGCCTGGTGGAGGCCGTTGGACCAGCGGCGGCCCGGCATCATGCGGCCCGTGAACTCGTCCACGATGACGACCTCGAGGCCCTTGCCGTCCTCCTTCTCCTTGACCATGTACTCCACGTCCCGCTTGTACAGGTTGTGGGCCAGCAGGGCCTGGTTCAGGCCGTGCAGGGTCTCGATGGCGCTGGGATCGTAGAGGTTGGCGACGCCCAGGAGCTGTTCGGCGTGGCGGATGCCCTCGTCGGTGAGGGTGACCTGGCGGTCCTTCTCGTCCACCTTGAAGTCCACTTCCGGCTTGAGCTTGGGCACCACGGCGTCGATGCGGAAGTATTTGGAGGTGTCCTCCTCCGAGGAGCCCGCGATGATCAGGGGGGTCCGGGCCTCGTCGATGAGGATGGAGTCCACCTCGTCCACGATGGCGTAGACGAAGCCGCGCTGGGTGAAGTCCTCCAGCGCCCACTTCATGTTGTCGCGCAGGTAGTCGAAGCCGATCTCGTTGTTGGTGGCGTAGGTGATATCGCAGGCGTAGGCCGCCCTGCGCTCCTCGTCCGAGAGGCCGTGCTGGATGACGCCCACGGAGAGGCCCAGCCAGTTGTAGAGGCGGCCCATCCACTCGGCGTCGCGGCGCGCCAGGTAATCGTTGACGGTCACCAGGTGGGCGCCCTGGCCGGTCAGGCCGTTCAGGTACAGGGGGAGGGTGGCGGTGAGGGTCTTGCCCTCGCCCGTCCTCATCTCGGCCACCTTGCCCGAGTGGAGCACCATGCCGCCAATGAGCTGAACATCGAAATGCCGCATGCGCAGCACCCGGCGGGAGGCTTCCCGCACCACGGCGAAGGCCTCCGGGAGGATCTCCTCCAGGGTGGCGCCGGCGGCCAGCTTCTCCTTCAAATACGGCGTCTTGGCCTTGAGCTCGTCGTCGGAAAGCGCCCGGATCCCCGCCTCGAGGGCGTTGATCTCCTGGACCTTGGCCCAGAGGCGCTTCAGCTCGCGATCATTCTTCGAGCCGATGAATTTCTTAAGGAGATTGTCAAGCATGCTGGATCCAGTTCCGTCAAACCATCCATTCTAATGGCAAAGGGGGGAATTTCCCAGCCGGGGCCGCGAATTCATGGGGTGGGCCCCCCTCGGCGCCCCCACCTTGTGGGGAAAGGGGGGCCCGGGCACACTGGAGGATTGACCACGGAGCACGCATGAGCATCGAGAGGACCTTTGCGATCATCAAGGCCAACGCCGTCCAGAACGGCAACATCGGCGAGATCGTCACCGCCATCGAAAAGGACGGGTTCACCATCCGCGGCATGCGGCTCACCCGCCTCACCCCCGCCATCTGCCAGGGCTTCTACGCCGAGCACGTGGGCAAGGGCTTCTACCCCGAACTTGAGGCTTTCATGACTGAGGCCCCCGTCGTCCTGCTTTGCCTGGAGCGCGAGAACGCCATCGCCCGCTGGCGGGAGATCATGGGCGCCACGGACCCGGCCAAGGCCGCCGAGGGCACCCTGCGCAGGAAGTTCGGCGAGAACGTGGGCCGCAACGCCACCCACGGCTCCGATAGCCCCGCCTCCGCCGCCCGCGAGGTGAGCTACTTCTTCAACGCCTTCGACCTGGTCTAGCCCCTTCCCCGCGTTCCCGGCCCCGCGGCCCGGCCATGCCGGGCGCGGGGCCGGAGTCTGCGGGCCGGGCCCTTTCAAGACTTGGGCTTGGGGGTGAAGGAGGGATCCCGGGCCCCGCCCAGGTCCACCCCGCCCTGGCCCGGCTTGCCCCCGGGGGCCGGGGAGGGCGTATCGCCCAGGACCCCGATCCCGGGAATGGGGATGGGCTCCGGGAGGGTCCCGGCGGCCTTCACGTCGGCCAAGTGGAATTCCTGGGTGTCCGGCGACGTGATGACCACCTTGGCCAGGATGCCGGGCCGCTGCAGGATCCCCAAATCATTCGACCCCGGAGCGTCCATGGGCGAGAGGAGGCCAGGATCCCGCATCATGGCGAGCATGATCCACTTCTCCGCCACAGCCTTGGCCAGGTCCAGGTAGTCCTTGCCCACCCTCCCCGCGTTGATGGGGATCCGCCTCTGGTCGGGGAGGACCAAGGTCAGGTTCGCGCAGGGGGCGAGATCGGCGCTGTACTGATCGATGGGCGAGCCGTTCTTCACGAAGCGGCTTCGGGACGTGACGGTCATCCGTTTGCCGTCAGTCTGCACTTGGAGGGTGGGCTGATCCACCACCCAGGTGTCCTGGGCGCGAAGGGGCGGGGCGACGACCACGAGGGCGGCCAACACCCAGGAGATGAGACAGGTCATGAAGGTTCCTTTCCAGGGGGAGTGTGGTTGCCCGCTGAGCAGGACAGCGAGGCATCGGTCACCAGAAAAGGATAATTAATTTATTTACTGGCGCCAGCCGTCAGAGGGGCTCGCCCATCTCCGGGTAGAGCCTGGCCGAGCAGTCCGGGCAGATGCCGTGGGTGAAGCCCACCTCCGAGTGGGCCTCGATGTAGGTCTCGATCTGGTTCCAGTAGCCCCCGTCGTCCCGCACCTTCTTGCAGCAGGCGCAGATGGGCAGCAGGCCGGAAAGGACCCGCACCTGGGCCAGGGTCTCCTGCAGGCTCACCCGCAGGTCGCGCTCCCGCTCCAGGGCCCGCTTCAGGGCCACGTGGGTGGCCACCCGGGCCAGCAGCTCCCCACCCCGGAAGGGCTTGGTGACGTAGTCCACGGCCCCCAGGCTGAAGCCCTCCTGCAGGTCCTCCAGTTCGGCCTTGGCCGTGAGGAAGATGACGGGGATCTCCCGGGTGGCCTCCTTGGCCTTGAGGCGCCGGCAGGTCTCCAGACCGTCCAGCCCCGGCATCATCACATCCAGGAGGATGAGGTCCGGCGGTTCCGCTTCCACCATGGCCAGGGCCTGGGCCCCGTCCATGGCCATGGACACCCGGTGGCCCGCCTTGTCCAGGAGCAGGGCCAGGACCTGCAGGTTCTTCGGCAGGTCGTCCACGATGAGGATGTGGGCGGGGGCATCGGACATGGGGCACCGGGTTGGCCTCCAGTCTAGACTGGACGGGGCCCGGGCCCAAGCCTGCCGCGGGGGCGGGCCCCGGGGGCGTCACTGGGCCTTGGGGTCCGCCAGGAAATAGGTCTGGACCAGGTAGATGACCTCTCCCTTCAAGCTTCCCGCCGTCAACTCGACCCGGGGGAAGATGAATTCCTCCAGGCCGTCCTTCTCGGGCTTGGAGAGGGCGGCCTTGACCCGGGTCTTCAGGTCGTCGAAGTCCTTGCACTTCGTCCCCGCGGTGCTGCCGTCCCCCCGGAGGTTGATCACTGCGGGCACCGACTTGAATGGCCCCGTGAGTCCCGCTTCGAACATCTGGATGCGGGAGGCAGACGGCGTGCCCGAAGGGCCGAGCGACTTGGTGGTGCTATCGGGAACCATTTTAAGGCTGTCCCGTTGCCAAAGGACCACGGTGGCGTTCTTCAGGACGTAGTGGTAGCCCTTGGCGGGCAATTCGGCCTCTTTCTCCTTGACCGGCGCCTTGTCCTCTTCGACAGGCGGACGGGGGTGGGCGGCGGCCGTCCAAGGGAGGATAAGACAGGCGGCCATCAGAACGTATCGGGTTCGATTCATCGTGGATCCTTCTCGGACAGGGGACCTCGCAATAATTTATATTTAATTCATGGATGAGCAACCCCCTTATTGAGGCGGCGCTTCCGGGGTTCGAACCCATGCAGGCGCGGCCTTCTCCCCATGACCGGGATCACCCCCACCCTCCGGCGGGTGATGGCCCACTCGACCCGGCCTGCCGCGAGGCCGGCTGCCGTCTACGGGCCCGGGGGACCAACCGCTGGCGCCGGGGACCGAGGAATCACGCCGGGCCACCGGCCTCCAGGCGGGCCTCGCCGGGCAGGAGAAGCCTCCCAAGGATGACCCGCCTGGCCTGGCCCCAGGCCCCAAGCGGCCTGCCTGAGCGGGGCCGCAGGGGAATGCGAACTATTATTTTTCCCTTGTCGCGACCCCCCGGATCTCCTCCACCACATCCGCGAAGTGGCGGAAGGTCCCCGGCAGGTTTTCCATGTCATAGGCCCGGGCCTGCTCCTGCACCCGGGCGGCCCACCGCTGCACGGGGGCCGACCCATGGCTGGCGCCCAGGTGGGCGATGCGGGCCCCGAAGGCGGCCATCTTGTCGATGAAGAAGGCATCCTTCAGGCGGCCCCATTCCGCCAGCTCCCCCTCCAGGTCCGCCAGCAAGCGGGTGGGGTCGGCCGGACCGCCTTCGGGTACCGGGGCGGCCGCCGTGGCGCCGGGCCGGGCCCCGGCCCCCGCCGCCATGGGCAGGAACTTGGCCATCTCCGCGGCCAGACGGGTGCGGCCCACGGGCTTGCGCAGGAAGCCGTCGGCGCCGCTGGCCCATACGGGGCCCTCGTCGGCCGCCGTGGTGGAGGCGGTGAGGATGATGACGGGAATGGCCTTCAGTTCGGGATCAGCCTTGAGGGCCCGGGTGGCCTGCAGGCCGTCCAGGCCGGGCATGCGCAGATCCATGAGGATCAGATCGGGGCGGTACTGGGCGGCGATCTGGAGGGCGGCCTCCCCGTCCGCCGCTTCCAGGAAGGTGAAGGGGCCGGGCATGAGGAAGGCCTTGAGCAGGTCCCGGTTGGGCGCCACGTCGTCGGCCAGGAGGAGGGTCGCGGGCAGGAAGGCGCCAATGAAGGGGCCATCCGCCTCCTCCCGCACCGATTCGCCGCTGGCGATGGGCAGGCCCGGCAGGAGGAGGGTGAAGGTGCTGCCCAGGCCCTCCGTGCTGGACACGGTGAGTTCGCCGCCCAGGAGCCTGGCCAGGCGCCGGCAGATGGCCAGGCCCAGGCCCGTGCCCCCGTACCGCGCGGCGTCCATGCCCCTGGCCTGGTGGAAGGGCTCGAAGATGCGCTCCTGCTGGTCGCGGGGAATGCCGATGCCCGTGTCCTCCACGTCCAGGCGCAGATCCACGGCGTCGCCGCTGCGGGAGACCTCCCTCAGGGCGATGCGCACGGTGCCCGATTCCGTGAACTTGACGGCATTGCCCACCAGGTTGAAGAGGATCTGGCGCAGGTGCACGGGGCTCACCACGAGATGGGAAGGCAGGACGGGGTCCACGTCCACCGCCAGTTCCAGCCCCTTCTCCCGGCAGCGCAGGGTGAAGGCCCGGGCCACGTCGGCCACCAGGGCGCCGGCGTCCGTGGGGCGGCGCTCGGGCTCCACGCGCCCGGCCTCGATCTTGGACAGGTCGAGGATATCGCCGATGACCCCCAGCAGGGCCTTGCCCCCGGAGGCGATGGCGGCCAGGTGCTCCCGGTGCCTCGGGTCCCCAACCTCGTCCTGGAGGATCTCGGAGTAGCCCAGGATGGTGTTGAGGGGGGTGCGGATCTCGTGGCTCATGTTGGCCAGGAATTCGCTCTTGGCCAGGGTGGCCGCCTCCGCCGCGGTCTTGGCCTGTTCCAGCTGGATGGTGCGCCGCTTCAGCTGCTCCGTGCGCTCCACCACCTTGCGCAGGAGGATGCGCCGGGCCAGCCGGCTCCGCCAGAGGCTGAGGCGGATGAGGGCCCGGAGGCCCGCGGCCGCCAGGGCCAGGTAGGCGGCGTACGCCCACCAGGTGCGCCACCAGGGGGGCCGGATGCGGAAGAGGACCTCGGCGGGTTCGGAGGCGCGGCCATCCGCGTCCACCGTGCGCACCTGCAGGCGGTACCTCCCTTCCCAGAGGTTCGTGAAATCCCGGAAGGTCTCCTGGGACGGGGCGGACCATTCCTTGGCGTTGCCGACGAGGCGCACCTGGTAGCGCAGGGAACCGTCGGGGGGGGCCGCGGGGGCCGCGTACTCGAAGCGCAGCACCCGGTCCCCGTAGGGGAGGCGGTCCGCGTCCGCCCAGGTCCCGGAGCCGCCGTAAACAAGGCGTCCGGCCAGGCCCGTCACCCGCCGCAGCACGGGCACGGGAGGGGGCCCCTGGGGGCGCTCCCCCCGGGGATCGTACCGGAAGAGCCCATCCGAGCCCCCCATCCACACCGTGCCGTCCCCCTCGGCCTCGCCCCCCTGGAGGGTCAGGTCCCCCAGGCGGCGCCAGGCCCCCGCCTCCAGGCGGAAGGCGCCGCCGGGGCCGGGCACCGCCGCGCCGGAATAGCGCTCGCCGGTGGCGTCATTGTACAGATGGATCCAGACCTTGCCGTCCGTCCCCGGGGCCACCACCTCCGGGTACCAGTCCCCGGCGGGGAGGGCGCCCTTGAACCGGGGATCGGGCTCGAAGCGCCGGGCCCCCGGGTCGAAGCGGTAGAAGCCCTTGTGGGTGGCGAAGGTGACGCCCGACGCCAGGGCGTGGGGGTAGTCGTGGGCGGGGCTGGGCAGCCCCTCGGCCTTGCCGAAGGCCTCCACCCGGGGCGGCGCCTTGCCCTCGCCCGGAGTCACCCGGTACACCCCCGTGAACTGGGTGCCCACCCACACGGAGCCGTCCCCGGCCGGCACCAGGGCCCGCACCTCGCCGAGGACGCCTTGCAGGAAGGCCTCCCGCTTCCAGACGCGGCCCGCCTCCCGCAGATGGGCGATGCCGGTGGTGGTGCCGCCGTACCAGTGCCCCGGCCGGCCCGGAACGGGGAGGAGGACGAAGGTATCCCGCTCGCCACCCGCCACGTACACCTGGCGGGCCCTGCCATCCGCCACTTCGTACACCCCGTGGGCATTGCACGCGAAAAGCCGGCCCCGGTCCTCCACGAAGCGCCAGACCCGGCCCGTGGGCCCCTCCACCCGCCGCCAGCGCCAGAGGGCGCCGAAGCTCACTTCCGGGTAGCTCTTCGTCTTGGTATCGATCACGGTGCCGGGGGGATCCTTGGGCAGGGGGGCCCGCTCCAGGCGGAAGAGGCCCTGGCTGGTGCCCGCGTACAGGGCCCCCTTCCAGCGCCGCACGCTGGCCACGGTGCCCTCCAGGCCCGATTCCTCCCCGAAGGCCGTGAGGGGGCCCGGCCATTCCACCCGGGCCATGCCCCGGTTGGTGCCGATCCAGAGGCGGCCCTGCCGGTCCACGTGGACCCGGTTCACCATGTCGTCGGGCAGGCCCGTCTTCCGGTCCAGATGCATGAGGAGGCGGCCCTGGCGGTCCAGGATCACGCACCCGCCATTGAGGCCCCCGATGGCCAGGCTCCCGTCCGGAAGGACAACGGCCGTGCTGGCCACCATGCGGGACAGCAGGCCATCCGCCTCCGTGGGGAAGGGTTCGAAGCCGTGGCCGTCGTACAGGAAGAGGCCCTTGTGGCCCGTGCCCACCAGGATGGTCTGCCCGGCCCCCCAGGGGAGCATGAAGTTGGCCTGCACCTTGGGATCGGGCCAGCCGGGCAGCGCCTGGACCCGGTCCTCCAGCACCTCGCAGGGGCCCTTGCCCCACTGGTGCACGTAGAGACGGCCCCGCACCTTCCAGCCCATGAGGAAGTTCGTGTCCGAGGCGAGGGCGGTGAGCTTCCGCCCGTCCCACCGGAACAGGCGCTTGCGGGTGCTGAACACGGCCCCATCGGGGGTGGGCAGGACGCCCCACACGTCGGCGAAGTTCTGGTCCCCGGGCGCCACCAGGTGATCCAGGCCCACGTACCGGGTCTGGCCCGAGGCGTCGGGCTCCAGGTAGCCGAACTCGTTCTTCCCCCCCACCCAGATCCGCCCGTCGAGGCCGGCGCCGAGGCTGCGGATCACGGTCTTCTGCCGGGTGGGGACGAGGCGCCAGGTGGCCCCGTCGTGCTCCAGCACCCCCATGGTGTTGCCCACGTACATCAGGCCCCGGGCGTCCTCGGCAAAGGCCCAGATCTGGTTGGAGGCGCCGTAGTCCCGGGGCCGGAAGGCCCTCAGGAAGGGGGTGCCCAGTTCCTGGGCCCCCAGGGCCGCCCAGGCCGCGAGGAGGATCAGGGCGGCGCGCCTCACTTTTCGGCCGTGAACCAGGGGTGGCCGGTGTAGGCCTCGCGCGCGGCCCGGCCCGTCACCTTGAGCACGATGGTCAGGGGCACGGCGAAGACGAGGCCGGGGAGCCCGAACACGTGGCCGAAGCAGAGGATGCCCAGCAGGACCTCCAGGGGATGGAGCCCGCTGGCGCGGCCCACCCACACCGGGGTCAGATGCAGGGCCTCCACCTTCTGCACCAGGGTGAAGACCAGGGCCACCACCAGGAGCCGGCTGGCCCCGGCCCCGTCCGAGGCCGCCAGGACGAGGGCGGCGGGCAGGGCCGTGATGTAGGGGGAATAGGGCACCACATTGGAGAAGCCCGCCACCAGGCCCAGGAGCCATGCGTAGGGCACCCCCGCGGCCGCGAACCCCACGGCCTGGAGGAGGGACATGGCCGCGGACACGCCCAGCTGGCCCCGGATGTAGCCCCCCAGGCGGCCGTTGATGTCCTCCGCGAGGCGGTGGGCCAGGGCCAGGTGGCGCCGGGGCACCAGGTCATCCAGGGCCTGGGTGAGCCGGGAGCCCTCCTGCAGGAGGTAGTAGACGATGAGGGGCACCAGGATGAGGGTGATGGCGTCCAGGAGCAGGCCCAGGAGCCCCGCCCCCGCCGTGCCGGCCCCCTTGAGGAGGGCCATGGGATCGATGCCCTCGAGGGCCTGGAGGTACTTGGCCTCGATGGCCGGGTGGGCGTGGAGCCAGGGCAGGAACCGGGCCTCCACCCGCACGCGCAGGGTCGGCAGGGAACTGACGAGGCGCTCCGCCTGGCCGTACAGCACCGGGAGGACCGCCCATAGCAGCAGGCCCACCAGACATATGGCGGCCAGGATCACCAGGACGGACGCCCAGGAGCGTTTCATCCAGCGGGAGAGGCGGGAGACCACCGGTTCCAGCAGGTAGGTGAAGACGACGGCCAGGAAGAAGGGGGCCAGGGCCTCCCGCAGGAACCAGAGGGCCGCGGCGAAGCCGGCGCCAGCCACGGCGATGGCCAGGGGGATGCGGGGCCGGCCGGGGCCGCTCAAGCCTGCTCCGGCGGCGGGTGGGTGGCCCGGAAGAAGTAGTGGACGCCCGAGGCCACCACCATGGCCGCGATCAGGTAGAAGATCCAAGGCACCAGGAAGCGGAACCAGGGCCGGGGCCCCAGGTGGTTGAAGAGGAGGGCCATGGAGATGGCCACCAGTTCCACGAAGGTGGTGGCCTTGCCCAGGCGCGAGGGCAGGAACGTGCCCGGGTCCAGGCGCTCGTAGGCCACCAGGGCCACCAGGGAGATGAGCACGTCCCGGCTGATGGCCAGGATGGCCACCCAGGCCGGCACCTTCACCGCGTAGGCCTCCCTGGGGAAGGCCAGCAGCACGAAGGCCGTCGTCATCAGGAGCTTGTCGGCGGCGGGGTCCAGGATGGCCCCCAGGGTCGACTTCTGGTTGAAGCGCCGCGCGATCCACCCGTCCAGGAGGTCCGTCATCCCCGCGGCCGCGAAGAGGATGCAGGCCTCCGCCGTGCGGCCGTACCACACCGCGATGGCGAAGAAGGGCACCGCGCAGATGCGCAGGAGCGTCAGGATGTTGGGGAAGGTGATGACCATGGGCACACGGGGGCTTGGGGGCATTGTAGCAAGGGGCGTTCCAGGGCTTGTGATTAGTGTCTCAGTAATAGCGCTTGTTTCGGCTTGAGGGTGTTCTATGCTGGAAGAACGGGGTTGAGAACATGTCTCAGGTTCAAGCGAGGCCGTTGAGCGAATTGCAGCCGGGCGAGGAAGCCGTGGTCGCTCAGGTATTGGCCACAGGCAAGATACGTCATCGCCTCCTGGAGATGGGCTTCATTCGCGGCGCCCGCCTGAAGGTGGAGAAACTGGCCCCCATGGGGGATCCCATGGAACTGGTCATCAAGGGCTACCACCTCTCCCTGCGCCGGGAAGAGGGCCAGTGCATCCTGGTGGAAGGGGGCGAGCGGTGACCGTTCTCGCCCTGGCCGGCAATCCCAACTGCGGCAAGACCACCATCTTCAACGCCCTGACCGGGTCCCGCCACCACGTGGGCAACTGGCCGGGCGTCACCGTGGAGCGCCGCAGCGGGACCTACGAGGAGGCCGGGGAGACCGTGGAGGTGGTGGACCTGCCGGGCACGTATTCCCTGGCCGCCCGCTCCGAGGATGAGCGCATCGCCAGCCAGTTCGTGTCCGATCCCTCCGTGGACGTCATCGTCAATGTCATGGACGCCTCCAACCTGGAGCGCAACCTCTACCTCACCACCCAGCTCCTGGAGCTGGGCCGCCCCATGGTCTTCGTCCTGAACATGATGGACGACGCCGAAGACGCGGGCATGAAGATCGATCTGCCCACCCTCGAGCGCCTGCTTGGGGGCCCCGTCGTGCCCACGGTGGGCAACCGGGAGGAGGGCATCCAGGCCCTGCGGGAGGCCGTGCGCAGGGTGGTGGCCTCCGGCGCCCCCCAGCTGGCCGCCGTCAACTACGGCCACGACATGGAAGGGGAGGTGGCCAAGCTGGCCCGGGAGATCGAGCGGGACGAGGAACTGGCCCAGGCCTTCCCTCCCCGCCGCCTGGCCCTCATGGTCCTGGAGGCCGTCCCCCACGCCCAGGAGGCCATCGAGCGGAGCCACGCCCGCAAGGCGATTACCAGCCAGGCCGCCGCCAGCATCGCCTTCCTGGAATCCCACCTGGGGGCCGACGCGTCCACCCTCGTGGCCGAAGGGCGCTACGGCTTCGCCCACGGGCTCGTGGAAGAGGTGGTCAAGCAGGTGGGCAAGCGCGGCGCGGATATCACCGGCCGGCTGGACATGGCCCTCACCCATCGCTGGCTGGGCATCCCCATCTTCATCCTCATCATGATCGCCGTGTACACGGTCACCTTCGTGGTGGGCAAGATCCCCCAGGACTGGATCCAGGCGGGCTTCGCCTGGCTCCACGACGCGGCCGCGGCCAAGCTCCCCCCCGGGGAGCTCTCCAGCCTCCTGGTGGACGGCATCATCCCCGGCGTGGGGGCGGTCATCGTCTTCGTGCCCGTGATCATGCTCCTGATGGGCTGCATCGCCTTCCTGGAGGACACGGGCTACATGGCCCGGGCCGCCTTCATCATGGACCGGCTCATGCACCTCATGGGCCTCCACGGCAAGAGCTTCATCCCCCTCGTCATGGGCACGGGCTGCAATGTCCCCGCCGTCCAGGCCACCCGCACCATCGAGGCCCGGGAGGACCGGTTCATCACCATCCTCGTGGCCCCCCTCATCAGCTGTTCGGCCCGGCTCCAGATCTACATCGTCATCGCCGGCACCTTCTTCAGGCCCGTGGCCGCCGCCTTCGCCATCCTGGCCATGCACTTCCTCGGCTTCTTCCTGGCCATGGGCATGGGCAAGCTCCTCCGCCTCACCCTCTTCAAGGGCGAGAACGCCCCCTTCGTCATGGAGCTGCCCCCGTACCGGCTCCCCGTGCTCAAGAGCACCATCATCCACATGTGGGAGAAGGGGAGCGTCTTCCTCTACCGGGCCGGCACCGTCATCCTGGCCGGGGCCACCCTGGTGTGGTTCCTCAGCCACTATCCGGGCATCGCCAACGCCGACTGGCGCGCGGAGCTGCGCCAGCAGAAGGCCGCGGTCACCGGCTCCTCCATGCCCAAGGCCGAGAAGGAGGCCGCCCTGGCCCAGCTGGAACTGGCCCACGAGAGCCGCGTCGTGAACACGAGCCTCGCGGCCCGCTTCGGCAAGCTCATGCAGCCCACCCTGGCCCCCATCCTGGACCCCGACCGCAAGCGCCCCGAGGCCTGGAAGGACACCGTCGCCCTCACCGCGGGGTTCGTGGCCAAGGAGATCGTGGTGAGCACCATGGCCGTCATCCACCAGGCCAAGTCCGACGACGACGAGGCCAAGGGCTCCGGCGCCCTCCAGGAGGCCCTGCGGGCCCGCTCCGGCCTCACCCCCCTCACCGCCCTGGCCTTCATGGTCTTCACCCTCATCTACACCCCCTGCCTGGGCACCGTGGGGATGATCTACAAGGAGACCCGCAGCCTCCCCTGGGCGGGCTTCACGATCCTCTACGGCTCCGGCCTCGCCTGGCTCATGGCCTGGCTCACGGTCGCGGGTGGCCGCCTCCTCGGTTTTTCCTGAGGTCCCCATGACCTTCCAGCTCGCCCTCATCCTCCTCGCGGCCCTCCTGGCCGCGGCCTACCTGGGCAGGAACCTCTTCCGGGCCTCCTGCGCCTCCGGCTGCGGCGCCTGCTCCAGCAAGGAGTGCCCCGCCCGCAAGCTCCAGCGGGTGGCGGAAAAGCACCGCTGATGCGTCCTGCGGGGGGACCGCCCGCTCCCTTTGTTCGCCCTGCGTCCCCCCACACCCCCACTTCTAGCGGTAGATGTCGGAGATCTCCCCGGTCTCGGCCATGTTCAGGATCAGCCGCTGCAGTTCGTCCGGGCCCAGGATGCCCCGGCGCTGGAGGTTCTTCACCAGGCCCAGGATCAGGGCGCGGGTGCCCAGGTTCTCCACGGGGGGGACCACCTGGGAGGCCGCCGATCGGACGGGGATGATGGCGGGGGCGCTGTCCGCGGGCCGGGACTCCTGGGAGGGCGGGTCCGCGAAGAAGTGGAAGGGATCGTGGGGCTCCTCCCGCACGGGCTCGCCGTCGAAGAAGGGGTCCCGGCGCACCCAGGGGGAGGCCGAGGTCACGGCCACGGGCTCCGAAGGCATATCGAAGTTGACGGGGATGCCCTCCTCCAGGGGGTCCTTGCCCACCTCCACGGTGACGCCGATGAGCCCCGATTCCAGCCTCCGGTACTGATCGGCGATGGCCAGGCGCAGGGAGGAGTGGGAGGCCACCACCGGCTCGATGTTGAGCCCCGAGGCGAACCGGGCGCTGTCCACCGCGTTCAGGTCCGAGGGGTCCGCCATGGCCACCACCAGGGACTTGGGCTCCTTGAAGGCCACGGGGAGGATCGTCATCTGCTCCGCCAGGCGCCTCGGGATGCGCTCCAGCACCGGTTGGGGGATCTCCAGGTTCTTCACGTCCACCCGGGGCACCCCCGTCTGGCGCGCGAGGAAGTCCATCAGGGACTCCTCGGTGATGAGGCCCATGGCCACCAGGTTGCTCCCCATCCGCCCACCCGCGGACCGCTGGTAGCGCAGAGCATCCTGCAGCTGGGTGAAGGTCAGGATCCCCGCATCGACCAGCATTTCACCCAATTTCTTCGGATGGGGCATAAGGTCCGCGCCTTTCCAGATGATAAGATCCGAGAAGCCTCAGGATGAAGTATAGTCCCGGTCACCAGAAAGTTGGCGAGCATGGACAAAGATTCCGAACTGTTGATGCGGGCCGCCCTACACGACCTGGCCAATGTGCTCGCCGGTGTACAGGGAGTGCTGGACCTGACCCCGGAGGACGCCCCCCTCAGCCCCCGCAACCGGGCGCGCCTGGATGCCGTGGTTTCCGAGGGCCTGGGCATCCTGGGCCGGGCCCGGCACCTGGCCATGGGCACCCTGCCCGACGCTTCCCTCCAGTCCGCCCGGGAATGGCGTGAGCAGCTCGCTGACGAATTGAAGCCCCTCGCGCTGCTCCACAAGGCCCCCCTGGAGGTGGAACTGGAACCCGGCCCGGGCCCCGACGCCTTCCCCGGGGAGGCCCTGCGCACCTACGTGCGGAGCGCCTGCCGGCAGGTGCTCCCCTACGCCCGCTCCGGCCTGCGCATCCAGGCCCGGTCCGAGGCCGACCACTGGCGCCTGCGCATGGCTCCCGTCTCCCAGCTGCCCGAGGGCCTCTGCGCCCTGCCCGAGGGGCGCAGCGGCGACATCGCCGGGCGCTGGGCCCTGCGGGTGGCCCAGGCCCTGGATATCGCCGTGGCCTTCGAGGACGGCGGCCTCACGATCCGGATCCCCCGGCCTTGAAACGCTCCGGGTCGGCCCTGAAGGCGCGCCTGGACGAGCTCCACGACCGCTACCGCAGCGAGGCCGCCCTGGCCCTCGACCCCATCGTGGTGCCCCTGGCCTTCGCCGATCCCCGGGACCGGGAGCTGGCGGCCTTCGTGGCGGCCCACCTCGCCTACGGCCGGGTGGCCCCCATGCTCCAGGCCATCCGGGGCGCCCTGGCCCCCCTGGGGGCCCGCCCCGCCCAGGCCCTCCGGGCCCTGGGGGCGGAGGCGGCCCCGGTCCTGGCCCGGGACCTGGGCGCCTGGGTCTGGCGCTTCCACACGGCGGAAGACATGGCCCACTGGATGGCCGCCTGGGCCGACCTGGACCGGGAGACCGGCGGCCGGGGCCTGGAGCCCCTTCTCGTCCCCGAGGGGGACCAGGACGCCGACGCGCGCCTTTCGGCCCTGGTGCGCCGCCTGCGCCGGGAGCTGCCGGACACCCCCGGACTGCGGTTCAATCTCCCGGACCCCCGGGAGGGGGCGGCCTGCAAGCGCTGGCGGATGTTCCTGCGCTGGATGGTGCGGGACGGCTGGCCCGACCTGGGCCTCTGGCGCAACTACCCCCCCGCCTCCCTCGTCATCCCCCTGGACACCCACGTGGCCCGCATCTCCCGCTTCATCGGCCTGGCCCGGCGCCGGACCCCCGACGGGCGCCTGGCCCAGGAGATCACCCAGGCCCTCCGGGCCCTGGATCCCGGGGACCCCCTCCGGTACGACTTCGCCCTGGCCCACCTGGGGATCCTGGGGGACTGCCCCGGGGTCCGGACCCTGCCGGCGTGCCGGAAGTGCCCTCTCGTGAACCTTTGCCGAGCGGGGCTATGATCCCGGGCACAAGTGGTCAGACCAGTGCAGACTTAGCAACTAGGAGGGGTTAGACTGGATCAATCGAGAAAAATTTCAGGAGACCATCGTGCTGATCCTCGTCCTCAATGCCGGTTCATCCTCCCTCAAGTTCAATCTTGTGGACATGAGCGAGGAGAAGACCCTCGCCGAGGGCATCGCGGAGCGCATCGGCCTCTCCGAAGGCTTCATCCGCTGGACCATCTCGGGCGAGAAGGGCCGCCTGGAGCTGGACATGGCCAACCACAAGGTGGCCCTGAGCGCGATCATGGAGCAGCTGCGGGACACCGTCCTGCCCGAGGGCACGGACGTGGACGCCGTCGGCCACCGCGTGGCCCACGGCGGCCCCAACTTCGGTGATTCCGAGGTGATCACTCCGGCCGTCCTGAAGGAGATCGAGGACCTGGCCTTCTACGCGCCCCTGCACAACCCCCCGGCGGCCTCCGGCATCCGCACCGCCCAGGACCTCTTCCCCGGCGTGCCCCAGGTGGCGGTGTTCGACACCTCCTTCCACCACAGCATGCCCGACTACGCCTATACCTACGGCCTGCCCTACGAGCTCTGCCAGAAGCTGGGCCTGCGCCGCTACGGCTTCCACGGCACCAGCCACCGCTACGTGGCCGAGAAGACCGCCGCCCTCATCGGCAAGCCCTTCGACGCCTGCAAGATCATCGTGTGCCACCTGGGCAACGGCAGCAGCATCACCGCCGTGCACAACGGCCGCTCCGTGGACACCTCCATGGGCCTCACCCCCCTGGAAGGCGTGGTCATGGGCACCCGCAGCGGCAACCTGGACCCCGGCGTCATCACCACCGTGATGGAGCAGGAGAAGCTGGACGCCGCGGGCATGGGCGCCCTGCTCAACAAGAAGTCCGGCCTGCTGGGCATCTCCGGCGTCTCCTCCGACTGCCGCGAGGTGGAGGAGGCCATGGGCAAGAACCGGCGCGCCCGCCTCGCCCACGAGGTGCTCTGCTACGGCGTGCTCAAGTACATCGGCGGCTACGCCGCGGCCATGAACGGCGTGGACGCCATCGTCTTCACCGCCGGCATCGGCGAGAACTCCAACGACCTGCGGGCCTGGGTCTGCGAGCGCCTCACCTACCTGGGCGTGAAGCTGGACGCCGAGGCCAACAAGGTCCGGAGCAAGACCGGGCGCTTCATCACCACCCCCGATTCCAGGCTCCCCGTGGCCGTCATCCCGACCAACGAAGAGCTCATGATCGCCCGGGAAGCCAAGCGCCTCACCCAGGCCTGAGCCCCCGGGACGCCGCGCCCCCCTTATCTCCGCTGTCCAGCCATCCGCCCATCCGCGGCGCGCGCGTGCCAAGCGCGCCGCGGGTGGGCGGATCCCTTGCGGCCGGAGGGGGGAAGCGGGAATGGCCGTTCCGGATTCACTCGCCGGCCCACCCCGGCCGTTCGCCGGTGGGGGGCCGGGAACGGCCGAATGGCCACTCCTCCCTTTGCTAAACGGGCCCATCCTGGGTCCGTAGCCTTCCTGTCCATCCAAGTGACCTGTGTCCGGATATTCGATAAATCGGGGGATTCCATGAAAAAGCGGTGGTGGATCGTCGGTGCAGTTGGCTTCCTGGTCGTTGGGGGCCTGCTCATCGCCGCCAAGAGCGCCCAGAAGCCCAAGAACGGCCAGGAGCCTCCCTTCCGGCTGGGCAAGGTGCAGACCGAGGACCTCCAGGTGAGCGTCCGCGAGGTGGGCGTGGTGGATCCCTTCGTGAAGGTGGATATCAAGTCCACCGTTTCCGGCCGGGTCCTCTCCTACAAGGTCCGCGAGGGGGACATGGTCACCCAGGGCGAGGTGCTGGCCGAGGTCGAGCCCGACGTGAACCAGGCCCAGACCCTCTCCGACGTGCAGGGCAGCGTCTCCCAGGCCAAGGTGTCCTTCATGAACGCGGATAAGGATTTCCGCCAGCAGGAGGCCCTCTACAAGGAAGGCCTGGTTTCGGACCAGACCTACCGCAATTCCAAGATGGCCAGGGACCTGGCCGCCGAGGCCCTCAAGGCCGCCCAGACCCGCTACCAGATCGTCGAGGACCGGGGCATCCCCATCGCCGGCAACGCCTCCACCCAGCGCGCCAAGGTTACGAGCCCCATGTCCGGCATGATCATCAAGAAGGGCATCGAGCTGGGCGATACCATCATGTCCGGCGTCAACAGCTTCAACTCCGGCACCGTGGTCTACACCGTGGCCGACCTCAAGAGCCTCATCATCAAGGTGAACGTGAACGAGGTGGACGTGGCCAAGGTCCAGGTGGGCCAGCCCGTGCGGATCACCCTGGACGCCTTCCCCCAGAAGGCCTTCACGGGCAAGGTGCGCTTCGTGTCCCCCGCGGCCGAGCTCGTGGACAAGATCAAGGTGTTCAAGGTGGAGGTGAAGCTGGACGAGCTGAACGAGGCCTACCGCACCGGCATGAGCGCCAATGTGGAGATCCTGGGCGACAAGCGGGAGAAGGCCATCAGCGTGCCCCTGGAGGCCCTGCAGCGCCGTGACGGCCAGGCCGTCGTCTACCGCCTGAAGAAGGACCTGCCCCCGGAGAAGGTGGCGGCGGCCCGGGAAGGGCTCGGAGGCCGTTCCAAGTTCGTGTGGCTCTCCGACCACTGGAAGGACTACTTCGACGTCGTCCCCGTGAAGGCGGGCATCGCCACCCTGGAGCGCGTCGAGATCCTCGCCGGCCTGGCCAAGGACGACCAGGTGAGCCTGGAGGATCCCACCCGCAAGAAGGTCGAGAAGGACGAGGACAACTTCTAAAGGGTGGGGGGACCGCGCGCTCGCTGCGCTCGCTCTCCGTCCCCCCACACCCCCACGCCCGGGCCGGGCGGAGCCCGGACCGGGCGTCATCCCACCCCCGGGGCGCGCAGGGACCTGGGATCCGATGGGTTCGGGGGACGCTCTTCTGATGACATGAAACATTGAAGCCGGAGCAGGACCATGACGATCCCCGTCATCCAGACCACGAAGATCACGAAGGTCTTCGGCGCGAACGGCACGGCCGTGCACGCCCTCAACGGCGTGGACCTCACCGTGGACCCGGGCGAGTTCATCGCCCTCATCGGGCCCAGCGGTTCGGGCAAGTCCACGCTCATGGCCATCCTGGGCTGCCTGGACCGGCCCACGGCCGGGGAATACGCCCTGGACGGGGTGCCCGTGCACGGGCTTTCGGGCTCGGACCTGGCCCGGATCCGCAACACGAAGATCGGTTTCGTCTTCCAGGCCTACAACCTGCTGCCCAAGGCCTCGGTGCTGCGCAACGTGGAACTGCCCATGCTCTACGCGGGGGTGGGCCGCAGGGAGCGCCGCCAGCGGGCCCTGGAGCTGCTGGACCGGGTGGGCCTCTCCGAGAAGGCCCAGAAGCTCCCCGGTGAGCTGAGCGGCGGCCAGAAGCAGCGGGTCTCCATCGCCCGGGCCCTGGCCAACCGCCCCACCATGCTCCTGGCCGACGAGCCCACCGGGGCCCTGGACTCCCACACGGGCGCCGAGATCCTGGAGCTGTTCAAGGAGCTCAACCGCCAGGGCAACACCGTCATCCTCGTCACCCACGACCTGGGCATCGCCGCCATGGCGGCCCGCCGCGTGGAGATCCGGGACGGCCTCATCGCCCAGGGGGGGGCGGCATGACCCTTTCCGGGCAGTTCCGTGAGCGGCTCCTGGAGGCCTGGACCGAGATCCGGGAGAACCTGGGCCGGAGCGTGCTGCAGGCCCTGGGCGTCATCCTGGGCGTGGCCTCGGTGCTGGGCGGCTTCTCCATTTCCGACAGCATGCGGGCCCAGAGCGCGCGCCTCTACGTGAAGCTGGGCGGCCTGGACAAGCTCAACGTCCAGCCCAACGCCATCGTCAAGGACGGCCAGCCCACGGCCCTCCAGACCGCGAACCTGGGCCTGCGCCAGGCCGACGCCGAGGGCGGCTCCGAACTGGCCCCCGACGCCGTGGCCGGGGTGAGCGTGCGCAGGAACGCCCGCGCCCGCACCCGCACCTCCGCCGCCGACCAGGACCGCCAGATCACCGGCATCGGCGCCGACTTCATCCCCCTGGACGGCTACGCCATCGCCCAGGGCCGGGCCTTCAGCGCCACCGAGCTGGCCCAGGGCGACCCCGTGGCCATCCTGGGCGCCGAGGCCGTCGAGACCTTCTTCCCCGACGGCAACGCGGTGGGCCAGGTCATCACGGTGGGCGGCAAGCCCCTGACCGTCGTCGGCACCTTCCAGGAGCGCGTGTTCCGTTTCCGGGACAACGGCGGGAACATCTTCCAGTGGCGCAACCGCATCATCGCCGCCCCCTCCACCTTCGTGCAGAAGCGGCTCCAGGGCGACCGCTACCAGCGCTCCGACCGGGTCACCTTCCGCCTTCCCGAACTGGGCCGGATCCGCGCCTTCAGCACCCAGCTCACGAGCCTTCTCAAGGCCAACCACCGCCTCCAGGAGGATTTCCGCCTGGACGACGTGGCCGCGCGCGTGCGCCGGCAGCAGAGCCAGGGCAACGCCTACGACCTCATCTTCCTCCTCTCCGGCGTCCTCGCCCTCCTCGGCGGCGGCATCGTCAACGTGAACATCCAGATGGCCTCCCTCAAGGAGCGGGTCCGGGAGGTGGGCGTGAAGATGGCCATCGGCGCCTCCGGGGGCGAGGTGTTCAAGGGCTTCATGACCGAGGCCCTCCTCCTGACGATCCTGGGCGCGGCCGCGGGCCTCGCCACCGGCGTCATCTTCTCCTGGACGATCACCGCCAGCCTCAAGGTGCCCCTCTCCATGACCCCCTCCAGCTTCCTGTGGGCCTTCCTCCTGGCGGCCATCTTCGGCTTCGCCTTCGCCCTGTATCCCGCCTGGAAGGCCAGCAGGCTCTCTCCCATGGAGGCCCTGCGCTATGAATAGCCTCGTCCCCCGGCCAGGTTTACTCGCTCCCTGCGGGGCCCCGCTCCGCAGGCTCCACCGGAGCCTGCTCCGCGACCCGCATGGTCGCGAGCCGATGGAGGCCCTGCGCCATGAGTGAGTCGGTGCCAACCCTCCTCGGAGAGGACTCCCGGATCGCGGCTCCCGCCGCGGCCCCCTCCACCGCGGGCCGGGGCCTGGCCCACCAGCTCTCCCTGGCCTGGGAGGTGGTCACCAGCGGGCTCACCGAGCTCTGGGCCCACAAGATGCGCAGCCTCCTGACCCTGACGCTGCTCATGCTGGGCGTCTTCGCCCTGGTGGTGATGACGTCGGTGCTCGACGGCATCATCGACAAGATCGGCACCGGGTTCTCGGGCATGAGCTGGGATGGCACCGTCGTCATCCGCCCCAAGGCCGCGGAGACCAGCGACGAGCAGAAGCGCTTCGCCATGAGCCCCGGCCTGCGCATGGAGGACGTGCCCCGCCTCACGGCCCCCTACCCCGGCGTCCTCGCCTTCATGCCCCGCTCCGCCAAGCAGGTCAGCGTCCGCGTGGCGGGGGGCGCCGAGCGCATCTTCGTCACCGGCAACGTGCCCGAATGGATCCCCGTCATGAACCGGCGGATCGCCTCCGGCCGGGGCCTCACGGAGGACGACGCCCGGCGCCGCTCCACCGTGGCCGTGCTCGGCGCGAGCCTCGCCTCCAAGCTCCTGGGCGGCGCCGACCCCGTGGGCAAGGACGTGATGGTGGACGGGCTCCCCTTCCGGGTGGTGGGCGTGCTGGCCCCCTCCATGATCTTCAACGAGGACACCTGGATGGACGCCAACGGCATGCTGGTGCCCCTGCAGGCCTACATGGACCGCCTGGACGCCGGCCACAAGCTCAGCCAGGTCACGGTGAAGCTGCGGGCCAAGCGCGACCTCAAGGATGTTTCGGCCCTCCTCCTGGGCCGGGCCCGGCAGGCCCACCACGGCATCCAGGACGTGGAGATCGTGGACCTGGAGGCCGAGGCCGCCCGCAGCTGGCAGAACTTCATGCAGCAGATGCACGGGTGGACCGTGGTCCTGTTCAGCCTCGCCGGCACCGTGCTCCTGGTGGGCGGCGTGGGGGTGCTCTCGGTGATGCTCATCAGCTTCTCCGACCGCCGTTACGAGATCGGCCTGCGCAAGGCCCTGGGAGCCACGGACAAGGAGATCTTCGTCCAGTTCCTCCTGGAGGCGGCGGTCCTGGCCGCCCTGGGGGCCCTGGCGGGCACCTTCGCCGGAACCCTCCTGTGCAAGGCCCTCTCCAGCAACTTCCCCTACGGCCTCATCGTGAACCCCTTCGGCCTGGCCATGGCCTGGTCCGTGGCGCTCGCCCTCTCCCTCGTATTCGGCATGTATCCCGCCTTCCGCGCCATGCGCCTGAGCCCCATGGAAGCCATGCGGTGAAGCCCACGGGGGGGTGAGGGCGCTTCCCCTCCCCTCACGTTCGCCGGAGCGGAATTTGCGAGCTTGACGCAATCTCCTTCCGCCCTACCCTTCCCTCTGGATCACCAGCGAGGGCACGGGCGTGGGCATGCGCCTGGCCTCATGGCTGGACCACGGACGCTCGCCCGCCCCCACGGAGCGGCCAGGGCCGCGTCCCCGCCCAGGGCCGCTCCAGGGAGGCTGCATGAGCACCTTGTCCATCACCCACAACGGCATTTCCGTCCAGGAACTGGGCGCCATCCTTGAAACCGTCCGCCAGAAGCCCGCCATGGGCCGCCTCGTCTTCCGTTCCCGCGGCAAGTGGATCAACGGGGCCCACAGCCAGAGCACCTTCGACGGCCACTATGCCCTGGGCAAGGAACACCGGCGCGCCACCCCGGTCTTCCTGGAGGCGGACGAACCCGCCTCCCTCCTGGGCACGGAACTGGGCGCCAACGCCGGGGAACTGGCCCTCCACGCCCTCAGCTCCTGCCTCAGCGTCACCTACGCCTACAACGCGGCCGCCATGGGCCTGGACATCCACAGCCTGAGCTTCGACCTGGAGGCCGACGCCAGCCTCGCGGGCTTCATGGAGCTGGATCCCAAGGTGAGGCCGGGCCTCTCCCAGATCCGGGTGAAGGTGAACCTGTCCTGCAGCGGCACCCCGGAGCAGGTGAAGGAGCTCCACGAGAAGGTGCGGCGCACCTCCCCCATCTACGACACCTTCAGGAATCCCGTGGACATTCGCATGGACTGCTGAAGGCCCGGAAAGTCCAAGCCGCCCCGCGCCGGGCCCGGCGCGGGCGGTTCATTCACAACCTTTGTGGAAATCAGCTTGGCCCCGGCGGCCCATGAGCGCTAAGCTTGATGATTGGGCCTAGGTGAGGCCCTGAAGGAGTCCCGTCTACACATGAGCAAGCAGCGCGGCCTTGGAAGCCTGGCGGATCTCGCCAAGATCCTGGAAGAAGCCACCAACCCTGAATCCGATCACAGGGAGGACCGGCGAGAGACGAAGCCCAAGCCCACCGCCACCCGGAAGGGGGGACAGGCCAAGCAGGTGAAGGCCATCGATCCCAAGCGGAAGGTCTGGTACGAAAAGCGGCTCAAGGAGCAGGCGGAGGTCGCCCGGGAAAAGGCCGGCGACCCCAAGGCCCCCGAGCGGCCCCACACCCCCGGCATCACGAAGGCCGTGGCGAACCGGGTGGGCAACAGCCTCCTGGAGACCCTCGCCTCCGCCGCCAAGGAGGCCAAGGCCCAGAAGGAAGGCAAGCAGCGCACGGAAGCGTGGCGCCGCAAGCCGGGCGATCCCATCTTCTAGGGCTTTCATGAGCATCCGGGCGCGCCCCGGCGGTTCCTTCGCGGACCGCCGGGGCTCGCCGCGTACCCCACCCCGGGGCGGGTTTTTTCCTGGGCGCTCCCCCGTTGGAGGGGAGAAAACATATAACCCGGCAATATTCTGGGGTATCCTTTACCAACCAACAAGTTAGCGGCAGCCATATCCCAGGAGCGCAGCGACCATGAATTCCGGTACCGCCATGGACGAGGAACTCGGCCTCTTCAGGGCGTCGGTTGCGAAATTCATCTCCAGGGATTTCCTGCCCCACCAGGAGCGCTGGCGGGCCCAGCACCATCCGGATCCGGACGCCTGGAGGAAGGCGGGGGAGGCGGGCATCCTCCTGGTGGACCTGCCGGAGGCATACGGCGGCTGCGGGGGCGATTTCCGCTTCGAGGCCGTGGTGGTGGAGGAGCTGGCCCGGGCGGGGGTGAACTTCGCCAACTACATCCAGGACGGCGTCGCCCACTACATCCACCGCTACGGGGACGAGGCCCAGAAGCGGAACTGGCTGCCCCGGCTGGCCACAGGCGAGCTGGTGGGGGCCATCGCCCTCACCGAACCCTCGGGGGGCTCGGACCTGCAGGCCCTGCGCATGACCGCCCGTCGCGAAGGCGATGAGTACGTCCTGGATGGCTCCAAGACGTTCATCACCAATGGCACCTTGATGAACTTGCTATGCGTCGCCGTGCGCACAGACCCCACCCTGCCGGCCATGCGGGGCATCTCCCTCCTGGTCTTCGAGACCGAGGGCCTGGCCGGGTTCCAGAAGGGCAAGCCCCTGGAGAAGGTGGGCATGAACGGCCAGGACACCTGCGAGGCCTTCTTCGACGGGGTGCGGGTGCCCGCCTCCAGCCTCCTGGGGCCCAAGGAGGGGCGCGGCTTCGCCCAGGCCATGGACCGCATGAGCTACGAGAGGCTGGCCATCGCCGTCAGCGCCGTGGCCTCCATGGAGCGGGCCCTGGAGCTCACCGCCGCCTACGCCAAGGAGCGGGAGGCCTACGGGGGCACGCTCATGGATCTCCAGAACACCCGCATGGTGCTGGCCGAGGCCGCCACCCGGGCCCGCATGTGCCGCACCTTCGTGGACGCCTGCGTGGCGCGGCAGGCCGCGGGCGCCGTGGATCCCGTCTCCGCCGCCCAGGCCAAGTACTGGGCCACCGAGAGCGAGTGCCTGGTGGCCGACGCCTGCGTGCAGCTCCACGGGGGCTACGGCTACATGACCGAGTACGAGGTGGCCAGGATCTGGGCCGACAGCCGGGTGCACCGCATCTACGGCGGCGCCAACGAAGTCCTCAAGGAGATGATCGCGTGGTCCCTATGACACCCCTCCTCTCCGCCTTCAACGGGACCGCCGCCGAGTATCCTTCGGACCGGACCATCGTGGATCTCTTCGAGGCGGCCGCGGCCGCCGATCCCGGGGCGGAGGCCGTCCGCGCCGGGGGCCGCGCCCTCACCTACGGCGAACTGAACGCCCTGGCCAACCGCTTCGCCTGGCAGCTCAAGGCCGTGGGGGCCCGGCCGGAGCGGCCCGTCGCCCTGAAGATGGAGCACTCCATCGAGGTGGTGTGCGCCATCCTGGGCATCCTCAAATCGGGCTCCGCCTACGTCCCCATCGATCCCTCCAACCCCGCCAGGCGGGTGGAGGCCATCCTGGGCCAGATCGCCGCCACCCATCCCGGGGAGACGCCCCTGCTGGTGGCCGGGCCGGGCCAGGCCGCGGGCCTGCCCGAAGGCGCCGCCCGGGTGGTGACAGTGCAGCCGGGCCTGCGGGGCCTGGAGCTCTTCCGGCGGGAGAACCCCGCCCGGGAGGCGGGGCCGGAGAACCTGGCCTACGTCATCTACACCTCCGGCTCCACGGGCGAGCCCAAGGGGGTGATGATCGAGCACCGGAGCCTGGTGAACTACATCTGGTGGGCGGGCCGGTCCTACGTGCCCGGGCCCGGCATGGCGTGGCCCCTCTTCTCCTCCCTGGCCTTCGACCTGACCGTCACCACCGTCTTCACGCCCCTGGTCACCCGGGGCCGCATCATCGTCTACCAGGACCAGGCCTGGTCCCACGGCACCCTCCTGCTGAAGGTCATCGAGGACCGGGCCGTGAACATCATGAAGCTCACCCCCGCCCACCTGGCCCTGGTGCGGGACATGGACCTGGGCGCCATGGACCTCCGGACGCTCATCGTGGGCGGGGAGGACCTCAAGGCCGCCCTGGCCGCCGATATCCTGGCCCGCACGGGCGCACCCGTGGCCATCTTCAACGAGTACGGCCCCACGGAGGCCACCGTGGGCTGCATGATCCACCGCTACGACCCGGAGCGGGACACGGGCGTTTCCGTGCCCATCGGGGTGCCGGCGGCCAACATGCAGGTCTTCCCCCTGGACGGGGAGCTGCGGCCCGCGGGGCCCGGCGCCGAGGCCCAGCTCTTCCTGGCGGGGGCCGGCCTGGCCCGGGGCTACCTGAACCGGCCCGACCTCACCGCGGAGCGCTTCCCCGAGATCCCCGACCCCCTGGGGAGCGGCGGGCGGGTGCGGGTCTACCGCACCGGGGACCTGGCCCGGTGGGGCGAGGAGGGCCGCCTGGTCTTCCTGGGCCGCGCCGACGAACAGGTCAAGATCGGCGGGGCCCGCATCGAGCTGGGGGAGATCGAGGCCCGGCTCCAGGCCCACCCCGGCGTGCGCCGGTGCGCGGTGACGGTGGTGAAGGCGCCCGGATCGGCCCCCGACGACACCTCCGGGAACCGCCTCGCCGCCTACTTCGAGGCCGACGGCCCCCTGGGGCCCCAGGAACTGCGGCCCTTCCTGGCCGAGACCCTGCCTTCCTTCATGCTGCCCTCCCACTTCGTGCGCCTGGAGCGCCTGCCCCTGACCACCAACGGGAAGCTGGACCGGGGCGCCCTGCCGGCCCCGGACACGGAGCGCCCCGAGGTCTCCGCGGCCTTCGTGGAGCAGCGGAGCGAGACCGAGGCCCGCATCGCCGCCATCTGGAGGGACGCGCTCAAGCTCGCGTCCGTGGGCGTCGACGACGACTTCTTCGAGCTGGGCGGCAAGTCCCTTCCCGCCATCCGGATCCTCATGCAGATCAACCGGCTGTTCGGGGTCGAAGTCCCCGTGGCCTCCTTCTTCGCGAACCCCACCGTCGCGGAGCTGGCGAGCCTGGTGGAAGAGCTGCGGGGAGGGACCGAATGAGCAGGGTGGTCATCTTCGGCAGCGGGGGCTGGGCCCAGTACCTCCACTACTGCCTCACCCACGATTCGCCCCACGAGGTGGTGGCCTTCACCGTGGACGGCGAGTACATCAAGGAGAGCACCCTGCTGGGCCTGCCCTTGGTGCCCTTCGCCGACCTGCCCTCCCTGTACCCGCCAGAGACGCACCGGATGCTGGTGGGCCTCAGCTACCAGCAGATGAACAAGCTGCGCGAGGCGCGGTACCACCAGGCCAAGGCCATGGGCTACGAGCTCGTGTCGTACGTCAGCTCCAGGGCCCAGGTTGTGCCCGAGGTGGAGATGGGGGACAACTGCCTGGTCCTGGAGAACGCCGTCGTGCAGCCCTTCGTGAAGATCGGCAACGACGTCACCATCTGCGCGTCGGCCATCGTGGGCCACCACACCGCCATCCGGGACCACGCCTTCGTCGCCCCCGCCGCCGTCCTCCTGGGCCTGGTGGGCGTGGGCGAGCGCTGCCTCATCGGGGCCAATTCGACGGTGTACCAGGGCGTCCAGCTGGAGGAGGCCTGCCTCGTGGGCATGGGCGTGTGCGTGAACGAGAGCGCCAAGGCCGGCAGCGTCTTCGTGCAGCCCTCCCCGGAGCTGATGGCCCAGACCAGCGAGGAACTGATCCCCTTCCTGCGCTGGTCATAGGAGCCTGACCAACTAGGGCCGCAGGTCGAGGCCCAGGGGCGCCAGGGCGGCCTTGAGGTCCGTGGCGGGCATGAGGCCCGCGGGGAAGACCACGGCATCGGCCCCCCGGGAAAGGACGGCGGCCGCCTCCTCCGGGGTCGCGGCGCGGGCCGCCACGGGCAGGGGCGACCCCGTGAGCAGGTCCCGGGCCGCGTCGGCCCCCAGCGATTCCGCGCCGTCCAGGAGCACCTCGCCGGCGGAGGCCCCGCGGGCGCGCCCCAGGGCCTCCAGCCCCTCGGCGGCGCAGGCGCTGGCGATGATCCGGCCCCGGCCCGGCC